>JAYTGN010000044.1:0-7429 GCA_043733485.1 Gemmataceae bacterium
GCAAATTGAGCGGTGCGAGTGCCGACGCGAATTTCCCGGTCGTTTTATAGTGGTGTTTCTGAGCGTGGTAAACGCGGTGGAGCAGATCGCGCGTCGGCCAGTCCGGATCGCTCTGGAACGTCGCCTTGCCCGGCAAGGCCGTGCTGAACTGCAGGTAGCCCCAGCGCTCGGGCCGGTGCATGTCGATCATTCCTTGAGGCGACCAGACCCAGTTGTCTTCCTTGCCCTTCAACTTGCGATAGGCACCATCCACGACCTCGCTGCGCCACTCGACGCGCGAGAAGTTGATTCGCCACTGATCCCCGTCCCGCGGCGGGAACGTCTTGGGTTTCGCCAGTTCTTGCAATCCCGAGAAGGGCCAGCGAATCTCGACCATCCAGCCGCGGTCCTTGTCGCCTGGCTTGTTCAAGGTGCCGTCCACGCTCACGGCCGTCTTGAGGCCTTTGATCTCCCAGGCGTGTACGGCCTTGCCCCCGACGTCGCGGTAGGGCTTCGTGAGCAGCAGATCCCACGTCGCGTTCAAGGCATTGAGTTCGAGTTCGCCGTAGTTGTGGTTGTCGCCGTCCGGGTCGAGGAAGACTTCGAAATCGTTGTCGTGAAAGATCACCGAATCGTGCTCGCGGAGCGTGCCCCACACGTCCGGCTCTTCCAGTTCGGCGAGAATGTAAAGTGCTTCGTCGTCCCAGAGCATCTTCATGCGCGTTTTAAAGCGTGGAGCGGGCTTCTTGTCGCCTTCGATGTCCACGAACGGATCGGACCATGGGGCGGCATTCCACGCATCCTCGGCCTTGCCGTCGATTGCGATCGCGGCCGGCGTGCGGTAGCAAACGTACCCCTTCGGATGCGGCCACGCATCGAGTTCGGGCGTGGCTTCCGCTCCGGCCGGGATCGCGAGCAGGAACAGCGGCAATACACTGAGTAGCGACGTGCGAGTGATCATGGAACTGGAACTATCCATTCCTCGGGCTCAAGGCAACTCAGCGAGCAGGTTTCCCCATGGCCAAGCGCCTCGATCAGATTCTCGTCATCGACATCGAATCGACCTGTTGGAAGGGCGGCTACCCACCCAGGAACATGTCCAACGACATCATCGAGGTCGGCCTTTGCCCGCTGGAATTGGCCACCGGTCGCCGGTTGGAAAAGCGCAGCATCCTCGTTCGTCCCGAGCGCTCGACCGTCGGCGAATTCTGCACGGAACTCACCACGCTCACGCAGGAACAGGTGAGCGGCGGCATCGCCTTCAAAGATGCGTGCCGGATTCTCGAGGAAGAGTACCTGTCGCACGACCGGCTCTGGGCCAGCTTCGGAGACTACGATCGCCGGCAGTTCGAGAAGCAGTGCCGCGAGACGGGCGTGCGCTATCCGTTCGGGCCGACGCACCTGAACGCGAAGACATTGTTCGCCATCGGGCGTGGGTTGCCGAACGAGGTGGGTTTGCCGCAGGCGCTCGAGTTGGCGGGAATTCAACTAGAAGGCACGCACCACCGCGGTCACGACGACGCCTGGAACATCGCCGCGATTCTTGCGGGTATGGTAAAGCAACTGCGAGGATGAACCTATGCACGACGACGAACGATCCGCTCGTCGACGGGAGCGATTGCAGGCCCGCATCATCGTGGGCGCCACGATCGGCGGCGTACTCGTGGTGGTCGCGATCCTCATCGCTCTCGTCGTGCGTTCGTCGAGTTGATGCGACCGTTCAGCACTCACTTCTTCTTGGGTTCGACCTTCTTCGGCTCTTCCTTCTTGGGCTCGACCTTCTTCGGCTCGGTCACGTCGAGGATCGTCGGCGGCGGGGTAAAGATGTAGTCCTTGCCGCCGATCTTGGTTGTGGCGCGGATCACGATCGGCGTCGGACCGACGGCTGCGGCCGGTGCAACGGTCAGTCCTACGTCGGCCTTCGTCATGCCCTTCGGGATCGGCTTCACCACGGGCGTGATGTTCGCCGGCACGAACAGCGGCACGAGCGTGATGTCCGCGTCGGCTTCCTTCTCGCGCGTCGCCTCGACCAGCAACTTGCCGGCCTTGCCCTTTTCGATGGAAGCGGGCTCCGCCGTGAACTTCACCGTGAACGGCGGCTTCTCAATCACGGCCATCGCACAGCCGTTCAACAAATTTAGCGGCGGGTTCGGGATGCCGCCGAGGTTGACCTTCACGAAGTCGGTGAGCGTCGCGTAGCGCACGATGTCTTTACCTTCGACCTTCGCCGTCGCCTTCACCTGGAAGTTGTACGCGCCTGGCTTGGTGCCCGGCTTCACGAGGAGCGGCACGAAGGCTTGGGTTTGCCCAGCAGTCAGTGTGAACGTGCCCGAGAGGGCCGCGTCGCCGGCAATGCTCAGCTCGACAGGCCCCGCGTAGCCGTTGAGTCGTGCGACGTTCGCCACGGCGACGGAGGTGCCGCCGCCTGCCGCCGCCTCACAACGATCCAGCGCGAGCGACACGTCGAAGTCTGGAGCCGCGGGAACCACGGACAGGTGATAGACCTCGTTCGGTCCGAACAGATAGTTCAGGTGTTCGCAGGCGAGCGTGAACTCGCCGTCGGCAGCAGGTGTGAACTCGAAGCGAGTCGCCGCCGTCGGGTTGCTGCGGGCCAGTTCCGCGCCCTTCGCATCGAGTACGCGAACGAGTACTTCCGCGGGAGAGTTCACTTCGTAAGTGAGTGCCGAGACGATGAGTTTCTGGCCTTTCTTGCCCGCGATGGCGAAGTGATCGACGTCGCCTTTGTCGAGGAAGCGGGCCGACACGCCGCCGGGCACGGTGAGCTTCGTGGCCTTGTCCGGGGTGTTGTTCGGTTCCACTTCCACGATCTGCGGCTCGGCCGTCAAGTGGACCTGGAGCGGCCAACCGCTGGTGCCCGTCGCCCGCTTCGGGCTCAAGTTCATCGCAACCGCAATCGGATCGACGGACCCCTTCAAGGAGATCGCGGGAATGTCGTCCGCACCGGGGCCGGCGAAGCCGACTTTGGTCTCGATGCCGCGCTGAATCGCGAGTGGGAATGCCGTGATCGCACTGGGGAATTCGCCAATGCGGAGGCGGTAAAAGAAGTCGGCACCGCCGCGGTAGGTCGTGTCGCGAACTTCAACCAGCACCTCACCCGCTTCCTTGAACGTGTGCGTGAGCCGGCAATCGGACTGCAAGCCAGGCGTATCGTCCGCATACAGATCGGGCAGTTCGCGCTTCGACTTCCCATCGTGCAGCACGATGATCGGATCGAGCGGCGAGCCGATTCGCCGAGCGAGCACTTCAAAGGTCAACTTCTGCCCGGCGACCACCTTCACTTTAAAGAAGTCGGACGCCTCGGCATCGGTGCGGGCATTGACGACGCACGACGCGGGCACATCCTGAGCCGTCTCCTTGGTGCGGTTCGTAGCGATTTCCTCCACGGCGGGCAGATCATCCACCAAGAATGGGCGGAAGTTCGAGATGCCCTGCTTGGTCGCCACGCGAATCGTGTGCAAACCCACGGGTGCGTCGGCCGCGAGTTCGACCTTCAGCTTCACACTCGCCGGGTTCGGCTTGGCATCCTTGGCTTCCGGCACGATCGAAACCTTGCCGGGGCAACTGAGCAGCACGCCGGTGGGGTCGTTGAGGTTCGTGCCGCTCAGCACGAGGTCGAGGCTGGCACCCGGCTTCATTCCAAGCGTCACGGGAGTCGTAAGGGTTGGGGCTTGCGGGGCGGGCGTTACGATGAGCGGCTTGGGCTGACCCATGGCGACGCGCGTGCTTCCCGCGGAGAGGATGGCGAGCACGCCGAGGCCGAACGCGACGAGGGAAAGGAGCCAGGCGGGACGACGCGACATGATGCGACCTCGGGGAGTTTTCTAACCACAGAGGCACAGAGACACAGAGTAGAAAAAACAGAGCGAAAACGATTTCGAGGGCAAACGCGACCGCCAAACGGGTTCACGTCGGAACGTACACTCTGAAAGAATCATTTGTCTGTCTCTGTGTCTCTGTGCCTCTGTGGTTAGTTCTTGGGCGGGAGTGCGGGAGTGCGGTGCCGGGGGCAAACGCTATGATATGCCGGACCGTGCGATGACGCTAGCTTCCTCCCGAGTGCCGCCATGCAACCGCTCGCCGCTCCGCCGATGAACACGTACGACGAGATGCCCTACGAGAGTCACCCTTACGCGCAGACGCACCCGAGCCGGTTGGCGGTCGTGGCCACGCTTTTCGGGATCAAGCCGCCACCTGTGGAGACGTGCCGGGTGCTGGAACTCGGCTGCGCCGCCGGCGGGAACATCGTTTCCATTGCCGAGGCTTTCCCCAAGAGCCAGTGGGTCGGCATCGACCTCTCCGCGAGGCAGGTCGAAGACGGCCAGCGGCTCATTCAGAAAATCGGGCTGAAGAACGTCTCGCTCCGCCACGCCAGCATCATGGACGTGGACGAATCGTACGGGCAGTTCGACTACATCATCGTCCACGGTGTCTTCTCCTGGGTGCCCACGGAGGTGCGCGAAAAGATCTTTACCATCTTCGCGCAGCGGCTTCAGCCCAACGGCGTCGCCTACGTGAGCTACAACACGTACCCCGGCTGGCACATGCGGGGCATGATTCGCGACATGATGCAGTTCCACTCGAACCGCTTCACCGATGCACGGCAACGCGTGCAGCAGGCCCGGGCACTGTTGGACTTCCTCGCCACCTCCGTTCGCCAGGAAGGCCCGTACTCGTCGCTGCTCAAGACCGAACTCGAAAGCATCCGCAACCAGTCGGACAACTACCTCTACCACGAGCATCTGGAGCAGGTGAACGACCCGCTCTACTTCCACCAGTTCATCGCGATGGCGCGGACGCACGGCCTTCGCTACCTGGGCGAAGCTCGACTTCCCACGATGGTCACCGGCAACTTCGGCCCCGAGGTGCAGAAGACGCTCAAGACCCTCGCACCCGATCAGATCCAGACCGAACAATACATGGACTTCCTGCGGAACCGCATGTTCCGCGAGACGCTGCTCGTGCCGGAGAAATCCGTTCCGAACTGGACGATCGAGCCGAGCAGCCTGCGCAACTTGCACGTGATTTCGAACGGGAAGCCAGCCGGCAAGACGGAGCCGAACATTACGAACGAAGAGCCCGAACAGTACCAGACCCGCAGCGGGATGACGCTCTCGACGAACCGGCCGCTGTTGAAGGCGTCGATGCAGTTGATGAACCAACGCTGGCCTTCGACGATTCCCTTCGAGGAGCTCCGTCAGGAGGCGCGCAAACTGCTCGGGGGCAATCCGAACGACCCGGTCGTGGCCGAGGAGGACGCCAAGACGCTGTCGCTCGGCCTCGTGAACACGTACATTTCGTCCGACCTGATCGAACTTCACGCCGTGTCGATTCAAGTTTCGCGCGTGGTAGGTGAGAAGCCGCGGGTCATCGATTCCGCGCGGGAACGGGTGGTGCTGGGGGCGGTGTCCGTGGCTAATCGCCGTCACGAACTGGTGAAGCTCTCGGACCTGGACTTGCGATTGTTGCCGCTGCTGGATGGTACGCGGGACCGCACCGCGATTCTGGAGGCTTTGGTTCAGAAGGCGATCGCCGGCGATTTGCGGGTTCAGAAAGATGGGAAGCCGCTCGCCGAGGCGACGGAGATTCGCGAGGCGTTGCTGGCCGTCCTCGACCCGGCGCTGAACAACGTCGCCCTGCAGGCGCTGATGGCGGAGTGATTACAGGCCGTCTGGACGGGGGACGTTGAGTTCGCGACAGACTGCACGGACAGTACCTTTGCGAAGTGTTCGATGGCGAGGCACGGAGGACAGCTTCTCGTTTGATGGGTTCCACCAGATGTCGTGCTTTCCCCCACGATGGAGGAACTCGCAGCCGTGATCGCGGAGGTGTTCCTCAAAATTGCGACGATTCATCCTTCCTCCTGTGTAGGGTCGAGAACTCTTTCACTGAGGGAAGGACCGGACCTGCCCGAAAGATAACTCACCTCTTTCCAGAAATCGCCATCCGCTTGGACTTCGTTCGGGCGGTTTTGAGCGCTGACGCAGCGTCTCGCGCCATTTCAAAAGCCTCATCGAGGGTATCCGCTTCGGTGACCAAACCCTGGATGAATGGCGCAGTGACGGTGAAGCCACCTTCCTCCGCGACTTCGAGGGTCAGCACCAGTTTCCCGTCGGTTACTGTGTACGTGATCGGCTTGGCCATCGTCTTCTCCTTGCGGTGTCGATCCTTCATAACTCAAAGCTCGACTCAACACAATCCGCCCCCGTTTCCGTTACAATATCAACTCGTGGAACTCCTTGCTCGTTCGGAGCGTCGAAGGTCTACCCGCCGCCAACAATCCACACCGCCATTCACATTTCATGAGGATCGTCATGTTTCGAAGGTTCACCGGTCTCGCGTCTGCACTCCTCGCGGCCATCGGCCTCTCGGGTGCCACCGACACTCCCAAGCCCACTGTCGGCGAAACGGCCAAGGCCAAGAAAGCCCTTCAGGAAGTTCAAGACTTCATGGGGATCTGGAACGTCGAGGGCATCCAGAAAGTCGGCGGGAAGACCGAGGCCTGGAAAGAGAAGATCGACTGGTCGTGGAAGTTCAAAGCCGACCAACCGACCATCAAGGTGGCGTTCGCCGAAGGCAAGGGGAAGTATTACTCGAAGGGTGAACTGACCTATTCCGTGGACAAGAAGAAGTACGTGCTCGCGCTCGTAGCCACCGATAAAAGCGAACAAACTTTTGAAGGCGACCTGCTCAAGAGCGGCGGGCTCAAGCTCGAAAGCAAGAACGCCAAGACCGGCGACGTCACCCGCATCACGATGAACACCCTGGCCGACGGCATTCGTTTCGCCTTCAAGGTCGAGAAGCAAGACGGCGGGAAGGGGCTCTTCTCAAACGCCTACACGATGAACGGCAATAAGGACGGCGAGTCGTTCGCCGGCGGAGCCAAGAAGCCCGAGTGCATCGTCACCGGCGGGGCCGCTTCGATCGCCGTCTCGTATCAGGGCAAGCAGTACTTCGTGTGCTGCTCGGGTTGCCGCGATGCGTTCATGGAGAACCCCGAGAAGTTCTTGAAGGCGCTCGAGAAGAAGTGACCGAACCCGGTCGGGCTGCCACGTTGCGATGGCAGCCCGACGCGTTCACCGCCCGCGACGCCACTGGTTCAAGGCCACGTTCGCCAGTAGCAGCACGCCGATCAGAATGTACTGCATTTCCACCGGCACGTTAAACAAGCTCACCCCGTTATTGATCAGCCCGATGATCGCGACGCCCAACATCGCGCCGGTCACGGTTCCCTTCCCGCCGCTCAGGCTCGCCCCGCCGATCACCACGGCCGTGATGACGTTGAGTTCGAGTTGTTCGCCCAGCGTCGGGTTGCCCGAGTTGCTGTGGGCGAACAGGGTGTAACCAATCTCTCTGGTGGTGATGGCGGGGTTTGGGTAAGAGGGGGCGACTCCACTACCCGAACAGGACGTTCCATGAAACCCACCGTCAC
>JAYTGN010000045.1:0-7421 GCA_043733485.1 Gemmataceae bacterium
GCTTCGTCTCGTCCACACACGTGGCCATCTCCTCGGCGACGCGTTCGAATTCCTTCTGCGTGGCGAGCAGTTCGTCGAACGCGGACTTGGCTTCGTCGAAGAGCGTGCGGCCGGGAGCGAAGGTCGCGTCTTGCTGCAACATGCCGAAGCGAGCACCGGCATGGAGCGAGACTTTGCCGGAGTCAGGCAGGTCTTGTCCGGCGAGGATGCGGAGGAGCGTACTCTTTCCCGCGCCGTTGGGCCCGACGAATCCGATGCGCTTCCCGGCGTGGATTTCAAACGACACGCCTTCGAAGAGCGGCGTGGCGTCGTACCCGCGCGACAAATTCGAGCAAGACATCAACAGCATGAAAGGTCACCACGGATGATCGCGCGTCTACCGTGGTTATACCGAAGGACGCGGAATGCGTATGCGGCCTTGCTCTCCTTACTTCCGCAGGAAGGGTTCGACCGCGCTCGGATCCTTGAGCCGGCTCGCCAAATCCTGAAAGAGCTTGGTCGCTTCGGGGCGTTCGCCGCTGAACCAGAGTTGATAGGCGAGTAGGAACTGGAGGCTCGGCTGGGTCGGGTTCGCGGCAGTGGCTTTTCGCAACTCCGCGAGTTGGGCCTCGAACTGCTCGGGCTTGGCGTACAGACCTTTTACCTGGAAGCCGTTCGCCGCCCAGTTGGGCGTTGCCTGGATCCCGGCCTGAATCGTGGCAACGGCCTCGGTGTACTGCCCCGCGGCAAACTGGGCCTGCCCCTTCAGGAAGGTCGCGCGCACGTCGTCGGGCTGGGCTCGCAGTGCCCGGTCGAGGTGCTCCACGGCCCGGCCATACTCCTCGACCGCGAACGATTCGCGAGCCCTTTTCACTTGGTCCGCCGCTTCGGCGGCTGGGTCGAGCTTCGGCAAATCCCGTTCTCCCAACGCCCGTCGATCCGCGAACGGGTCGAAGCGGAACGCGGGAGGAAGCCGTTCCGGCGGCGGGGCTACGCGATCGACCGCGGGCGAAATGGTGCCGCCTTCACCCACCCGCGTCGTCGAGGTGCCCTTCGGGGAAATGACGAGGAATTCCCCTTTCACGGCGAGGGCGGGCGCGCCGTCGTTTCGGTTCCGTATCGGTGCCGCATCCGGGTTGGCTGGCACGTTGTTTGCCACGGGAAGGATCGGCCCGGCGAAGGGCGGAGCCGGCAGGAAGAACGGGTTTCCGAAGCCGGGGCCGAACCCTGGACCAGCCGCGGGCACCCAGCCGTAGGAATAGGAGAAGGGCACGATCGGCGCGGCATAAAACCCGCGCGAGTACGAGTAGCTGGAGAACCGGTAGCCCGGCCCGTTGAACGAGAACTGATAGCCGCTCTGGTAGCCGAAGCCGCCTCCGAACCCCGGACCGTAATGATGGTGGTGGTATTGGGCGAACGCCGCGTTCGATTGACCGAGGAATGCGACGATGGCGAGTGCGAAGAGTCGCTTCATGGGACGCCTTTCGTGCGGCTGAAAGCCGGGAGCCTACTCGCGGTATTATCCACCGACACGCTGCGAACCGCAATCGCGTATTGTCGGGAACCGCGGATCGGGCTCGTGCCGTTTGCTTCGGCGCGGGTCGCCCCCCTAGAATGGGTGAACTCGCGGACCGACTCCTGGGAAGAAAGCCGATCCATGCCGAACCGCATCCTCACTGCCGTGCCGGTTTACAACGAGGCGAAGCACGTTCGCGAGGTGCTCGCCCAAATTCGACAATACAGCTCTCACATCCTCGTGGTGAACGACGGCTCGACCGACGGCACCAGCAAGTTGCTCGATGCCGAGAGCGGCATCGTCCGCGTGGATCACACCTCCAATCGCGGGTACGGTGCGGCCCTGATCTCGGCGTTTCAGTTCGCGATGGAACGCGATGTCGAAGTCCTCGTGACCATGGATTGCGACGGCCAACACGAGCCTTCGCGCATCGCGGTCTTGCTCGAAGCCATTCACGATTGCGACATCGTTTCGGGCAGTCGGTACTACCGCGACTTCCGGCAAGACACGCCGGCCCCGAGCGATCGGCGATTCATCAACGCCACGATCACCCGCGAGGTAAACTCCCGCTATGGGTTCGACCTCACCGATTCGTTTTGCGGCTTCAAGGCGTATCGCCGCGAGGCGCTGGAGAAGTTGCGAATCACGGAGCAGGGCTGGGGAATGCCACTCCAACTTTGGGTTCAGGCCGCACGGCAAGGCCTTCGCGTGAAGGAGATCGGCGTGCCGCGGTTGTACCTCGACCCGAGCCGCGCCTTCGGCGGCGTGATGAACGACCCCGAGCAGCGCCTCGAATACTATCGCGGCGTGCTGGCTTCCGCGGAACACGACCATCTGCCCGGCCGCGGGATGCTGCAGCCGGCCTGTGCGGAGTCGCGTTGATGCCGCGACGGTTCCTTGCGTCGAACGCGAATGAGGCGGTACTCGCGGAACCGGGCTTCGACGCCATCCCCGGGCTCGTCGATGCGAACCGGCGACTGCTCGACCGCGACGACGTGCGAATTTGTGGAGTGAGCCTGCGGGAGTTCCGAGCTGGGGCGCGGCGGGAAGTCTCGGAATGCCTGGAGCGTCCACCTGTTGCCAAGAGTGGGCTTACCCCCCTACTATTGGCAGGCCATCAGCCCGAACTTTCTCATCCCGGCGTCTGGGTCAAGAACTTCGCCTTGAACGGACTCGCCAAGAAAGTTGGTGGTCTCTCGCTGAACCTGATCGTCGACAACGACACGTTGAAGTATCCCTTCCTTCGATTACCCGCGTTTCAAGATCGAAGTCCCGATTCCGTTCATCTCGAGATCGTGAAGTTCGATCGGCCCGACGATTCACCTTACGAATCGCGCTCGGTGGTCGACGCCGCGATGTTCCGCAGTTTCCCGCAACGGGCGGCGGAATTGTGTAAGGAGTGGGGCTTCGAGCCACTGTTGCCGAGCGTCTGGGGCGACGGGAAAAACGTGGGCGAAGTCTTCACGCAGATGCGGATCGCGCAGGAACGCGAGTGGGGCTGCGACAATCTCGAACTACCCGTGAGCCGGCTCGCACAGACTGAGTCGTTTCGGCGGTTTGCTCGACACATCCTCGACGATCTTCCCCATTTTCGCCAGGCCTACAACTCCGCGATTCGGGCCTACCGCAGGGCCAACCGCATCCGCAGCGCGAATCACCCGGCACCGGAACTGGAACCCCACGAGGCTCCCTTTTGGTCGATCGAGGCCGGCGGGCGGCGCAGGCCGGCGACCGCACACTCCACGAATTCGCTCCGCCCCCGTGCCCTCACGCTCACGCTTTACGCGCGACTTTGCCTCGGCGACTTCTTCATCCACGGGATCGGCGGCGGCAAGTACGACGAAGTCACCGACGCCATCATCCGCGATTACTTCGGCATCGAACCGCCCGCGTACCAAGTACTCTCGGCTACTCTGCACCTGCCGCTTCCCAGTTTCGATTCCACGGATGAAGACGTGAAGCGGGCTCAACGCCTCGTTCGCGATTTACATTGGAACCCGCAGCGTCACGCGCTGCCGCCCGCGCTCGACGATGCACAAGTTTTGCGAATGGTGGCGGACCGGATCGAACTGACGAACGAGGAGCCGCCGCTTTCGGATCGGGCGGCGCGGGGCGGATGGTTCCGGAAGATTCAGGAGTTAAACGAGAAGTTGCGGCCGCACGTGTCGAAGCAACTGCCCATCGCCGAAGCCGAACGGTTGGAGGGGGAAGTAAAGTCTCGTGCGAACGGCGTGTTGAAGCGGCGCGACTACTCGTGGGTGCTGTTTCCCGAGGCGATCTTGCGGCCGTTCTTGCAGCGGTTTCTGGAGGTGTGAAGACCGAAACCCGGTTTCTGCTTTGGAAACCGGGTTTCTGGCAGCTCCAAAAAAACCCGGTTTCCAAAGCAGAAACCGGGTTTTGAGTTACTTCTTCGCGCCGATCACCGATTCCTCCACCGTACCGATGATCTGTTTGATCTCCTCGTCGGTCGGGCCTGACTCCGCCTTGAACTTCCAACGGTTCAACACGCGGATGCGATTGAAGATCACGACCGTCACTTCATCGTCGTCCGCGATGGCCCAAGCCGTCGCGGCCTTCGACTTCGCCGGCGCGAGCCCAAAGACCACGTTCGGTGCTTTGAACCCGCTCGCCAGTTTGCGGATGTCGTCGGCATAGGGGAGGTCGCGTTTTTCGTCGTCCGGGTATTCGGCGTCGAGTTCCACGACCGTCTGCGATTTGTCCGGATTCACGATCGTCACCGATTTCAGAGGGCCCTCCACTTTGAGGAAGATCACGAACCCGGCGAGCTTGGCCCCGCGATAATCCGGAAGCGTCATCAACTTGTTCATTTCGGCGGCGAGTTTGCCGACGCCGGTCAGCTTGTCTTGATTCTTGGCGTCTTCCCGTACGAACACGGCCATCACGGGGTTGAGCCCGTGTTCGCACACCAGATCGTGGATGCGGTCCGTGACGTTCTTCGGATCGCGGTCTTCCGGCAGCTTCGACCCCGCGACAATTGGAGCGAAGCGTTCGTCCGCGACCATGTAGGCCCGGAACGGCGCGGGAACGAGCTCGCCCTTCTGACCGGTCGAGGCGATGGGTGGGGCTGGCTCTCGCGCGAAGGCACCGATTGCGAGAAACAATCCGAAGGTGCCGAGGGAACAGGCGAGCTTCATGAGCGCACTCCGGCTGCGAGGAATACTTCTACCCTGACGCTTCGACGGGGTCGCGTCAAGACCCGATGCCATTTGAAGCTTGCCTCGGAGCGGTCGGACCCGTTAGGATCGGTAAGATAGAACGCATCCACGTCGCGTTACCTCGGGAGCGAGCAATTCATGGCCGTCGAACTCCGTTGCCCCGATTGCCGGGCCAAGTTGCGTTTGGGGGAAACCCCCGATCCCGGCACGGACGTGGAATGCCCCGAGTGCAACGCCATCTTCCCCGCTCCGGACCCGGACACGGGCGAGGTGCCGGACGACCGCGGCGAACGGAAGGCCAAGAAAAAGAAGTCCGGAGACGAAGCGCCTAAGAAGGAAGCGCCCAAGCCCGAGGATGCCGCCAAGCTCGGCCTCAAGAAGGCACCCAAAAAGCGCAAAGCGAAGATGAAGGAGACCAACCAGAAGGCGCTCATCCTCGTCATCATCGGCGCGGTGCTGTTCCTCTCGTTGGTCATCGGTTTGCTGGTCTGGTTCTTCAGCCGCAAGCCCGCGTCTTACGAGATGATGAACTACCTGCCGGAAGATGCGACTCATGCGGTCGGGTTGAACATCGGGCACATGCACAAGTACTCCGAGTTCATTAAGGTGGTCGAACCCTCGTACAAGGAACTCGGCTTCCAGAAGGCGATCGAAGCCCTGGCGAAGGCGCTCGGGCTCGAAGCCGCCGCACTCCCGGACTACATGGTCGAGGGCTGGGGCAAGACCAGCGGAGCGCTCGTCATCCGCACCAAGAAAGAGTTCGACTCCGCGGATCTGAAGAAACTGCCCGGTGCCCAAGAAGGCAAGAAGGACGGAGCGATCTACTACTCGGTCAGCCCGATTCCGAAGTTGTGGGGCGGGGCCGCGCTCAAGGTATTTGCACCCACCAAACGGCTCATCGTCCTTTGCGAGTACGGCACGCGCGACGACGTCTTCGGCAAAATGATGACGGGGAACAGGGATGGCGACACGCTCAACAAGCGACTCGGACCTCTCGGCAAGCGCATCACCCGCGGAACGTTCTGGACCATCAACGTTCTCGATACGTCGAACCGACCGAAGGCACCCGAGAAGAAGGACGACAACTCGGGAGCGTTCTTGACCATCTCGGCCTCGACCGCATCCAAGGCTCGCGGCATGGGGTTCAAGGCCAGCCTCGGTTCGCGGGCCGTCCGGTTCGAGGTCGCCCTCTGGTACGAGGACAGCGACGTCCCCTCCGAACTTAAAAGGAAGTTCAAGGAAGACGATCTGGTGAAAGCTCAAGACGATTCCTCGCTCGATCCCCCGAAGTGGTGGAAGGAGTTCGCGGACAAGTTCATCGGCAGCAAGCAGGTCTCCAACGAACTGATGACGCAATTCGGGGCGACCTCGTCCGGCGATCTGTTCATCGTTTATTCGGAATGCGAAACCAAGCCGTTGATGACGGTCCTGACGAGCATCGTGGGGAAGATCACGGGACAGGGTCAAGGTATGATGCCTGGTGGCCCGCCTGGTGGCCCGGGCGGCGGACCCCTTGGACCGGGCGGGCCGGGCGGTGGCGCACAACCGCCGATGCCCGGCCGCCCGTGAGTACAATAGCGGCGTGAGTTCATCACCCGCTTTTGCTTGGCCACCGGCCGCACCGAAGACCGCGCTCGCGGTCCTCGTGAGTGGCGGGTTGGACAGCGCCGTACTGCTCGCCGAGGCCGTCCGCGCCTATCCCGTCGTGCATCCCTTGTACGTGCGAACCGGGCTGTTTTGGGAAGCCGTCGAACGGCAATACCTCCAGCGATTTCTCGAAGCCATCCGTTCCCCGAACTTGCGGCCACTGACAACGCTTAGCCAACCGGCGGGCGACGTGTACGGCGAACACTGGAGCATCACCGGCCACGCGGCCCCCGATTCCCGTGCCCCGAACGATGCCGACTTCCTCCCCGGCCGCAACGTCCTGCTCTTCGCGAAACCGCTCATCTGGTGCTGCCTCCAGGGCATTCCCGAACTCGCGACCGCACCGCTCGCCTCGAATCCGTTCCCCGACGCGACTCCCGAGTTTTACGATGGACTGGCCTCGGTCGTGAGCCGCGGCATGAATAGCACGGTTCGCATCCTTCGACCCTATGCCCACCTCCACAAGTCGGACGTGATTCGCCGTGGTCGGGAGTGGCCGTTGCACCTCACGTTCACGTGCATTGCGCCGGCCGGTGAGTTGCCCTGCGGTGCGTGCATCAAGTGTGGAGAACGGCAGCGAGGCTTCCTCGAAGCGGGCATCCCCGATCCCACGGTTTACGCGAGGTAGTAATGTTTCGAGTCACGAAGGAAATCGACTTCTGCTACGGGCACCGCTTGCTGAACTACGACGGCAAGTGCAAGCACCTTCACGGGCACAACGGCCGCGCCGTCATCACGCTCGAATCAACCGGGCTCGATTCCCTCGGCATGGTCATGGACTTCACCGCGATCAAGCAGATCCTCGGTCGGTGGATCGACGACGCACTCGACCACCGCATGCTGCTGCACCGCGACGACCCAATAATCCCGGAGTTGCGGCGGCAGGGCGAGCCGTTCGTGGAACTGGACGTGAACCCGACGGCCGAGAACCTCGCGAAGATGATCTTCGACTATGCGGTGAGCCACGACCTGCCCGTGGTCGAAGTCACGCTGTGGGAAACGGAGAACTCCTTCGCCACCTACCGGAAGTAGCTTGAAACCCGGTTTCTGCTTTGGAAACCGGGTTTCTCTCTGCGTTCTGAGAAACCCGGTTTCCAAAGCAG
>JAYTGN010000046.1:0-18364 GCA_043733485.1 Gemmataceae bacterium
GCGAGCCGAGCGGCGTAAGCCGCCGGGTGACTGTTGTCGCGCGACGCCCGGCGGCTTACGCCGCTCGGCTCGCCGATTAATTTCTCGGTTCGACACCGAGCAAGTTCCTGACGAAGAAATCCATTCGCCTGCGGTTCCCATAAGGCGGTTCGGCACTGCCGTGGCCTCCGCCCGGCACCACGAGCAACTCGAAGTCGCGATCCGCCTTAACCAGCGCACTGACCACTTGCATCGTGCTCGCGGGGTCGACGTTGCGATCGAGTTCGCCCACGACGAGCATCAACTTGCCCGTGATCTTGTGAGCATTCGTCACGTTCGATTGCTCGGCGTAGTGCGGGCCGACCGGCCAACTCATCCAGAGTTCGTTCCACCAGATCTTATCCATCCGGTTGTCGTGGCAGCCGCAATCGGAGACGCCGACGGTGTAGAAGTCGGGATACTCGGTCATGGCGCGAACGGTGTTCTGGCCGCCAGCCGAGCCGCCGTAGATGCCGACGCCCTTCGCGATGTCCATTTCGGGAAACTTTGCGGCCGCGGCCTTGATCCACTTGATGCGATCCGGGAAGCCGCCGTCGCCGATGTTCTTCCAGCACACGTCGTGGAACGCCTTGCTCCGCCAGTTCGTGCCCATGCCGTCGATCTTCACGACGATGAAGCCGAGTTCGGCCATCGTCTGCTCGTTGTGGGCGGGGCTGAATCGCTTGAGCACATGTTGATCGTGCGGCCCGGCGTAGATGTACTCGATCACGCGGTACGTCTTCTTCAGGTCGAAGTTCGAGGGGCGGAAGATCTGGCCGTGGATGTCCGCCTTGCCGTCGCGGCCCTTCGCCACGAAGCGCTGCGGCATGACGCCGCCCGCCTTCTTCCAGGCACTCACTTCCGCCGTTTCGAGTTCGACGATTCTCTTGCCCTCGGCCGAGCGCAATTCCGTGATCGGCGGCAAATCGGAGCGCGAATAGGTGTCGATGATGAAGCGGCGATCCGGCGAGAACACGACCGCGTGCGTTCCATCGCCTTCAGTAAGAACCTGGAAGCCGGTGCCGTCCAGCTTCACCTTCGCCTGATGTACCTGATACGGATCCTGCTCCTTGTGAATGCCCATCACGCGGATTGACAGTTCGCCAGACTTCTCGTCAAAGCGGTCCACGCCGCGGAGCACCCACTCGCCCTTCGTAACCGCGTTCTTAACCTGGCCGGTCTTCGCGTCGATGCGATAGAGGTGGTTCCAACCGCTGCGTTCGCTCATCCAGAGCAGTTCGTTCGCGTCGTCGAGATAGCGCAGGTAAAGCTTGCTGTTGTAGTCGAAGAACGTCTTGCATTCTTCGTTGACAATCGCCTCGGCTTTGCCGGAGTTTGCGTCCACCGCGACGACCCGCATCACCGTGTGCCCGCGCTGGTTGTACAGGAAGAAGAACCGCTTGGAATCCGGCGACCAATGGTGATTCGCGATCGACCACGGGTTCGGGAAGAGTTCGTCGCTGACGGCGATTTCTTCCTGCTTCTCGATGTCGAAGAGGTAGGGCCTGGCGAGCGGAATTTTGTCGCCGGGTTTGAGGTAATCGTAGGTCATCGTTCGCGGCTGAAGTTGATCGCGCGGCGACGATTCGACGAGGGTCACCTTGCGATCGCCCCCCGCCTTCGTGCGGATCGCGATGAGCCGCTTCGAATCGGGCGACCAGAACACGCGGCCGAAGCCGTTGCCCTCGCGGCCATTTTTGCTGAGTTGCGTCTCGGCCTTCGTCTTCCGATCGCGCAGCCAGACGTTCTCGTCCCTGATGAACGCGGCCCAGGCACCATCGGGTGATGGCGTTCCCTCCGTCGCCGGTTGGAGCGAAATGAAATCTTCGTCCTCGAGCGCTCCGCTCCGAAGACTGCGCGTCGCGGCTAATCGGTCGGCGCTTTCGATGACGTTTGAAGTTTTCTTCGGGAGCTTGTCCTCGGTCACGACCTCGCGAGTGCCCTTCACGGCATCGACGATCGCGAACTCTTTCTTGCCGCCGGCGAGGTCGTTGCGGTACCAGAACTTGTCGCCGTTCTCGAACCAGTTCGGCTCGACCTTCGCCCGCGTCACCTTGTTCGCCATCTTCTGGCGGTAGGCGAGGGCGCGTTCGTAGTCGGCCTTCGTTCCTTGGGCAAGAATAGTCTGAGGCAGCGCGAGCGCCACCAGAACGAACAGAGTTGCACGGATCACGCGAGAATTCCTTGAATGGGTCGCCCGCCGTGGGAGATATGCGTGGGCCGGTTCGTGTGGTCCGGCACCATCGCCTCCGGATCGACGCCAACCAGGTGATACATCGTGGACACGAGATCGCCCGCGGTCACGGGATGATCGGTGGGGAAGCCGGCGATCTTGTCGGTGGTGCCGTGAACGACGCCGGGCTTGGTGCCGCCACCGGCAAAGAGGCAGAAGCCGCACTGCGGCCAGTGGTCGCGGCCCGCCTTGCCGTTCACCCGCGGGCTTCGACCCATGTCGCCCGTGACTACCACGAGCGTGCTTTCCAGCAGGCCGCGATCGGAGAGATCGTCGAGCAACGCGGAGAGTGCCCGGTCGAGGAACGGCAGCAACCGCCCCTTCAGCATGTTGAAGTTGTTTTCGTGCGTGTCCCAGTGGCCGTTCGGCTTCGCCTCGGTGTGAATGGTGACGAATGTGACGCCGGCCTCGACGAGTCGCCGCGCGAGCAGCACGCTGGAGCCGAAGAGGTCGTCGCCGTAGCGTTCGCGCAGCTTGAGCGGTTCTTGCGAAAGATCGAATGCGGCCTTCGCCTTGGTGGACAACAGCAAGTCGAACGCGGCATCGCGGCGAATCCCGTGGTTCAACGTGTCCGCGAGAGCCGCCTTCGCTTCGATTTGTTGAACCAGTGTTCTCCGCGAGTTCAGGGCATCGAGCGAAATGTTCCCTTCGATCTTCGGCAAGCGCGGCTCACCGGTAATCTTGATGTCCGGGTTGTAGAAGTTCTTGTCTTCCATGATGGCGTTGCTGGCGTGGGCATCGGCGGTGCTGAACACCGGATCCCAGCGCGGGCCGAGGTAGCCTCCATACGGGCCAGCGCGGTGCAGACCCTGCGTGTAGCCCGGCAGCGCGGGAAGCATCACGTAGCCGGGCAAATCCTTGCCGCGGCCGACGCCGAAATACTGGCACACGCTCGGCACGCTCGGATGGTTCGTCGGCTTCGAGAAGTAATCGGTCTGGTCGTGGCCGCCGTCGTAGCCGGTCATCACGCCGTACGGGTTGTGCGAGTTGTATTTGTGCGTGACGCTCCGCACGACCGCCACCTTGTTCAAGCGGGCGGCGAGCAGCGGCAAGTGTTCGCAGACGCGGTAGCCGGGCAGCACGGTGGGGATCGTCTTGAACTCACCGCGGATGCCGTCAGGGGCGTTCGGCTTGCAATCGAACGTGTCGATGTGCGACGGCCCGCCGAAGAGATCGAGCAGGATGACGTGCTTGGCTTTGCCTGGGTGCGCGGCCGTCCCGGCCGCGAATGATCGCGCGGCCGGGACGGCCGCGGACCCAGGGAAGAGCGCCGCCAGCGACCCGGCGCGAAGCAGATCGCGGCGCGTGATGCCTGCGGCGCTCGAGGCATGGCCGAGTACGCGGAGCATGGAGAGTCTCCAATTTTGGCCGCTTGCGGTTTCGCGTTGCGCGAACGTCGGTCGGACGGAAATCGCGGAAGCGGTAGGTCGAGCTCGGTGTGATCGTCGCCTGCAAATCGAGAACGCGAACCGGACTGTTCACAATGCTACCCGATGTCGTCGGTCTTTCCCAGTACGATTCCCGGCTCGAATCTGCCGGGTGGGCGACTACTTCTTGTAGACCGCTTTTGGATCGAAGACGCGCTCGCCGATCGCGGTCAGCTCGCCCTCGGCCAGTTCGCGGAAGAAGCAACTGGAATACCCTTCGTGGCACGCCGCTCCACCAATCTGCTTCACCTTCAACAACACCGTGTCGGCATCGCAGTCCACGAAGACGCCCTTCACTTCCTGAACGTGGCCGCTCTCTTCGCCCTTCCGCCAAAGGCGATTGCGGCTGCGGCTGAAGTAGACGGCGCGGTTGGTCCGCACCGTCTCCTCGAACGCCTCGCGGTTCATCCACGCGAGCATCAGCACTTCACCCGTCTCGGCATCCTGTGCGATGGCAGGCACGAGCCCGCCCGATTTGTCGAAGTCGATCATCGAAGTTCTCCTCAGTCACCGTCGTCGTCGGGGTTGGACTGACGGGCACGACGGCGAAACGCAGCCTGGACGCTCGGCCGGTTCAAAACCGCAATGGCCCAGATTCCAAAAGGCAGGCCGAGCAGACAGCACGGGCTGATGCATGGGATCGAGCCGAGCACGGCGGCGGTCATCGCCCAGCTGCGGTTCTCCAACCGGGACATCTTGCCCGCACCGATCAGGATGACGATGCTGACGATCCCGGCCACCACACCCTGGGTAATGTAGACCGCGCCCTCGACGAAGATCTCGTCGTCCTTGCCCATGTTTTTCTTGGCCTGGGGATCGTTTGCGGCCCAGGTCAGGATGAAGACCCAGAGTAGGACGCCGAGCGCCGAGAGCCCGAGCCCCATCCAGCCGAGCACTTTCAGCGCGGTCGCGGGCGCGGACACGTCCTGAACCGCGTTGCGCGGGTCGCCATCGTCCTCGTCGCGCCGGCGACGCCGCGGGCGTCGTCGCGGTGCCGGCTCCTCGCCGTCCGCCACGACTTCAAATGCGTCTGGGGCCGAGGTCGCGTCCAACGGGCGAAACTCGTGCCGGCACTGCGGGCACCGCACCTTCCACTCCCGGTGTTCCTCGTCCACCTCCAAGGGCGTGTGGCACTCGGGGCAATGCACGGAGAGCGACATGGATCAGTACCCATCCGGCGACTGTCGGGCCTTGGCAACGGCGGCGAAGCCCGCCTTCACCTCCGGTTTTCCGAGCGCGATCAGCACCCAGATTCCCACGGGTAGACCGAGGCAACAGCAACCGCTCGCGATGGGAAACATGGACAAGATCGACCCCGCGACACCCATCCACTTGCCCTTCAACTGCATGATCCGCACCGAGCCGAAAATCGTGACGGCACCGGTGATCAAACTGAACGTGATGCTGATTGGCAACACGACCTGGGCCACGTCCTTGTAGGTGTTGAGCATCTGCTTCATCTCCTTCTTTTGCTCCGGCTTCAAATTGGGATCTTTGTCCCACTGATCCTGAACTTGCGCGAACTGCTGGTCCATCGTGAACAGGCTCGGAATCGAGGCCAGCGTCACGAGAAAGCCGAGTACCCCCACAACGAGCAGCACGATGGCCGGCGTCTTGATCTTCGCCTTGGCGCGTTCGATGATCCTCCGATCGCGATCGTCACCGCCGTCCTCGCGGTCGCCACTCGGTTCGTCGCGGTCGTCGCGGTCGTCGTCGTAACCGGATGCCATGTGAGCCTCGTTTCGCGTTAGTAGGTCAGCAGGCTAAAGCAATCGTATTTCGTGAGCAAGCGGCGGCCATTGAGAAATCCGAGTTCGATCAGGAACGCGCACCCGACCACCACGCCACCGGCTTGCTCGATCAGGTGGCAAGCCGCGACCATCGTGCCGCCGGTCGCGAGTACGTCGTCCACGAGCAGCACCTTCGCGCCGGGCGTCACGCTATCCACGTGCATGTGCAGTTCCGCGGACCCGTACTCGAGATCGTACTTGTGGCTGATGGTGCGGTACGGGAGCTTCCCCGGTTTGCGGAGCGGAATGAGCGATTTGTGCAGTTCGAGTGCCATCGGTGCGGCGAAAAGGAACCCGCGCGCCTCGGCGGCCGCGATGGCGTCCAGCGGCCTTCCCGCAAAGTGCTTCGCGAGTTGCGAACAAGCCGAGCCGAAGGCCGTGGGGTCCGCCAGCAAGGGCGTGATGTCCTTGAACTGGATTCCGGGCTTGGGGAAATCCGGCACGTTGCGAATGTAGGCCTGAAGGTCCATGGTGCCGCCGCGCGTGAGGGTCGCATTATCCTATGAGGTGCCGGGTTGCCGCTAGCGCGGGAAGTTCGGAATCGCGAACGCTTCATCGTGCTTCTCGAACTTGAAGCTCGCGATGGCCGTCATCTTCCACTGGCCATCGGGTTGCTTCCGGAACGTCGCCTTCATGTAGAGCATCATCGGCCGATTGTCGGATTCGCCCTTCCCGCTGAACCCGATCTCGATGGTGTTCGCGTCGACTTGCTTCACGTCGTCGCGGGAAAAATCCCAGACGGTCACGCGGGCATTGAGGTGCCGGAGCATGTCCCAGAACGGCGCGGTCCGCATTTCGTCCTTCTTTGCGTTCGTCGGCTTCTCGCCGCGAAATTCGATGCTGTCCGCGAGGTGCTCGACGAACGCATCGGGGTTCTTCGCGTCGGCGGCCTGAGCCATGGCCTGAACGCGGCGAACGGCTTCCTCTCGCGGGCTCTCGAAACTTTTATCGATGAGGTAAGCAAGCAATAAAACCGCGATGGCGATGCCGAACCGGATTAGGCTGGGACGATCTTGATAGCGGGCCGCGATGGCCCCGGTGACGACGGCGAACCCTAGCAGAATGAGGTAGAACGCCGGTGCGGGATCGCTGAGGAACGTGGGCATAGTCGCCTCGTGAGATTCATTCTTACGGCTGAGTGAGTCCCAAAAGAATCATCGTTTCCGTGCTTTTCCGAGGAACTCGAACAGTGCCTTGGTGGCTGGATCGTCGGGCCGTCCGATGTCCGCGTTGATCTTGCTGTGGGTACTCTCCTTGGCGGCGAAAACGGTGGCGACGTGGCCCGCGTCTTTCAGCACGTTTCCTAAGCGGAGCGCTTGCGCGGTCGTGTCCGGATGTCCAGCGACATGCAGGATGAAGAACGGAGGAATGGCTTTGTCTTTCGTCGCATGCGTGATGGCGGAGAAGTCCTTGTGCTTCGCCGGATCGTTGCCGAACTTCTCGCGATGCCCGAACTTCGCCACGGGCAATCCATGCACTCGCCAGCGGGTCTCCGCCGTCTCGATCATGGCCGGAATGTCGTAGGTGTCCCCATCGACGGGCACGCACCCTTTGATGATGTCCAGGGACAGACCCTCGGCCTTGAGATAGCGATCGTCGGTACAGATCAAGGCGGCGAGCTGCGCGCCGGCGGAATGTCCCATGACCAAAATGTTCTTCGGATCGCCTCCGTACTCGGCGATGTGGTCGTGGACCCAGTGAATGGACATGGCGACGTCGCGGACGATGGTCGCCATGTCGACGCTCGGCAAAAGTCGATAGTTGGTGGAGACGAAGACGAATCCTTGGTCCATGAAAACCCGCGGCTTGATCTGAACGTCCGATTTGTCGCCCGCTTGCCATCCGCCGCCGTGAATCCAAAAGACCACAGGCAGGTTTTTCGCCTTGGGCGGCGAATAGACGTCGAGGACTTGGCGCTCGTCCGCCTTGTCGGCGTAGGGGATGTCGCGTTTGACGTGCAGCGACTCACGCATGAACTCGGCAATGCGATCGATGGCCTCCCGAGCTTCAGGAAGCAGCGGCTCGTGGGACTGGAAGACGTGAAACATGCCGGGCCAGACTTCGAGCTTCACCGCGATTCCGTCCGCACGAGCCTTCTTGGCCGCACGCAAGCTGTCGTCGCGGAGCATTTCGTGCTCGCCAACCTGAATCAAGAGTGGTGGAAGGCCGCGGTAGTCGCCGAATACCGGCGAGGCCAGCGGATCGCGCGGATCGGTCTTGCCGAGATAATGGTCGCGGAACACGGCCATGGTTTTCGCACTGATAATGGGATCGACGACCGTCTTGAGCGACTCGCTCGCTAACGTAAAATCGGTACACGGCGAGATGGCGATTCCTCCCGCTGGCAGGGTGAGTTTGCGGTCGCGCAGCGCCAACAGAGTGGTCAACGTCAAGCTGCCGCCGGCCGAATCGCCACCAACGAATGTGGCTCGTGCGGGCTTCGGTCCTGCCGGACCGTTCGCCACCATCCATTTGTGGGCGCTGACGCAATCCTCGAGCCCGGCGGGGAATCGATGCTCGGGCGCGAGCCGATAGTCGGGGAGGAGGACCGCACATTTTGCCGCAGCCGAGATGTGTGCCGCCTGTGCGAGGTAGAATCCGCCAGAGCCCGAGACGAAGCCACCGCCGTGTAGATACAGCAGTCGCACATCGGGATCCGCGCCGGCCGCCAGGACCCATTCGCAGGGAATATCGCCGACCTTCACCTTGATAAGCTCGACGCCTTTGATGGTGGGCTCGCGACGCGATCCCATGCCTGCCCGCAGTGCCTCCAGATTGAAGTCCTTGGTCCCGAAGGGAGTGTTCTTCCGGAGTTTTTCCAGGTACTCGATGCTCGCGCGCGAGACTTCGCGCTTCATCAGTTCTGGAACGGCCGGCTGGGATTGGACTGGCTCTTGGCCGACGGAGTATCCGCACGAGAACAGACACACGAGTCCCGCGGCGATCGAAGGGGTTCTCATCGCTTGCGTCCTTTCAATCCTGAGGGAGTCCGGAAAACTCCCTTGATGATACTCAGGCACTCGTTGCAAACCACCACTATTCCGAACGCTCTCAATCGTGGGGGGTCGGCAGCTGTGAAGTAGGTGGAAAATCGTTAGTCTGGGATTGGGGTCTCTCACCATCGGAAAATTCGCCCCTCACTCTCGCCGGGAGGCGTCTCATGTCCACACCTGTCCTCACTGCCGAACAAGAAGTCGAGGCCCAACGACTTGCGGAGATCATCGGCCGAACCAGCGCAACCGAAGGCTCACCGTGGGTCGATGCCGAGGCTCACCCTACGGACACGACTCGGAAATCGTTTCCCTCCTTGCGGGGCGTTCGCCTCAATTTCCGCGCAGCACGAAGAGTACCGAGACCAAGTTGAAGAGCCCGTGGACGATGGTGGGCGCAAAACGAGCCACCCGTTGGGTGGCTCGCTCATTTCGATTCGTTCCTTCAGAATTCTCACCCGACGAACACGCCGCCGGTTGCACCCGTGTCCGCGCCGAGTTCGAAAATTCGTTCCGCGATGTTGTGCGCCAGGGCGCGGCCTCGGTACGCGATGGCTACCGAGCCGCCGCCGACGATCACATCGGAGCGGCCGTCGTTGTCGAGGTTGCGAGCCGCGACGAACACGCCGTTTCGCGTCGAAATATCCCCACTGAAGAAGCTGGCCAGGGGTGCCCGCGTGGCGGCGATGGAACCCTGGTTGATGAGCGTCTTGCCGGAAAGGACCACCACGCGAGGCCCGCCGCCCGGACCGGCTCCGACGACGAGGTCGCCGAAGCCGTCGCCATTCACGTCGCCGACCGCCACGAAGGTTCCGTCGCGGAGGGCATCGGAGAAGACGAAGAAGTCGGGGGAGAGGAAGCGGTAGCGGTCTTGGCTGAGTTGCTTGCCGTCCAGGATGGAAATTCGCGGCCCGCCGCCGAACCCGGCGGAGATGACGAGGTCGGCGAAGCCGTCGCCGTTGATGTCGCCGAGTGCGGTGCGGGCGCCGCCGCGGAACTTGGGATCGTCGATGCCGTAGAAGTTCTTCTGGAGGGTGAGATCGCCGCCGTGGAAGATCTGGACGCGGGGTCCGCCGCCCACGTCTGGGGTCACGACGAGTTCGGCCTTGTTATCGCCGTCCATGTCGCCGAGGCTGACGAAGACGCCGCCGCTGAAGTCGTCGAACGGCTGGAAGTCGAGGAGGATCGCGCCGGTCGCTCCGTCGATCACCTGCACGGTGGCCGTCGTTCCGGGCCCAGTTCCCACGGCCAAATCGGCAACGCCGTCGCCGTTCACGTCGCCGGTCGCGGTGCGAATGCCGCCGAAGAAACCGGGGAAGGGGATGAACGAATTCTTGAGCGATCCGTCGGCGCGATACAGCTTCACGACATCGGTGCCGCCAGCGTCGGCTCCCACGGAGAAGCTGTCCGGGCC
The DNA here is from genome assembly GCA_043733485.1 of Gemmataceae bacterium. Classification (GTDB taxonomy): domain Bacteria; phylum Planctomycetota; class Planctomycetia; order Gemmatales; family Gemmataceae; genus Urbifossiella. Next base: position 9,873 of record JAYTGN010000046.1, read on the forward strand.
AACGAGCACGGTCGAAACCGTTAGTGTCAGCGTTCCGCTCACGCGGTTCAGGCTGTAGTTGCTCGCCTGACCGGCCGTCACCGCGATGGGATAGGTTCCGATCACGCTGTCTTCATTCGCCGTGGTCGTGAGTACCAAACCGCTCAATACGGAGAGGCTGTCGCCGTTCACGAAGCCGGTCGCCCGATAGGTGAAGTCCGGTGCCGGTGCTCCCGCACGAGACGTTGCATCGTCCGCGATGACGGTGAGGGGCGCGGGTGTGATGGAGAGGAGTGCCGGTGCGAGGCTCAACGCGTAGTTCGCCCCGGCCGCCACGGTGCCGAGCGTGATCGGATATTGGGCCACGCTGCTCGTTGCCAGGGCCGTCGTTCCCAGAGAACCCGAGAGCACCGCAAGGCCATCTCCGTTGACGAATCCGGTTGGCGTGTAGGGAAGTGCCGGAAGTGCGGCCGGCCCGTACTGCTTGGTCGCGGCGAACGGCGTGATGAGGAGTGGTGCGGCCGTCACGGCGACGGCGGCAGGGGTGTAGGCGATCGAGTAGTTTCCGCCAGCCGCGAGCGTGCCAATCTGAACGGGATAGGTGCCGACCGAACTGGCCGTCGTCGCCGAGGTCGAGAGGCCACCGGTCAGGATGCTGGACGTGTCCGAGTTCACAAAGCCCGATTGGGTGTACGTGAGCGTAGGAACGGCCGCACCGTACAGCTTCGTTTGGTCGATGGCCGACACGGAGAGAATGGCGGGCGTCACGGTCAGCGTGCCGGGGGTGAACAGGACGTCGTACTTCGTCCCGTTGTCGGTCGTGTTGAGCGTGCCTCGGGTGATCGGATAGAGCCCGGCCGCGCTGGTGGCCGTGGTGGTGGTGTCGAGTGCCCCGGTGATGATCGCAGCGGTATCGCCGTCTACGTAGCCCGATGCGGCGTAGAAGAGCCCCGGCACGATCGCGCCGTAGACCTTGCTCGCGGGCAGTGCCGCGACCGAGAGGAGTGCATTGCCGATCACGACACTCGTGTTCGAACTGCTGCCGAGGTAGAAGCCGTCGCCGGAGTAGGTCGCCGTCACGAGGTCCGTTCCGATCGGCAGCACGAGCGTACTCATGCTTGCCACGCCGTTGACGACGGGGAACGTGCCGAGGCTGACGGCTCCAAAGGAGAACGCGACCGTGCCGGTCGTCGGGTTCCCGCCGAGGCCGGTCAAGGTCGCGGTGAAGCCGACCGACTGACCGTATCGGTGGTTCGAACCCACGTCGGTGAGTGAAAGGCCGGTGTCGTTGTTGAGGTTGGTGACGGAAACATCCGCAGGGTTGAGCCCGGAGTATCCGGCGTCGCTGCTGGTGGCCGCGCCCGTCACGATGGTGTAGCCGATGTTGCCGTCGACGGCGGAGTCGTCGACGCCCGTAATCGTGACGGTCTGCGCGGTCTGCCAGTTGCTCACTGTAAACAGGAGGAACGCAGGGGAAACCGTTCCCTCGGCGAGGTTGCTGCTCGAAAGCGGGATCCTCACGTTCGACGACGGCGGACTGATGAGCACGATCGAGAAGGTCGCCGTGCCGCCGGCTTCGGTCGTGGTCAATCCCGTGGTCGGAGTGACGGTAAAGCCCGCGAAATCGTTGTTCAAATTGACGACACTGACGTCGGACGCGTTCCGACCAGCGTACTTGGCGTCGCTGCTAGTCGCTGCTCCGGTGACAATCGTGTACGCGATGTCGCCGTCGATAAACGGATCGTCCACTCCGGTCACGGTCACGAGTTTCGGCGTGAACCAGTTGGCCGGTGTAAAGACCAGGGACGCCGTCGAAACCGTGCCTTCGGCCGTGTTGCTGCTCGAGATCGGGATCGTCACGTTCGAGGTCGGCTGGGAGTCGAGTACGACCGTGAAGGTCGCGGTGCCGCCGCCTTCGGTCGTGATGAGCCCGGAGGTGGGAGTCACCGTGATCCCGGGGACGGCGAGGATTGTGAAGTTCGCGTTCGAGATGTCGAAGAAGACGTTGTTCGTGGGCTGCACGCGAATGCGGGCCATGGTCGTATCGACGTTCGGAACGGTGATGAACTCGGAGCCGTCGTTCGGGGTGCTGGCCTTCACCGTGATCGGGTAGGTGAGCCCGCCGTCGATGGAGAGCGAGATGCGAACGTTGGCCGCGTTGATGCCGTTGGCCGTGGTGCCCGCGACGTTCCAGGTCACGGTTTGGCTCGTGTTGCCGGTCCAGTTCACGGCGGTGTTCGGCGCGGTCAAAATGAAGGGAGCACCGGTGTTCACGACGTTGATAATCGCGTCGTCGGTGTTCACGCCGCCGCCGCCGAGACGGTTGTCGCGGACCGTCACCCGGAAGTTACTGGTCCGCGGTTGGGCGTACAACTTCTCGCCTGGCGTCGTGGTGTTGTTGAGGAGATCGCTCGATTGCGGGAAGGTGCGGGTCGGATTCGTCGTCGGGTTGAACGAGCGGAAGATCGGGCTCGAACCGTTGTCCGCCGTGCTGAGCAAGGTCGCGGGTCCGAGGTCGCGTTCTTCCCAATCGTAAGTCAGAGTATCGCCGTTCGCATCGGTTCCCGAAGCAGTCAGGGCGAAGAACGTTCCGGTCGGGATGGTGTAATCGAGCCCAGCATTCACTGTGGGCACGCTGTTTCCGGTCGCGGTCCGGGTGCCGACGCTCGGTATCGTGTTGTCGACGAAGGCGATGATCTCGTCGAAGTTGACCGAGTGGAAGTAGGGATCGGAGTTGCGCTGGAGATCGGAATCCGCACCGGTGATGCCGGCGTAGGACATGATCGTCGAACCGCTACCGGGCTCGTAGGCGGTGGGGCCGTTACGGTTGCTATCGCTCGAGGTATTGAAGCTGTGATTGGCGTTGAATGAGTGACCCATTTCGTGGGCTACGTAGTCGATCCAGAAGGAATCGCCATCCGGCGTGGGAGAGCCGGTTTCTGCCTGGGCCTTGCGGCCGGCGAAGCCGACGGCGCCGAGAGCGGCTAGTCCTCCACCGCTCGTGGCGAAGACGTGCCCGAAATCGTAGTTCGCGTTGCCGATCACCGAGTCGAGATTGGTTTGGTTCTCGTCGAGGAGGGCACTCCCGTCGGTATTCGTGTAGGGATCGGTCGCCGGGTTCGTGTAGATCAGACTGCTTTCGTTCGCGATCAACTTGAAGCGGATCGAGAGTTCGTTCTCGTAAACGCCACTGAGCCGATTCACAGCCGAGACGACTCCAGCCAGGCCGTTCGCGACGGTACCACCGAAGAATTGCGTGTACTCACCCGTCACAGCAAGTGCGAGGCGATAGGTGCGAAGCGTCGCTCCCGATCGGGCTGCCGTGCCGCTCGAACCGCCGGAAGAACCGCCGCCGCCGCCGCCCGGCCCGAAGGCCGCGTAGCCAGCGGTATGATCGTGGTCGGGCGACGGATTCGCGTGCGAATCGGCAAACGCGAGCGTTTCGTGCAGGTCGTGGCTGAAGTAGCTGACGTAAACTTGCGTTTCGAGGTGATAGTAAGGATCGATGTACCACGCTCCGGTCTTACCCGAGAGAATCTGAGCGTGGAACCCGATTGGCGTCACGTCCAACCGGATCGTCGCGCTCGGGTCGTCGATTCCCTTGCCCGCATAGGTCTTGATGTCCGGGTACTGCGCCGCGAGGGACGGTTCCACGACCGGCGAATCAGCAACCGCGAATGTGGCCGTCGTTCCATCGGGCCGAGGCAGTGTGAAGGTCAACCCGGCGGACTGCCCGAACCAAACCGATTCTTCCACCGGTGCCGCAGCCAACTCGGAGCGGATCGCAACGGTATCGATCGCCACCGCACGGAAGCTATCGGGACGCGTGTAAGTCGAGGCACCCGTGGGCGATGCCGGAATGGCTGCCAGATCGGTCCAGGATGCCGGAACGACGCGATCTTCCAACAAGAGCAATTCGAGGCGACGGGAAGCGCGCGACGGAAGGGTCTTCATCGGTGAAACTCCGCGAATGAACCATCGACCATAGAATCTGGGCAGGGTGCAAGATATTTGCGAGTAAAGCCACCCTACAGGAACCAATTTCGCGCAGCAACACGAATACCCTCAAGTTGGATGGGTTCTCTGGGGGAGTGTTGAGGATTCTGACGGACTATCCGACAGTGGTTTGGACTTTGGGCGAGCTCGTTACGATTTCTCACTTCGCGTCGGCCAGTTCCTTGGTCACCTTTGCCATATCGGGATGCTTCAAGTGGTGGCCGGTGGCTTCTTGGTAGGCCTGGGCCACGCCCAGCAGTTCGCTTTCGCCGTAGAGCCGTCCGGTGAACGTGATCGCCTCCGGCGGCGTCCCGTTCGGCATCACGACGGTCGGGTGGCCGGTCATGTTGCACAGCACGAGGTCGTTGCCGCCGACGTAGAGATCGACCTTTTCCATGACCTTGGCCATCTCGCGCATGAGCAGGGTGCGAACGCGTTGGGCGCGGAGGTACTCGACGGCCGGGATGAAGCGGCCGTTGCGGAAGGTCGGCGGCCAGAAGCCGAGGCCCTCGGTCACGCCTTCAATCGCGACGTTGTCGAACGCCGCGGACGACTCGACCGTGAGAATGATCTGCAGAGCGGGCAACACCATCTTCAAGGGCAGCACGATCGGCACGAGCTCGACGCCGAGTTCCTTCAAAACTTTCAGCTCGTTGCGGTCCTCGGCACCGGTGAACCCCACGCGAAGTTCGGAGAGCGGCTTGGTGCAAGGCCAGGTGAAGGGCCGATCGATGGCCGAGAGGTCCTTGCCGTCCGCGCCGTGAATCGCGGCGAAGACCAAGGCGCAATCCTCGACGCTGCGGGCGAGGGGACCGATTTTGTCCATGCTCCAGGCGAGTGCCATGCAGCCGTGTCGACTCACGCGGCCGAATGTGGGCCGCAAGCCCGTGACTCCGCACCGCGTACACGGCGAGAGAATGCTCCCCTGCGTCTCAGTTCCCAATGCGAAGGGCACGAGCCCGGCGGCAACGGACGACGCGCTGCCGGCCGACGAGCCGCTCGAACCTTGCTTCACGTTCCACGGGTTGCGGGTTTTGCCGCCGAACCACTCGTCGTTGAGCGCCAGCGAACCGAGCGACACCTTGGCGGTAAGCACGGCTCCCGAGGCATCGAGCCGTTCCGCGACCGTTGCCTTTTCTTCGAACGATTGCTCCTTGAAGTGCCCGGCACCCCAGGTGGTCTTGTAGCCGGGGTAAGCGATGAGATCCTTCGCGGCCCACGGAATGCCGTGGAGCGGCCCGCGATATTTGCCCGCGGCAATCTCCTTGTCCGCCTCCGCGGCTTGCTTCAACGCGACGTCCTCGGTCAGCGAGATCACGCACTTCAGAGCCGGGTCGAACTGCTTGAACCGAGCCAGCGCGAGCTTCGTCAGTTCCGTGGACGAGACCTTCTTGTTGCGAATGAGATTGGCGAGCGATTTGAGGGAAGCGAACGCGAGGTCGTCGAGGTTCTTGGGCCGGTTCTCGTCGGCTTCCGGTGGCCCGAGTCGGCGGACGGGCTTGTCTTTCGCGGGCAACGGCTTCGGTGGCGGGACGATCTCGGGAAGGAAGTGAATCGCGGGCGGCACCGAGTTCGGCACCTCGACTTTGTGCAACGCCGCGAAGTCCAGTTTCGCCCGCGTCATTGCGCCGGCCACTTGCTTGCGCTGATCCTCGGTCAACTCGATCCCGGCAATCCACTCGGCGTTCTTCACCATCTCCGCCGTGATCGGCCCCGCGGGTTCGGCGAGAACCTCCACCGCAACGGCACGGCGAAACGTGGTGCTACCGATGCCGAGAGCGGTCGCGGCGGCGAACAGTTCGCGCCGAGATGGTTGCGGTCGCTTCACGGTGGATGCTCGTGGGGCCGGCAGGAAAAGTAGCCCTCTCGCTCCGCGAGAGGGAAGCATCCGGACCGCGGGCCGAACTGTGCTTTCCTCTCGCGGAGCGAGAGGACTACTTCGGAACTGTGCTTTCCTCTCGCGGAGCAAGAAAGCTACTTCAACGCGGCACGCTTGTCGCCGATGAGCTTGATGAGTGCCTTCTGCGGGTCCGCGAACTTCGCGAGCCCTTCCTGCATCAGCGTCTCTTCCATCTTCTGCATGTCCACGCGCCGGTCGATCTCTTCGAGCGTCCGGGCGTTCGGCAACTCGTCGATGCGGCGGGCGAAGGTCCACCCGCTGTTCTGCACGAGCTTGTTGGTGCCGGGCGGGTTGGTCTCGATGTCGCTGCCGGAGAACGCCTCGACGTACTTCCAGGGCGAGTCTTCCTTCTTCTTCGTGCCGGTGCTGGCGAAGATCATCTCTTGCTTGAGCTTGAGCCCCTTGTTCGCCCAGAACTCGGCGTTCAACTTCCAGATGCGCTTGGCATTCACGATGCCCACGGTGCCTTGAGCCGATTGCGACATGTCGGGCAGGACGCGCTCGGTGTACACGTCCACGCGGCTCACGAAGATGCTGTAAACGGTCTTGATGCGGTTGCGGTCTGGGGCGCGTTGGATGCCGCGCCAGCAGGCATCGCGGGCCTCCGTGTACTGCCGCTCGCTGAAGATGAGCGTGACGTTGACGCACACGCCGGCGGCGACCAGTTCCTCGAGCGCTCCGAGCCCACCCGGCGTGGCCGGCACCTTGATCAGACGGTTCGTGTGGCCCGCGGACCACTTCTTGCCCAACTCGATGTACTTCTTGGAACGCTCCTCTGCGGAGAGCGTACACGCTCCGTCTTCGAGCAGCGGGTCGAGTTCGAAGCTGACCCAACCGTCGTCGCCCTCGGTTTGCTTGGAAACGGGCTCGAACACGGCCTGAGCGTTCTTCACGAGCTTGTCGGTCATGGCCCAAGCGATGGCTTCATCGTCCAGTCCCTGAGCGAGGAAGCCCTTCAGGTCGGCGTCGAAGCGGCCCGTTTGAATCAGGTCCGAGATGATGATCGGGTTTGAAGTAGCCCCGGTCGCTCCGAACGCCCGGTTCTTGGCGATCTCGTCCGGATCGACGGAATCGAGCCAGAGTTTGGTGCCGGCGGCGACGAGCGATTGCAGCGGGGTCATGGATCTGCTCCGGGCGAAAACGGGACGCTATCATGATAGATACGGGAAGCGCGAAAGCCCACCCGACCGCGAGCCTCGGCACCCATGCGACACCCGCAACTCGTGATCCTCGATTCGGACGGCTGGCTGGCCCGCCAACTGGCGGATCTGGCGGCCGAATCGCAATGGCTCGTCCGCGATCCGAAGACGCCGAAGGCGGCTTTGGCCCTGCTTCGCGATCCGAGACCCAGCGCCTTCTTGATTCGCGTGGAACCTGCACCGGCTGGAAGCACGGTGCCACCCGACGAGGCGTTTGCCTCCATCGCGGAGGCGAGCCGATTGCATCCCGACGTCGCGATCGTGGCCGTGAGCGATCTCAAGTTGCCGGACGCGGATCGGATCGCGTGGACGGGCTTGCTCTTCGACTTGGGTGCTCGCTTCGTCTTGTTCCCACCTCTGGCGAAGTCCGTTTTGGAGGACGTGGCGAGTGGACTGATGGCGAGTGCGATGAAGCGCTCGGCGAGTCCGACGCGAACGGAAGGCGTGATCGATCTCGCGGATGAAGAGCACGAGTGAACCGGCTACTTCGCCAGAGGTTGTGGGAAGCAGATCATTCGGCGTTTACCGCTTCCTGTTGGAACGGATCGCCGAGGCCGAGAAGCGGCTCGATGCGATCTCGGCAACCAACCCGGCCACGCAGTTTTTGGAGTCGATTTCGGGCGTCGGTCCGCGGACGGCCGAGGCGGTGTCGGCACACATCGGAGATGCAAAGCGGTTCGCAAATGCCAAGCAGGTCGGTTCGTACGCGGGTCTGGTGCCGAAGCAGTATCAGAGCGGCACGACGGACCGGAAGGGCCGGATCGCGCGAACGGGACCGCCGCCAGAAGAGAAGAGCCCTGGAGGGGTAGGAGTGACCGCGGTGTGTCACTCCGCGTTGTGGAGTGACACCGCAGTGTCACTCGGCTGTTGAAGTGGAACGATACCGGTGGATCGGGTGCGATCGCGAGGAGACCCGTCCCCGTCATCTCGGAGCTTGGTCTGTTCGCGTGTGGCGAACCGAGCGGCGTGAGCCGCCGGGTGAATCACCAGCGGACGGCCTAACGAAGGGGCGGCGGGGCGGCGAATGAGTATGGGTGGGGCCGGACGCAGTGCCCGCTTGGTCGGGGCGTCCGCGACTCGGATAGTCGAGTGCGGTCTTCGCGTGTTGAGTTCTCGGTTCGATCGGCAGTGAAATGCGTTGGCGGCCGGGCTTTGCCCGGCGGCGTGGGCCGTCACGTCTCGCGGGAATGATCGGGAGAAGAAGACGGAAGAAAAACCTGGATTTGTCGTTGATTCTTACCACGGCTTCATAGTCGACTGAGCTCAGCAGCGGCGGGGGCCACGGCGAGCTTGAAGTCCCGAAAACCAAGACGGCCCCCGCCGTCTGCTTGTATGTTCCCTTTTACTCGCGGCACTTCGCCGGGACAATCCCTTTGGGGGTGCCGCGGGGGAGGCCTTTCGGTCTGGTGAGGCATCGA
>JAYTGN010000047.1:0-18333 GCA_043733485.1 Gemmataceae bacterium
GGCTTTGCGAGACCCGCCGGAGCCGTCGAAGGAAGATGGCGGGTCTCGCAAAGCCTCGACCCGCCCTACAAGATTCATATCCTTGTGAAAGAATGTACGAGCCACGAATGACGTTGTTTGCTTCCATTTCATCGCCCTCCGAACCCGGACAGTTGGCCCTCGCGGCCGGGCTGGCGGCGGTCGGCGTGTTCCTGTTGCTGCCGAGGCCGCGAGGCCGATCGATCGCCGGCGGAATCGCAGCCCTACTCGCTGCGGCAGTCGTGAGCGGTGCCTGGTTCCACCAATCGTTCGGCGAGCCCGGCGCGAACGGGATCGAGCAGGCGCTCTTCACGCTGTTCTCCTCCGGAGCCGTCGGCTTCGGCACCATGCTGGTCGTACAGCGGAACCCCGCCCGCGGCGCGATCGCCTTCGCGTTCGTCATCCTCAGCACGTGCGGGCTGTTCCTGATGCTGGCCGCACCGTTCCTCATGGCCGCGACCGTCATTATCTATGCGGGCGCGATCGTGGTCACGTTCCTCTTCGTGCTCATGCTCTCGGCGGGAAGCGGTCGCTCGGATGAGAACGACCGCAGCCGCGAACCGCTGCTCGGCAGCCTCGCCGGCTTCGCTTTTATCGGCCTGATCCTCTTCGCGTTGAACCAGACTCACGACTCGGTGACGCCGGGCGCGGACTCGCAGCGGCTTGCACCGCTGCCGACGCAGGTCGTGACGGCGAACGAACGCAAGTCACTGAGCGAGGCCGCGGAACAACTCAAGAAGCTCGAAGCCGACTCGTTCTACTCGGCCTCTTATCAGGAACGGGCCGCAATCGTGAGCCGAATCGAGGAACTGCTCGACGAAGTGGTCGGCCTCTACTCGGCGAAGATCGAGGGTTCCACTCGATACGGTTCGATTCAAGCACGGCTCGCGGGCTTTCGCATGGATCGTCACGCGGATGCCGTATTGAAGCGGGTCGAAGCCCTTCGCAAGGATAGCACTCGGACGCTGGCCCGTGCGGAGAACGCCATTGCCAACCCGGACAAAGTGAAGCCCGACGAGGTGAAGGCCGACGTTCGCAAACTGCGCGACGACGTGATCTTGCTTTCGACATCGGGCGAACTGCCGGCTCGCAACGCGGGCAACCTCGGGCTTCTGCTCTATTCCGAACACCTGCTTTCCATCGAACTGGCCGGCACGCTGCTGCTCGTCGCCACCATCGGGGCCATCGCCATCGCTCACCGGAAGGCGGTGGCGGCATGATCGGGCTCTGGCACTACCTCGGCGTCGCGGCGATTCTCTTCGGGCTCGGGCTCGTCGGGTTCCTCACGCGCCGCAACCTGATCACGATGTTCCTCTGCGCCGAGATGATGCTCCAAGGTGTCGCGATCAACTTCGTGGCGTTCGCACGGTTCCACGGCAACCTCACGGGGCAGGTCTTCGTGCTGTTCATCGTGGCGGTGGCCGCGTGCGAGGCGGGCATCGCCCTGGCCCTGATTCTCATGCTCTATCGCCGCAGCAAATCGCTCGATTCCTCAGTCTGGCAGGAGTTGAGGGAAGTGGGTGTGCCTCCAACCATCGATACCGAGCCGCTGCCGCCGCAACCGGTGGAAGAAGACGATCCGCACCTGGCTCCGGCCGGTGCCGAACCCGCTCGTTCGCAGGAAGGGGTCGCCCGTGTTTGACCCCATTGTCTTCGCGTTCGCGATCCTCGGCCTCTTGCTCGCCTCGACGATTGTCACGGCCCTGCTCGCCGGGAATCGCCTGTTGAAGGGCAGCGCGCACTGGCCGCTGATCGCGGCGTGCGGGTCGTCCGCAGTCCTCGCAATCCTCATGCTTGATCGGGTGGCCGGTTCCAGCGACCCGGCCCGGTTCCTCTCCGAGCCGATCACGTGGTTCGCCGCCGGCAAGTTGAACGTGAGCTTCACGCTGGCCGTCGATCCGCTTTCGTCCATCATGCTGGCGATGATCTGCTTCGTGGCCACGTGGATCGCGATCTTCTCCAGCGGCTACATGCGCGACGCGCACCACAAGCCGGACCGCGGCTACGTGCGATTCTTCGCCGTGATGTCGCTGTTCGTCTTCTCGATGTGCGGGCTCGTGCTCGCCAACAATTTCATCCTGCTGATGGCGTTCTGGGAAGGCGTCGGCGTCTGCTCGTACTTGCTCGTCGGCTATTACTACGACCGCCCCTCGGCGGCCGCCGCCGCCCGCAAGGCGTTCCTCGTCACGCGGCTCGGCGACGTCGGGTTCATCCTCGGCATCTTCACGATCTGGAAGCTCGGCGGCTGGCACACCGAGATGACGATGGCGTTCGATCACATCAAGCAGTTCCCGCCGGACTCGGGCTCGCTCACGATCGCGTGTTTGCTGCTGTTCTGCGGAGCCGTGGGGAAGTCCGCTCAGTTCCCGCTTTACGTCTGGTTGCCAGACGCGATGGAAGGCCCGACGCCCGTCTCGGCGTTGATTCACGCGGCCACGATGGTGACGGCCGGCGTCTACCTCGTAGCCCGTTGTGCCCCGCTGTTCGCGATGGCGGCTGAAGCCCAGATCGCGATGGCCTGGATCGGGGGAATCACCGCACTCCTCGCCGCGTTCCTCGCCGTCGGGCAGAACGACCTCAAACGCGTGCTCGCCTATTCCACCGTGAGCCAACTCGGGTTCATGTTCCTCGCGCTCGGCACGATGGGCTCCATCTCGCCGGTGTTCGCGGTCACGGCGGCGATCTTCCACCTGTTCACGCATGCGTTCTTCAAGGCACTCTTGTTCTTGTCGGCGGGCAGTGTGATGCACGCGATGGGCGACGTGATCGACATGCGGCGGTTCGGCGGGTTGAAGCGCGTGATGCCGACGACGCACCTCACGTTCCTGTGCGGGGCCGCGGCCCTGGCGGGCCTACCGCTCCTCTCCGGGTTCTGGAGCAAGGACCTGATCCTCGAATCGCTGCAGATGGCGGCCGACGGCCAAGGGTCGCATGCGGGTACGTTCTACTTCCTGCTGCTGATCGCACTTTTAACAGCGGGGCTGACCGCGTTCTACACGGGTCGTGCGTACTTCATGACGTTCCAGGGTGAGACGCGGGTGCCGGAGGAAGCCGGGCACCATGCTCACGAATCGCCCTCAATCATGACCATTCCACTGCTCGTGCTGGCGGTCGGCGCGCTCTTCGTGGGCATCGTGGTCGAACCGTTCACGCACTGGTTCAGCGGCTTCCTCGGTCGCACGCCCTCGCTTCAACTGGCGGCCGCACTTACTCATGCGAAGGAAGTGGGACACCACTTCAACTGGGGCATCGCGGGGCTGAGCACGCTGCTGGCGCTGGGTGGCGTGGGCCTGGCGTTCGCGGTTCACGGGCCGGGCGCGGTCGTGCCGCCGGCGCTCGAACGGCTCTACGCCGCCTCGCGAAACAAGCTCTACGTCGATGAACTGTTTGCGGCGATCCTCGTGAAGCCGGCCGAGTTGCTGGCGTTCCTCGCCCGCGTCTTCGACGTGTTCCTCGACTCGCTCGTGCGACTGTTCGCCACGATCCCGAGGTTCCTGGGTGGGTTCGTGCGGCCGATTCAGAACGGGCTCGTGCAGTTTTACGGGCTCTCGATGGTGCTCGGGCTCGGTGTGTTTCTGACGTTCGCGGTGTTCCGGATCGCTCGCTGAGGCGCGAATGTATTCTTCGCTTCGAATCCTGGTGCTGGTGCTCGTGCTGCTGCCGCTGGTGGCCGCGGCGGTGCTGCCGTTATTCGGCCGCTTCGCACGCCGAGCCGCGCTCTATACGGCACTGCTTCACCTCGTCGTCACGGCGGTCGTGGTCTTCGGCTCCGTGATCGTGCTCGACGAGCGCGGCCGCATGGCCCGCACCACGCCCGATCCGAACCCGCAGCAGTTTCGCCCCGAGTTCGTGCCCGGCGACCCCGGTTTGGTCGGTACCGCCGACGGCTCCACCCACCGCACGCGATTCACACTCCTGAGCCTGACCGACACGCCGGCCTTCGAACCCGGCACGAAAAATTCGCTGTACCGCGCCGGCCCCCACGTTCAGTTCTTCCTCGGCATCGACGGCCTGAATCTCTGGCTCGTCGTCCTCTGTAGCATCATGATGCTCCCGGCGATTCTCGTGTCGTGGGACGCGATCGTGGATCGACCCGGCGCGTATTACGGCTGGCTCTTCCTGCTTCAAGGTGGGGCCATCGGTGCGTTCCTCGCCTTCGACGTGATCCTCTTCTACGCGTTTTTCGAACTCACGTTGATCCCCGCGTTCTTCCTGATCGCACGATGGGGCAACGGCTCGGGTCGCCGCGACGCCGCCCGCAAGTTCTTCCTCTATACGCTGGCGGGGAGCCTGCTCACACTCGTGGGAATCGTCGGCATCGTGCTCACGAATCCGGACCCGCTCACCGGGCAGTACACGTTCTCGCTGCCGGACCTGATGCGGAACGTGCAGCAACGGCTGCTCAATTCGCACTCCCTGAGTTTGCGTGGGAATCCCGAGGAACTCGCGAACCGATTGGAAGTTCAGTACGGGTTGTTCATCGCATTGGTCGCCGGGTTCCTCGTGAAGGTGCCGGTGTGGCCGTTCCACACGTGGCTGCCCAACGCCTACAACGAGGCTCCGCTCGGCGTCACGATCCTGCTCTCCGCGATCCTTGCCAAGCTCGGTGCCTACGGCATCCTGCGCTTCGTCCTCACGCTCGCCCCCGATGCCGCCCTCGCCTACGGCTTGCCGGTCGTCGGTTCGCTCGCCGCCTTCGGCATCGTGTACGGGGCGTTCTGCGCCTTCGGCCAACGCGATCTCAAGCTCATGATCGCGTATAGCTCGATCTCGCACCTCGGGTTCCTCGTGCTCGGAATCTTCGCCTTCAACGCCGAGGGCATCTCCGGGGCCGTGCTCCACATGGTGAATCACGGCATCTCGACCGGGGCCATGTTCGCGATGCTCGCCTTCCTCCTCGACCGCTACCGCACCACCGACATGCGGCAATACTCCGGCCTGATGGGGAAGTATCCGAAGTTCGCGTTCCTGGCGTTCGCGATCTGCCTGGCGAGCATCGGCCTGCCCGGGTTGAACAACTTCGCGAGCGAAATGATGATGCTCGCGGGGCTCTTCGACGCCCGCAACGGCGGTTCGCCGGGCATCGGCCTCGCGGTCGTGGCGACCGTGGGCATCCTGCTCAGCACGTGGTACGTGATGACGATGCTGCAGAAGGTCTTCTTTCAATCGCACCGCGAGCCGCCACCGGCTGGGCCGGTTGCGATTGGCGATGTGAACAAGCACGAACTTTACACGATGGGAGGGCTCGCGGCTCTGTGCCTCTTCCTCGGCCTCTGCCCGCAACTGCTGATTGCCCCGATGAAAGGCGACGTGAAGGTCATGACGTCCATCGGCGACATGGCCCGCTTCCGCGCGGAGAATCGCGACGCGATCCCATCGACTCCGGCAAAGTAGAGAGGTAGCTTCGCGTGAATTCGCTGTCCGATCCCCAGGTGCAAGAGACGCTGCGAGGCGCGTTCCGGCTCGTGTTGCCGGAGATCGTCCTGATCGGGACGGCGTGCATCGCGTTTCTGGTCGGCGCGTTCCACAATCGCCGCTGGCTCGGGTTCGTGCTGTCGCTCGTCGGCGTGGGAATCGCAGCCATCGTGGCCGGTGTGGTGAAGACGCCGATGCCGTCGGAGATGCTCGTCGCTCCGATCATCCCCGATGCGGCCGCGGTATTCGTGCGTTGGATCGCGATCGCGTCCGCCGCGGTATTCGTGCTGGTGTCGTGGCCCGAAGTGGAAGACAAAACCGCCTCGGAGTATTACGGGTGCCTGCTCGTGGCCGCGGCTGGCGTCTCGCTCGTGGGCCGAGCCAACGATCTGATCGCGCTCTTTCTCGCGCTCGAACTCATCTCAATTCCCACGTACATCCTGCTCTACCTGCCCGCGCGGACGAAGGCGAATCAGGAAGCGGCGGTGAAGTACTTCCTGCTCAGCATCCTTTCGTCGGCCGTGCTGCTCTTCGGGTTCAGCTACCTGTACGGCCTCACGGGAAGTACGAACCTGACGGCCATCGTGGGCACATTAACGAAGTCGAACGCGGAGCAACTCTCGCCGATGGCGTTGATTGCCGCGGTGATGATCGTCGCGGCCATCGGCTTCCGCATCACCGCGGTGCCGTTTCACTTCTACGCGCCCGATGTGTACGAAGGCGGACCGGCGGGCGTGGTCGCACAACTCGCGTTCCTGCCGAAGGTGGCCGGGTTCGTGGCACTCGCCCGCATCTTCGGGCTGTTCGCCGACCCACTTCACCTGCCGTTCGATGCCGCCACGCAGATACCGCTGCTGCTCTGGATCATCGCCGTGGTAACCATGACCTTCGGCAACGTGATGGCTCTGATGCAAGACAACATCCGCCGCATGATGGCGTACTCGGGCGTGGCGCACGGCGGGTACATGCTCATCGGACTCGTCGCGGCCAGTTCCATCCCGGATGCCAAGGCCACGCCCAGTGCTGGCGGCGTCGAGGCGATTCTCGTTTACCTCGTGGCTTACGGCGCGATGACGGTCGGTGCCTTCGCCGTGATCTTGTACTTGAGCACGCCGGAGCAGCCGGTGGAATCCATCGACGATCTCGCCGGGCTCGGGCAATCGCATCCGATGACGGCGGCCTCGATGGCGATCTTTATGTTCAGCCTGATTGGGTTGCCGCTCACGGCGGGCTTCGTCGGGAAGTTCTTGCTGTTCCTGGGCGTGCTCGGTGCCCCTTCGGACACGACTGAAATGCGGAACCTCTATGCGG
The DNA here is from genome assembly GCA_043733485.1 of Gemmataceae bacterium. Classification (GTDB taxonomy): domain Bacteria; phylum Planctomycetota; class Planctomycetia; order Gemmatales; family Gemmataceae; genus Urbifossiella. Next base: position 6,745 of record JAYTGN010000047.1, read on the forward strand.
TACTCGCGGTGGTGGCCGCGATCAACGCCGCGGTCGGAGCCATCTACTATTTGCGCGTGATCGGGGTGATCTACCTGCGCTCGCCGATCCGGCCACCGGCCTTGTCGCGGCCGATTCCCACGTTCCTGGCCGTTATCGTTCTCGCCGCGACCACGATCATCTTCGGGTTGTATCCGCAGCCCCTCGTGCAGGCCGCGCGCAAAGCCGCGCCGGTTCCCCTCGTTGGAAAACCGGCGCTCGTGGTAGCCGAGTAGCCCTTCGATCACTTCATGGAAGGCGGCATCATCGGCGTGGGAACCGGCGGAAGCGGCAGCATCTGCGAACCGCCCGAAGCTGGCATCACCGCCGAAATCGTCCCCGACTTGGCCACCGTCTTCGCTTCGAGTTCGCCGATGCGGGCGTTGAGCAACTTCATCTGCTGCAGGCACTGTTCGAGCGTCTCATTCTGGTTCGCGGCAGGCGGCGTTCCCATCGGAGGCATCACCGTCACCCGATCGTCCATCTGCACGGACGGCCCCACCGTCGCCACACTCTGCCCATTGGGGAGTTTCATCTGGCCCACGGCAACGTGCGGCGAGTACGGCACGTACACCCAGCGCGGGATCAGCAACACATCCTGCTGCGGGTTCGCGCTGGCCTGTTGCGGGCGCGGTTCCGCGAAATCATCCGCGCTGGAACCGCGCACTTCGCGGATCGTCGGCGGCAACATTGCGGGCTTCCCGGAAGGAACGGCCGCCGGCGCGGGTGAGCCCGGCGCGACCGCACAACTCGTTTGCTTGGCACACGGCGCACACGAGGTGCTGTGCTTCGTGGTTTCGCAACCGGTCGCGGCGAGTGCGACGGTTCCAATTAATGCGATGAGCCGCATGGGCGATCCCCAACCTGTTGGCGCGGGCTCGCGGGGCGCGAGCCGCTGGTACGGCCTGTAACACTCGTATCGGCAACACCGCCCGCCGACTTCACCAAAACCGCCCGAATAACCCGAACGATCCGGAAACTGGGAGCGCGAGAAGGTGCGGCCGAGACGGCCGCGCACCCAGGGAAAACCGTGGCGTCTCACCTCAAACCGGGCTACCATTCGATTCCATGACACGAACATTTCTCGCCATTGCGTTCTCGTTCGCTTCGCTCGGAGCAGATTTCCCCAACCTCAACCCGAACGTCTTCGGGCCGGACGATCCGCGTACCAAGATGATGGGTGCGGATGTCCGTCGCCGGATGCAGGAAGCGAACCTCCGCGAGAGCCAGGCCTTCGCTGCCGTCACCACGAAGGAGCAGTGGGAAAAGCACCGCGACGAACGCATCCGGAAACTTCGAGAATCGCTCGGCACCTTCCCGGACGTGCCTAAGAACATGCGGATCGCGACCACTCGCAAGTTTGAGGGTGAAGGCTTCGCGATTCACAACATCGTGTATGAATCGCGAACGGGGCTCTGGGTGAGCGCGAACCTCTACCTTCCCGCGAAGCCGCCGGAGAAGATGCCGGGCATCATCCTCGCACACGCCCACCACACTCCGAAGACCGACGGCGAACTGCAAGACATGGGCATGACGTGGGCCCGCTCGGGCACCGCGGTACTCGTGCCCGATCAACTCGGCTACGGCGAACGCCGCAACCACGACTTCCACACCGCGAAGGACTTCGACAAGCCGTACCGCGTGGGTCGCCAGGATTACTTCTTCCGGTTCAACTCGAACCTGCAACTCTCGGGCGTCGGCGACAGCCTCATGGGCTGGATGGCGTGGGACCTCCTGCGCGGCGTCGATGTGCTGCTTCAACAACCGGGCATCGACAAGGACCGCATCATTTTGATGGGTGCGGTGGCCGGCGGCGGCGATCCCGCAGGCGTAACGGCCGCACTCGATCCACGCATCGCGTGCGTTGTGCCCTTCAACTTCGGAGGCTGGCAACCTGAATCGAGCGTAGTCGGGAACCCCGACCGCGACTTCGCGTGGTTCGGCGACGGCTACTGGGAAAGCACCCGCGGCCTGCGCGGCGGCGCGGCCGGTGGCTTCGCCCACTTCGACATCGTCGGGTCGGTCGCGCCGCGAAAAGTGATCTACGCCCACGAGTTCGGCTGGGACGCAACCACCGACCCCGCCTGGCCGCGACTGCAAAAGATCTTCGGGTTCTACGATGCGAAAGACTCGCTCCGCGTGGCCCACGGCGCGGGTTCGGTTCGCAACAGCGGTGCTGGCAACACGCACTGCAACCACATCGGCGCGACGCACCGCAAAATGATCTACCCCGCGCTCAAGGATTGGTTCGGCATGCCGATCCCCGAAGAGTACAGCAAGCGCCTGCCGACGAGTGAGTTGCTCTGCTGGACGGACGCAGCGCGGACGGAGTTGAAACCGAAGAAGTTGCACGAGGTACTCACGTTGATCGCTGAGGAGCGAATCGCTTCCGCAAACCTGTTGGCGAAAAAGATCGGCCCCGACGAGTATCGCAAGCACGTGCAGAAGGAGTGGACCAAGTCGCTCGGCAACATCGAGCCGGTGGCGAAGCCAAAGTTAACCGAGGTAGGAACTGAGGAAATCAAACGGCTCGAGCCCGACGCGCAAGCAAGGGTTGAACTGCAACCTAGCTTGCGCGTCGGGCTCGTGCAGGACGGCGTCAAGGTCGTCCGCTTCAGTCTCGAAGTGGAACCGGGCATCGTACTCCCCGGCTTGTTTCTCACTCCGAAGGAAGCAAAAGGCAAGCTGCCGATTGTCGTGATGGTTGCCCAGGCTGGCAAAGCCGGGTTCCTCAAGGAACGGTCCGAGGCGATCGAGGCGTTCCTGAAAGCCGGAGTTGCCGTGGCTCTCGTCGACGTTCGCGGCACGGGCGAAACGAAGCCCGGTTCCTCCGCCGATCGCGGCAGCAACCGCACTTCGATTTCGCAAACGAACCTGATGCTGGGCCAGCCGTTGCTCGGTTCGCAACTCCGCGACCTCCGCACCGTCATTCGTTGGCTGCAAGCAAAAGACGGGATCGACCCGAAGCGCATCGCGGTCTGGGGTGATTCGTTCGCGAAGGTGAATGCTTCGGATGCGAAGGTCGCGGTGCCGCACGATCACGAGCAACCGGCCATCGGCGAGCCCGGCGGCGCGAACCTCGCGCTCCTCGCCGGTTTGTTCGAGGGCGACCTCGTCGCGATCTATGCGAACGGTGGCCTCGCCGCAGGCGCGCTCTTTACCGGCCCGTATCTGCACTTGCCGCACGATGCGGTCCCGCCCGCGCCGTTGCCCATCACGGACTCGGTACTCCCTGCTGTTCGTTCGGTCCTGTTCAACGGTGCCGTGGACGCGCAGAACCGGGCCGCTGGAAAAGCGAAACCCACTGTCGTGGCCACGAAGTGGACGATCGAGAAGTTGAACGCGAAGTGAGATTCCCGTCGTACCCCGACGCGTTCTCTCTTGCCAGATTCAAGCGACTTGCGGATACTTCTCCACTCACCCCGCGAGACGATTTCCATGGCTGCGAACCTCTTCGATTTGTCCGGCCGCGTGGCTCTGGTCACGGGCGGCAACAAGGGCCTGGGTAAGGCGATGGCCCGCGCGCTCGCCGAGGCCGGTGCGGATATCGCGATCGCCAGCCGCAACGAAGGCGAACTCCGATCCGCGCTGGCGGAGATACTCGCGGGCACGGGGCGAAAGGGTGCCTACTTCGTCACCGACGTTTCCAAGCGGGATGAGGTCAAGAAATTGGCCGTGGATGCCGTTAATAAGATGGGGAAGGTCGACATTCTCGTGAACAACGCGGGGATGAATGCTCCGCAGGCCGTCGACGAGATCACGGATGAAACCTGGGACCGCGTTCTAGAGGTGAACCTCTCCTCGACGATGGCGCTGACGCGAGCACTCGTGCCGGGGATGAAAGAACGCCGCTGGGGCCGCGTCGTTCACATTTCCTCGATCATGAGCGTGGTCTCGAAAGAGAAGCGAAACGTCTACTCGGCCACGAAGGCGGCCCTGAACGGCATGACGATGGCGAGCGCTCTCGACCTGGGTCCGTATAATGTCACGGTCAACTGCATCGCACCGGGACCGTTCCTCACGGACATGCCCATGTCCGTACTCTCGGAGGCGGAGAAGAAAGTCTTCTCGGATCGAACCGCCCTCGGCCGTTGGGCTCAGCCTCAGGAACTGGCCGGGCCGATCGTGCTGTTGTGCAGCGATGCCGGGAGCTACATCACGGGTCAGGTAATCGTGGTCGATGGCGGGTACACCGCCCGTTGAGCTGCTGGCACGTGAAGTTCGGACCGATTTTCCGCAGCGACTTGATCCGACCGTGTCGGATGTGTTAAGATTACGAGAGGCATCTGCTGTTCTGGTTGACTTCTCCCTGCGGACCGTAGACGCCAAGGGCAAGGTGATCCATGAGTGCCGGACTCTGTCAGCCTGAGCAAAAGAGCGTTTATCGCCACGGCACGTTTGAAGTGCTGAAGCACAAGTGGATCCAGAGCCAAAAAGTGGGCTACGATCTGGGCGAAGTGGCGATTTGCGAGTGGGTCCAACTGCACTGGACGGGGTTTCTCAGGGCGCGGTGGGTGGAACATCTTCAAGGCAAGCACTTCTGGGCCGAACTTTTCCAGTGCGATTACGGCCTGCTCCTCCGTCGATTCCAGGATCGCTCCCAACTCCTCGACACGATTCTCGACCAACTCAAATCCGGCAAAGAAAATCTGGACGTGCTGCTCTGGGCCTGCGATGAAGGCATCCCCCTCGATCCCGTTTTTGAAATCCTCGAAGCTCTCGACGTGAACAGTAGCCGGCTCATCCACCGCTTCGATCCGGAAGCGGCCAGCGATCATCGTTGAGGCCTTATCTGGTAGGTCGGGCTGTGCCCGACATTCCACGATGTCGGGCACAGCCCAGGGTGTGATCCGGCTGGTGCGCAGTTTTCAGGGCTTTTTTGCGGCATTCGTTGCTTCGTCTCGCGGGAGTCGCGTTGGCGACCCAGTGTACCGAAACTTTGGATTTCTGCCGAATCGCCGAGTAGACCACGCAAAGCGGGATTCGAACCGCTCTCCGGCTTCAGAATCCCATTCGGTATCGTTGGCCGGTGGAGGATAGGTTGCTCCTTGTGAAATCGGCACCTGCTCTGGAAAGTCCTACGAGAATGGGCGATTCGTCGTTTGGTCCGACTTCATCGGGGGCACTCCCGCAAATTCTCGACGAAACACTGCGAAAATCCCAGAGAATTTGGCGCACCAGCGGGATCAGACCCACGGCCCAACCGACAATCACTGTACCGGCAAATCCAGCTTCATCACGTTCTCGCCTTCGCGAATCGGCACCCGCAGCGTCGTCGTCGCGGCCGTGGCGAACACTGCGGGAACCGTCCCGGCCTTGACCACCGTGATCGCATATTCGCCGACGGGCGCGCCGTCGAACTTGGCGTAGGTCGTGAGTTGGAAGCGGCCGGCTTCGTCGGTGCGGCCATCGCACACGCTCTCGAACTTGAGCGTCTCGGCGTTCCAGCGATGCAGCGCGACGGTGCCGCCGACCAGCGGTTGGCCGCACACCGTAATGCGTCCGCCGGCCGGATGCGTCGGCAGCACCTTCCGCACGGTGCCCGGTTCCTCGGTGTCCGGCAACTTCAAATCGTCCGGAAGGACGCCGTCGAGCAGCACGTTCGCCACGATCGGCGTACTCTTCTTCATCGTGACCCAGGCGAACTGATCGAACTCGCCGTAATCGACGCCGCGGATGCGGCTCCCGCCGCCGGTCGTGGCCAACTGGTAATAGTTGTTCCCGTTGCGGACGTACTTCACGTAGCGGTGGACGTGCCCGCAGAATACGGTGTAGGGCCTGCCGCCGAGCAGTTTCTCGCACTCGCCCCAGCCGTTCTTGACTTGATCTTTGTCGGTCCAGATCGGCTTGTGGAGGAAGACGAAGGTCCAGCGCACGCCGGCGTTGGCCGCGAGCGTTTTTTGGAGCCACTCGCGCTGGTCCTTGTCGATCGCGTTCACGTCGTCGGGCGGGTTCTCGGAGCAGAGGCTGAGGAAGAGCACGTTCTTGTAGGTGAAGTGGTAGTAGCGTTTGCCGTAGCGTTCGCCCCACTTTTGCATCATGACTTTGTTGGTGATGTCGTGGTTGCCGGGCACGTAGAAGAAGGGCATCTCGAACTTCTGAACGAAGCCATCGAACTGATCCCACTGCTCCTTGATGGTTTCTTCTTTCGTGGTGTAACCTTCGATGAGGTCGCCGACGGACATGACGAACTCGGGCTGGAGCAAGTTGACCTGAAAGACGGCCTTGGAGAAGACCTTCTCGCGATGGCCACCGGTGCGATCGGAGACGACGGCGAACTGAAACTGGTCCGGGGCGGCGTTCAGCTTCAGGCCGGTCCAGGGGTTCTTGGCCTCCGATTGAATCTGGAGGCCGCCCGCATCTTCCTGCTGAAGTGCCGCGATCCGCGACTGCGACAGACTGACCACGACCAGCAACACGGCCAGTACGGACGCTCCGAGCAGCAGCTTTTTCATGGCAGCGATTCCGGGAAGGATGTCGAGATGGGCTGAGGATACCCGAGGAATGCGGCGAGGTCGAGAGGCTGAGTGAAAGACTTCCCGTAGAATTCCCAAACGGTCGAAGTCGAGTTCCGGGATGGATGAGGAGATTGACATGGCCGACGAACGCCACCCGCAGTGCGTGCTGGTCGCCCCCGAGATGGTCGGCGCACGCGCGCTGGCCGACTGGCTCACGGAGAAGGGCTTTCCCGCCGAGCCGGCGATGCCGGCCGCCATCGCGAACCCCGGCGACGCATTGGGCCTCACCGAAGAAGCGTTTCCCGGCATCGAAGTTCGCGTGGTGAAGCCCGAGCACGTGGAACCTGCGAGGGCGGCAATTGCCGCGATGCACGAGGAAGTGGCCGCAGTGCGCGAGAAGCAGAAAACGCGAGCCGAACGAACCGGCACCGTCACCGCCGTTTGCGAGGAGTGCGGCAAGCCTTCGGAGTGGCCCGCGTCGTCGATGGGCACCACGGAGACCTGCCCGCACTGTTCGTCTTTTATGGATGTGCCCGACCCCGACGAGAACTGGGACGATGTGGACTTCGGCGAGGAAGAAGGGGATAATGAGGTCGGTGATGATGCAACACCTTCCGGCCAGGAGTGATGCCATGAAGCCGATGACAACTTCGATCGATCCTTCCCTGGAACAAGGTGGCGGTTTGAGAAGCCACGTTCAGAATGCCGCCCGATTTCTGGAATCGCGCGTCGGCGATTCCGCCGTCAACCCACGGGCCGAGTGGCGGTTGAGTGAAACGACGAGCGGGAGTCAAGCGGTTCAGGTTCAGGTTTCGGATGAAGGGGTTTCCGCTGAGGCGACATTCGCACCGCACGAGATTGCCAACTACCCATTCGCGAAAGACCGTCTCTACGGACTCTGGTTCGATCTGCTCGGCAAGCGCCTCAAGCTCCACGACGACCGCATCCGCGAATTGGCCGCAATTGACACGGAGGGCTAAGCATGGCTGCGAGCAGTCAAATCGAACAAATTCGAGAGCTGAAAACGCAGATCGCCGTACTCACCGAGCAGGTCAAGAGCCTAAACGCGAGAATTGAGGATGCACACATCATCGAACTGATCGCGAAAATTGCCGTACTCGAAAACCAACTCACCGAGATCAGAGACCGCGAGAAAGAAAACGATCGTCGCCGCTGGCAATTCTGGCTCGGAGTCGGTGTCGTCGTCATCACATTCGTTGCCAACTTGACCATCAACCTGCTCATGTTCTTTGCCAAGAAGCCCGCGTAATGTCTATTCCACTTCCACCCTTTGCCGTCTTGCCTCCCGAAGCCGGGCACACGCTCGCCAAGGTACTCCGCTCGCGGCTCGGCGGTCCGTCGTGGGCCGACGTCCGCAAGCTCATCGCCGCTCGCCGCGTGAAGGTCGGCGACGCCATCTGTTCGGACGATGCCCGCCGCCTCAAGGAAAACGAAGTCGTCGTACTCCTCGAACACCCGAAGCCGTTGCCTCGAACCGCACACCCCGAACGCCTCGTGATTCGCCATCTCGACGATCACGTCGTCGTGGTGGAAAAGCCCTCCGGTGTGAACACGGTGCGGCACCCCGCGGAACTGGAATGGTCCGAGGAACGCCGACAACTCGACCCCACGCTCCAAGACCTCACCCAGTGGGCCGTCGCCCACCGCCTCGGCCGTCCCTCCAAGGAACTCACCCGGCTTCGCATCGTCCATCGGCTCGACAAGGAAACGAGCGGGCTGGTCGTCTTCGCGCGGTCGCCGCTCGCCGAGAAGGAACTCGGGCTGCAGTTCCGGAAGCACACCGTGGTGCGGCGCTACATCGCGGTCGTGGCGGGCACTTTCTCGCCGCGAACGATCACTTCGCGGCTGATCCCCGATCGCGGCGACGGCCGACGCGGCAGCACCAAGTTCCCCGATGTCGGCAAGGAAGCGACCACGCACGTCAGCATTGAAGAGCAACTTGCGGGCTTCACGATCCTCTCGTGCCGGCTCGAAACCGGCCGCACGCATCAGATTCGCATCCACCTCTCCGAGGCCGGCCATCCCGTTTGCGGAGACAAGGTCTATGTGAAGCGAATCGGCGGCGAAGTCTACGCCGACCGCAGCAACGCCCCACGACTCGCCCTGCACGCCACCGAACTCGGCTTCGAACACCCGGCTTCAAACGAGCCCTTGCACTGGTCGATGCCCTTGCCCGCGGACTTGGAGAAGTTCGTAGTGGGGCTGAGAAGTGGGGAGAAGGCGAAGGCGGAGTGACCGGGGCGTTCGCCCGGCTCCTACACCGCGGCAACCGGTTCGGGCACGGGATCCATCGGCATCATGGGCTCGGCGGCAGCTACGACGTGTTGCGAGACCGGCTTCAAACCCCCGGCCAGTATCAGCGACATCGCGGCCGCACCGGCCGAGACCAGCCCGACCATCCAGAACCCTTCCAACTTCTTGTCTGGTCCCTCGACCAAAATCGCGCCGGCAATCGTCGGCGCGAGCCCCGTCGCGAAATGTTGCACCGCGGTGTTCAAGCTCATGAACGCGCCGCGAACGGCCGGCTTCGCCGCACCCAGCATCATCGCGTGAGCCGGAACCATCCGCCCCGCCGCAAACACCATGAACGATGCGACCACGAGCGTCGCGACCCACAGCGGCACCGGCGGCAAGTAACCGACCACAATCGCCAGCACCAGCGCTCCGAAGCCCAGAATTCGGAAGAGCGTCAGCCGCTTCATGCGATCCGCGAGTCGGCCCACGAAGTTCGTGCCGATCAGCGTGAACAGCCCGGCCACGAGGTAGATTTGGAAGAGTTGCCCTTCGCCCCAGCCGTTTTGAGAGCAGAACACGACCGCGATGAACGACGCGACCGTGAAGGTTCCGAGCACCAAGAAGAAGGAGAAGGCGAAGCCGCGGAGGTGGTTCGGTTCGCGCAGCACGGCGACGAACTCGGTTAAGGGATGCCGGCGCTCCGCTTCCAAGTGCCCGCGAATCTTCGGAAGCCTCACCAGCGCGACGAGCCAGACGATTCCGCTGAATGCGCTGAGCGCGATGAACGGTGCGGCGCGACCGTACTCGGCCGAGAGCATCAGACCGATCGGCAAGCCGATGATGCTCGCCACCGCGAAGGACGACACCACGGCCCCCATGGCCCGGCCGCGCTTCTCGGGCGCAAAGACGTCGCCGAGGGAAGACATGAGTGCGACCGCCGCCAGGCCGCCGAAGATGCCGGCCAGCGTTCGCGACACGAGAAGCCATTCGTAGGTTGGGGCCAACCCTCAAAACAGCGTGCTGATGGTGAAGCCGCCGTACATTGCGAGCAGCGTGGTACGGCGATCGAAGCGGTCCATCGCGAAGCTGGCGATGAGGCTCGCGATTCCCGCGGCCCACGCATACGCGGCGATCACCGTGCCGAACTGTTCCGTCGAGATGTTCAGTTCGCGCCGCAGACGATCGCCGAGCGGCATGATGATCACGAAGTCCACCATGTGCGTGAACTGGATGGCGACGAAGACCAGCAGAATTCCCCACTCGGCTCCCGAGAGCCGGGTGGCGGGCGTTCGGTTCGCGGGTCGTTCACCATCGGACGGCATTCAAGGCTCCGTGAAACAATAAAACCCGGTTTCTGCTTTGGAAACCGGGTTTTTTCTGAATAGCCGAACAATCAGAATCGAGGCCCGCTCGGGAAGCGCCAGAGAACAAACGCGACGAGCATCGCACTGAGAACGAGAATCAGTCCAACTCCAGCTTCTCCAATACCAACCGACCCGCCGATATTGAGACCAATGCCGATCCGAACCATTCCGTAGATGACTAAGAAGGGAACCAAGAACCAGGCCATCTGACGTTGTCGGTTCCGGAACGCTTCCTGAGACGTCGGCTTTGGTTTCACTTCTTTAACGGGTTCTACGACCAACTGACGAACAACTCCGCACGCCGGACAAGCTGCAACTCCTTCAGCGCGTGGAGATGTTATAAGACAAGCATGATGAACCGGGTTTTGGCATGAGTCGCAAAATCTGCCGTCCATTTCTGCACTGATTCTTTCATCGCAGATACGGCATGTCTGCCCCACGAGTTGAGGCATGGTCCTGTTCTCCAATCCAGAAACCCGGTTTCCAAAGCAGAAACCGGGTTTCGATGCACGGCTACTTCTTCTTCCGGTTGGCATTGGCGCTCACGCCACGAGTGAGGTGCAGGACACGGCGACGGCAGTGCCCGCGGCTAAACAACGCCATAAGCATTGTTCTACAAATGCTTTCTGCCCGATGGCGGCCTTGCCGATCTAATCGGGGATGCATTCGTGGTTGACGTGAGATCGCGGATGGCCTGGGCGTCGGCTTGGCTTGGCACCAAACTCTGAGGCATGGAACAGCCCAGAAAATAGCCACTCACCGCTCGAAGAAGGCCTGGGGCTGATTCTACGAACTTATGCGAGGCCATCTTTTTGTTCGGCTTCTGGGAACTCTTCATCACGCCGCGCGTCTGAGAAGGTGTCGGGCTCAAGCCAACGGAACCAAAATACCGCCGTCCATCCCACCCCCCTAACCGTTGCACGAGCCGGATTTTCGGGATACACTCAACAAACCACCCGAGTCCAACCGCACCACATTACCGGAGCCCTGACCCATGTTCGGATCCACCGATCGTCGCCACTTCCTGAAACACACGATGGCGGGTGCCGCCGTCACGCTCCCCGGCATGTCGTTCCTCGCCGATGTGCGAGCGAAGGCTCCGGAGATGAAGAAGAAGCAGAAGAGCCTCATCATTCTGTGGATGGGCGGCGGCCCGGCCACGATCGACCTCTGGGACATGAAGCCGGATTCGGCGAACGCCGGGTCGTTCATGCCCGTCGCCACCAAGGCCAGCGGCGTTTCGATCAACCCGCTGCTCAAGAAGGTCGGCGATAACTTCAAGAGCTTGGCAATCGTCCGGAGCCTGACGACCACCGAAGGCGACCACACCCGCGGCACGTTCCTCATGAACACGGGCCGCGTGCCGAACCCGCTCTCCGAGTTCCCGCACATCGGCAGCGTGCTCAGCTACCAGTACGCTCAAGATGTCGAAGCCATGAAGAGCATGGACCTCCCGAGCTTCATCTCGGTCGGCGGCGGTCGCGTCGGCCCCG
>JAYTGN010000048.1:0-7364 GCA_043733485.1 Gemmataceae bacterium
CACGAATGCGGCCGGGACGGCCGCGCTCCCAGGTCTGCATGTCCTCGATCTCTGCTCCGCGCCCGGCGGCAAGACCACGCACCTCGCCGAACTCATGGACAACCGCGGTTTCATCACCGCCTGCGACATCGACCCGCGCCGCCTCGAAACCGTGACATCCCTGTGTCAACGGATGGGCGTTAAGAACGTGGAGGTGCTTCACGTGCCGGAGCACGGCGAGCCGCCGGCGGGTCCATTCGATGCCGTGCTCGCCGATGTGCCGTGCAGTAATACCGGCGTGCTGGGCCGCCGACCCGAGGTGCGCTGGCGCATCAAGCCGACCGAGTTCGAGTACCTGATCCGACTTCAAACGAAGCTGCTGTTCCAGGCGATCGAGCGAGTGAAGCCGCGCGGCGTCGTGGTCTATTCGACGTGCAGCATCGAACCGGACGAGAACGAAGGCGTGGTGAAAGGCGTGCTGCGCGCCGTGAAGAACGTGAAGATCGAGGCGGAGCACCATGCGATCCCCGGTCGGCCCTCCGATGGCGGCTACTGGGCCCGGCTGCGGAAGGCCTGAAGGCTTGACGAACTCGCCTGCGTTCGGCATCGTCTTACGGTAGAGTGCTCTATCGCGAGGTCGTCATGATCGCCCCGAAGATCCCGTACCCGCCCAGCCCGACGGACGTTCCCGAAGACCTCACCGATTATCCCGCCTCGTACAAGTCCAAGCAGAGCATGCTGCTCATCGCGCTGTTCATGTTCCTGCTCTTCTACTTTGGGCTCGTCGCGCTCTGCATCCTGCTGGGCACCTACTGCGCCCTCACGCTGGGAACCTGGCCGCTCGTCAAAATTGGCGGCATCGTTTTCTTCAGCGTCGCGTTCCTCTTCCTCGTGAAGGGCTTCTTCAAACGGCATCCGCGCGAAAAAGATTGGAACGTCGAGATCACGGAAGATGAGCAACCCGTCCTCTTCGGCTTCATCCACCAACTGTGCGAAGAACTGAACGCGCCCGAGCCCGACCGCGTTTACGTCTGCCCAGATGTGAACGCGGCCATGATCGCCCGCACCTCGTTCATCAATCTCGTGAAGGAACCGAAGCGCGACATGCTCATCGGCCTCGGCTTGGTGAACTGTATGAACCTGAGCGAGTTCAAGGCCGTGATCGCCCACGAACTCGGGCACTTCTGCCAGTCCGCGTACTCGGACACCTACACTTGGGTCACGCGGCAAGTCATCCGCGATCTCGTGGTCGGCGAAGACTTTTTGGATCACTTCCTGAATTGGTGCAAGGCACAAGGCGGCCTTCCGGCGGCCTTCGGCTACACCTTCGGCGGGCTGCTCTGGCTCGGCCGCAAGCCGCTCGAACTCATCTTCAAAGTCATCACGTTGCAGTGGCTCTCGATTCGCCGCGAGCAGGAGTTTCACGCCGATCTCGTGGCCGTGAGCGCGGCGGGAAGCGATGCCATCGCACACGGACTCCTCCGGTCGACGTTCGGATTTCTCTGCTTCAATCAAGCCGCGGAGGACCTCTCGCTTGCATCGGAACATCAACTCTATTCGCGCGACCTTTACCACCATCAGAATAAAGCCGCGCCCATCGTGCGGAGGCAGAAGAAAGAGCCGAACCTCGGCTTGCCTCCGGAGCTAAGCGACCCGATGGCCGGGAAAAAGGTGCGGGCGTTCGACCGCGATGAAGAAGAAGTCGAAGGCGACAACACGCCCGTGATGTACCGCATGCATCCTCCGAATCACGCCCGCGAGGAGAACGCCAAGGAACGCTTCGTACCCGCGGCGATCGACCACCGGTCGCCGTGGATTCTGTTCGCTGAGACCGCGGACCTCAAGGAGCGACTCACGTACAAGTTCTACCGCATGGCCTTCAAAGTGAAGAAGACGGTCGAACTGATCGAACCCGAAGAAGTGCAGCAGTTCATCGACGACGAGCACACCGAAACCACCTACGACCCGAAGTACAACGGCATCTACGACGGCCGCCCCATCGAGCCCGGCGACATCGGCGAACTCAACCAGATCGTCCGCGATTCACCCTGGGACGAGGAGCGAATCGACAAGGTCTTCGCCAAGATCTTCGACGACGCGAAGGGCCGCAACGAAGACTATCAGGACGTTCGCAAGGAGAAGGCGACGCTGGAAAACACGCCGGGTCGGCTCAGCCCGCGCATGAAGAAGAAGCTCAAGAAGCTCGAAGGGGAACTCGACAAACTCTGGGAGTGGTTCAAGTCGTTGGATCGCCGCGTGTACCTGTGCCATGTGCAGATGGCGGCCGTGGTGAACACGGACTGGCGCGATGAGTTAGTCGAGCGCTACCGCTTCGGCCTCGAGATTCAGAAGTTCTACATCCAGTCGCAAGAGCAGTCCGATAAAGCGGTCTTCTACACGAACATGATGATGGAGGTGGAACACGCGCACCCGGATATGATTGCCGATTTCATGCTGGTGTTGCGGAAGGCGTGGAAGACGCTCAAGAACATCGTGCAAGATGCCCGCGACATCAACATGCCGGCGATGAAGAACTTCGAGGAAGGCGAGCGACTCGCGGACTTCATTTTGGACAAGAAGATGGTGCCCGAGCCGCCGATGCACATCAACAACGTGCGGGTCGCCTGGGTGCAGAAGCTCGTGGATCAACTGCGCGATGTGCGACGGCGCTGCGGGCGGTTGCACTGGAAGAGCGTCGGCGGCATCCTCGCGCTCCAGGAGAAGATCGCGGCGGCGTGGGAGCAGCGACGCATTCCCATCGAGGCGGCATTGATTGCGGAACCGCACGACGCGATGCCAAGTGAAGTGCTGCACGCGGAACCGCTCGATGCGGCGTCCGCGGAGGTGCTGGAAGCGGAAGAGATTCTCGACGCTGAGGTGATCGAGGCGGAACCGATCGAGACCGAACCGGTGTTCCTGTTGCCGGGCGAGGTGGAACCCGCTTCCGAGATTCTTCCGCCGCCGATTGTGGTTTCGGTCGAAGCTCCGGTCGCTGACGCGACCGGCTCGCCCGCTTTAGCGGCTTCACCGGACGCGGCTGATGAGTTCACGCTCGATTTGGAGATGCGGAAGCCCGCCGAGGAGGCGTCGCGATCGGAAACGATTTCGAAGTCGGCCAAGAACGGCCGACCGCCGATGAAGATCACCTACGTGCGGCCCGGAGAGGAATCTCCTTTATCGCACTAACCGCTTGCGAGTATGCGATGGTTACCACACTCGGCTGATCACGCACTTCAGGTAGCCGGATTCGCGGCACGAGATCGCGACCGGATGATCGGACGACGGACCTCGACGAGCCAGGATTTGCAAGTCTCGGCGCGCCTCGATTGAACAGAACGCGATTACGTCTTCCAAGTCGCTGAGCATGATGAGGCCGGTGCAGCAACACGAGACGAGAATGCCGTCGCGGTCGAGCAGTTTCATCGCGAGTTGATGGAGGCGGCGATAGCCCTTCATCGCCTCGGGAACCGCGGCGCGGTTGCGGGCGAACTTCGGCGGATCGAGGATCACCACGTCGAACTTGCGACCCTCGGCCACCAGAGCCGCGAGCTTGCGGAAGATGTCCGCGTTCTCGAAGTTGATGTTCCCGAGCCCGTTGGTCACGGCGTTGCGCCGCGCCAGTTCGAGGGCCGGTTCGGAGGCGTCGAGGCCGAGCACTTCCGTCGCACCGGCCTTCGCGGCATAAAGGCCGAAGCCTCCGGTGTAGCAGAAGGCATCGAGCACGCGCTTGCCGGGGCACAACTGCGCGACCGCGGCGCGGTTGTCGCGCTGGTCCAAGTAATAACCCGTCTTCTGGCCTTCCGCGAGGTTCACGAGGAAGCGTAGGCCGTTCTCTTCGATGGTCAGATCGGCGGGCGGCTTCTCGCCCCAGAGCGGGCCGTCGTACAGTTCGATGCCTTCGAGCTTGCCGATGCCCTTCTCGGTGCGGAGGTAGATGCCCTTCGGCTGGAGCAGTTCGCGCAGTACGTCGCAAATCACGTCGCGCCGTTTGGCCAAGCCGAGTGCCGTGAACTGGACGGCGAGCCAGTCGCCGTAGCGATCGACGACCATACCGGAAAGTACGTCCGACTCGCTGAAGACGACGCGGTAGGCCTTGTTCGGCCCGGCGAGGTTGAGCACGTGATGGCGCAAATCGACGGCGCGAGAAATTCGTTCCTTGAAGAAGGCGGCATCGAGCGGCACTTCCGGTTCCCAGGAATAAAGCCGCACGTGAATCTTGGACTGCGAGTTGAAGAGGCCGCGGGCGATGAAGTTGGAGTCGCTGGAGTAGAGATCGACGTCGTCGCCGTCGGCGGGCGTTCCTTCGACGCGGTCGATGGCCCCGACGAACACCCAGGGATGCCGGCCGAAGAACGGCTGCGCCCGCCTGGGCTTGAGAATCACTTTCGCAGTCATGGAACGCTTTCAAAATCGGAGGAGGCCGGGGAACTCTTCTCCAGGATCGCCACATTCGAGAGATAGAGTTTGCTGCCGAGCGGCACCGATCGGAGGAACCAGCCCTTGCGCAGCAAGAAGTATGTGGTACGAACCAGACGCCGGACGAACCATGCGGCAATCCGCGCCCGCCAGCTCCATTCGCCGCGGGAGATGGTGCAGGCACCGAGCGTCGTGCCGATCACATCCCAGGCGTCGCCGAGTTTATCGAGCGAAACGACGCGGAAGCCGGCCCGCTCGGCATAGTGCCGAATCGCGTGCGGCGTCGGCCGCCAGAAATCGAACGGCTCCTCGTGCAAGGGATAAACGTGCGGGCACGTGAGCAGCACCTTCCCGCCCGGACTCGTGAGCTTCTCGAAGTTGTCGAACGCCGCATGCCAATCCGCAACGTGCTCCAAAACCTCCGTGCAAAGCACGAACGCGAACGGCCCCTCGGCGAGCAAATCGGAAGGTAGCGTCCCATCGATGGGAGCAACGTGAGCCACGCCCTCCGCGGCCTGCATGTCCATTCCGGTGTACGAGAAGCCGAATGCTTCGAGCGTGGCACGGAAGGGCTGCTTCCCACAACCGACATCCAGAGCCTTGCCGGCGAGCAGCTTCGCGTGAGCTTCCAACAGCTTCTCAATCGCGCTTCGCAAGAGCGGAACGATGAAGCGCTCTTGATCCCACTGCGGCTCGTAGTCCGGGCGGCGTTCCAGGTGCGGGCGAACTTCAGGAGTCGCGCTCATGTTCGCGCCACCGACCAGTTGCAATCCTCGATGTAAGTGCAGTCGCTCGGGTTGAAGTCGTACCGCTCGCGCGGGGCCCAGATCATGCTCACCTCGAACGGGCAGAGGCCCACGAGGCTCTCGATGGGCTTGTTGATCGCGCGATTCGTGAGGTGGGTCGTGAGCGAATAGCGGCCCATGTAGAGCCGCATCTTCGGAACGTCGCATCGCAGCCGGTAGAGGCCGGGCTTCTTGCCGTACTCGCGACCGGATTCGAACATCCAGAAGTGGCAGATCGGGGTGAACGACGGATCGACGACCTGGAACGAGAAGCTCAGCCCCTCCGCGGGTTCGGCCACTTCCAGTTCGAATTCGAAGGCCATCGGCTCGCCCCAGCGGTGCAGCCCGTCGGGATCGGAGGCGAGAACCCGCGCGGAGCGGACGCGATTGGCGGGAGTGGACGCGGCCGCGAAGTACTCGCCGGGCCGCCCGCCGCCGCGCCGCGTGTAGGCCGCCAGTGCTTCTTGCGTGGGTCCGTCGAACGCGCATCGGCCTTCTTCCATGAGCAGGCAGCGCGTCGTGAGTTGAGCAATCGCCTGGGCGCTGTGGCTCACGAACAGCACCGTGCGGCCCGATTGTTCCACTTCCTTCATCTTGCCGAGGCACTTCTCCTGGAACTGGGCATCGCCCACGGCTAGGACTTCATCCACGATCAAAATTTCGGGTTCGAGGTGGGCCGCGACGGCGAACGCGAGCCGCACGTACATGCCGGAGGAGTATCGCTTCACGGGCGTCTCGAGGAAGCGTTCGACTCCAGCGAAGGCGACGATGGCGTCGAAGTTGCGAGCGATTTCGCGGCGGCTCATCCCGAGGATGCTGCCGTTGAGGAAGACGTTTTCGCGGCCGGTGAGTTCGGGGTGGAAGCCGGTGCCGACTTCGAGCAGGCTTCCGATGCGGCCGCGAAGTTCGATGCGGCCGCTGGTCGGTTCGACGATGCGCGAGAGTACCTTGAGCAGGGTGCTTTTGCCGGCCCCGTTCTTGCCGATGATGCCGAGCGCTTCGCCGGGCTTCACGGTAAAGCCGACGTCTTTCAGGGCCCAGAATTCGCCGCGAGGGGGGGGGCGGTTCGCGGATCGGCCGGTCAGCCTCTTCATGAAGTTGCTGCCGGCCTCGGAGAGCGTCTCGGTGAGGGTGCTGAACCCGCCGCGCGCACCGGTGCCGAGGTCGTAGCGTTTGGAGACGTTCTCGGCTCGGATCGCAGGATGCATTTCAGATGATGTCCGCGAAGGCTCGCTCGGTGCGGCGGAAGTACCACCCACCGGCGAGAAACAGAACCACGCCGATCGCGCCGGCTACACCGAGGCCCGACCAGTCGAAGGGCAGGCCGAACAGTGCGGCGCGGAAGTTCAAAACGATCGCTTGAACCGGGTTCGCCAGCAGCACGAGTTCGGTGTTCGGCCCCACGGTGCGCCCGGCCTGATCGTAGATCGCGGGCGTCAGGAACATCCACAGTTGCAAGATCAACGGCACGACGAGCCGGAAATCGCGGAAGCGAACCGTGAGTGCCGCGAGGAAGACGCCGAGGCCGGTGGCGACCAAAACCAGCACCGCCAGTACGAGCGGGAGGGCGAGCGCCGAGGCTCCGGGAACCACTCCCGCCGCAAGAGCCGCGACGACGAGTACGAAGAACCCGACGAGAAAATCGACGGCGGCCAAGCCGGATGCCGAGAGCGGCAACAGAATTCGCGGGAAGTAAACCTTCGTCACGAGGTTCTGGTTGTTCACGACGCTGACGCCGGTTTGCGACACGGCCGAGGCGAAAAACGTCCACGGCACGAGCCCGCAGAGCACGAAGAGCCAGTAGGGAACGGCGGCATCCGGAACGCCTACCACGCGACCGAGCGCGAAGGTGAGCGCCCCCATCACCGCGACCGGTTGCAGGATGGCCCAGGCGGCTCCGATGGCCGTCTGCTTGTAGCGAATCTTGACGTCGCGCCAGATCAGGAACGCCAGCAGTTCGCGGAAGCGCCAGAGTTCGCGGAAGTCGAAGGTACTCCATCCGCCGCGCGGCTCGATGACGGTGAGAAGCTGCTCGGGGTGTGCGGCCGCGGGCTCCGATTTGGAGGCGTGTGTCGGTTCTACTTCGGGCAACCCCACGGACATAGTCGAAGGTCCAAAAGGTTCGAGCCGCTTGCGGCTTCTGGTTAGCCGGACGCGCCAGCGACGGATGGCGGACCGTCGCTG
>JAYTGN010000049.1:0-7277 GCA_043733485.1 Gemmataceae bacterium
TACGTCGCCGGTTCGCCAGGAAAATCAGCGAGTGCCAAAATCTATAGGTACACCCCCCCGGCTTCACCGCATAGCCGTTCCGCGCGGGGCCGCATAAGCCTATCGGAACCTTCACCTCGGACGAGCGCTTCATGGATTCCGCACCGACCGCCGCTTCGCTTCCGTTCGCGCGACTGGCCGGCGTCGGCGCGGTGGTCTTCTTCGCGAACGCGGCCTTGCTCGTGTTGCAACTCGTCGCCAGCCGTTTGCTCGCCCCGTTCATCGGCTCCGATCTCTACACCTGGACCTCGATCATCGGCGTCTTCCTCACCGGGATCGCGTTGGGGAACGCTTACGGTGGCAAGCTCGCAGACCGCTACCCCTCGCCGAAAACGCTGGCAGCCGTGCTGCTCGCCGGGGCCGCCGCTGCCGTTTGGATGGCCCTCGTACCCGAGCTGTTCCACGTCTTTTATCGTGCGATCCCGCTCGGCCCACGCATCCCGCTGCTCGCGCTCATCCTCTGCCTACCGGCCGGGTTCGTGTTGAGTTTGCTCACTCCGCTTTCGATCAAACTCGGCCTGCCGGATGTGGCCAGCACCGGCCGAGTCGCGGGAATGATCTTTGCCCTCAGCACGCTGGGCTGCCTGCTCGGAAACTACGTGACGGGCTTCTACCTCGTTCCCGAATACACGATCAACACGTTGGTCTACTTCGCGGCCGGTTCGCTCCTCGCGTTGGCGGCCGTCGTGTTCGTCGTGTTGAGTGCGACGCCGCCGGCACAAATCACTCCGGTCGCTGACGCTCCCGGATCGCTAGAGTACTCGAACCCTTTCGCCTTCGACAACATTCATCAGGCGTTCGCAGTGGTGTTTCTCGCCAGCTTCTGCGGGATGACGTTGGAACTGGCGGCGTCGCGCGTCATCGCCGAGAAACTCGGCGTGTCGCTCTTCACCTGGACCGGCATCATCGGCGTCATGCTCGCCGGCACGGCCCTGGGCAACCTCACCGGCGGAATCCTCGCCGACCGCGCGAACCGACCCGGATCGACCTGGAACCCGCGAACCTGTCTGGCCGGAACCTTCATCCTGGCCGGCGGAGCAACCGTCCTCATCCTGCTCGGCTGGCCCGTCCTTTCGAACCGCGAATTTAAGTTGTACACGCTCGTCGAACAGGTTCTGGTGTGGACCTTTTGTTTGTTCTTCCTGCCGATGTTCGCCCTGGGAATGATCTCGCCTCAGGTCATCCGCCTGGCCGTACCGGACGTAAGCCATGCCGGGCGGGTCGCGGGTCGCGTCTACGCTTGGAGTACCGCCGGTGCCATCGTCGGCACGTTCGCGGCGGGGTACGTTCTCATTTCCCTGCTCACCGTGAAGGGCGCGCTGGTCGCCATCACGTTCGTGCTCGCCGGTACGAGTCTGAGAATCTCACAAGTCTGGAAGCACAATCTGTTGTTGTACGGCCTCGCGATCGTGATGGGCGGCGCGGCCGGAGGTGCAATTCTTCTCGCTATCAGCAGCACCAACGACGATGTCCTCGTCGAACGCGAAACGAATTATTACAAGATCAAGGTCACGCGCGACTACAAGTTCGAAGGCGACGTCAAAGCCTACACGGGCGTCCTCAGCCTCCATCTCGATGCCCTGTTACACTCCAGCGTGAGCCTCTCCGACCCGACGTACATCCACTACGAACACGAACACATTCAAATGGATTTCTTGCGGGCGGCGCGGGAAGAAACGTCCGACCCGAAAATGCTCGTCATCGGCGGCGGCGGCTACACCTTCCCCCGCTACGCGAAAACCGTGCTGCCCGAGACGGAACTCGACGTGGTCGAGATCGATCCCGGCGTCACCCGCATCGCTTACGAATTCCTCGGTTTGAAGAAAGAACTCGGCATCCGCGATTTCAACATGGACGGTCGGCAGTTCGTCGCGGAACGCGCCGCGCCCCGCAGCTACGATCTGATCGTGCAAGACGCCGTCAACGATTTATCAGTCCCCTCTCACTTACTGACGAGGGAATACAACGAGGCGGTGAAGGCGGCTCTGAAAAAAGATGGCGTCTATTTGCTGACAATCATCGACGAAGTGGAACACGGCAAGCTCTGGCGGGCGTCGATGGCGACCCTACGCGAAAGCTTCAAACACGTCGCACTGCTGACATCGAACCGCTACATGGTGGAGGAACCGCCGCCCGGCGCGACTCCCAACGAAGTGGAGAATTGGGAATACTGGAAGCTGTACTGGCCGGTCTCCCGGCAGGTCTACGTGATTTTCGCGTCGGATCGGCCGCTCGATCTGGAGCGGCTTCGCCGGCAGACGGAAAAACCGCCGGCCAGCGTCCGCTTTCACAGCGTACTCGTCAAGCCGTCCTGGCTCGATCCTTATTTGAAAACCGATCCCGGCATCATTCTCACCGATCAATACGCACCCGTCGACAACCTGATGGCCGACGTGTTCAGGCGCCGGAATAAGTGACTACTTCTCGTCGAGCATCACCTTGGCTGCAGGCTTGAGGTGGGCCTCGTCCAGCTTGCCGACGGACCACAGAAGGCCGCGGGTGAGCAGGTCCAGGTAGCGGGCGTCGCCGACCGTTTCGTTATTGTGACCCAGCGTCGTGGCGAACACCTTCGTCTTGCCGTTGTACGTGTTCGTCCACACGCACACCGCCTCGGCCACGACCTCCTTCCCGTCCTTCATCTTGAACGTCTGCTTCCCCTTCGCAATGGGTTTTGCCGTTTCCAGAAGCTTGCCGTTCGAGTTGTTGTAAAGCTCCTCGTTCACGGTCTTCCAGTTCTTGAAGCCCTTGGTGATCGGGCTTTCCGCGTCCACGTAGGTCACGTCGATGGGTGCCTGCGGGCCGTGGCCAGTGCTGGCGAGGCCGGTGAACTCGAACCACGGCGTGCTCTTCGGGAAGCCCTCGGTGCGATAGCTGTGCAGGCCGCAATGCGTGACCACCGCCGGGAGCCCGTCCTTGTGCGGCTTGAGAATCTTCTCGACGGTCTTGATGTCCTTCACGTCCGAGCAGCATTCATCGTGAACGACGACGTCGAAGCCCTTGGCCCAGTCTTCTTTTTCGTACCACGGGTTGAGGTGTTTGGTGCCGGTATCTGGGTCGTAGCTGATGGCCCACTGCACGTTGGCGCGGGCCGAGATGCCCTTGGTGATGAGTTCTTGCTGCTTCTTGTAATCGTGGCAGCAGCCGCCGAGCACGAGCAGGGCGCGGATGGGTTTGATTTCTTCGACCGCGGCGGGGGCGGGCGTTCTCGAAAGGCCGATCGCGGCCGCGAACAGAACGACGAGAGGAACGAGGCGGCGAATCATGGGGGCTCCTTGTCTGGGGAAAGGGATGCCGCCATTATCGGCGACGACACGCGATTGGGCTACGGGAGGAACCCGTGCTGTGCGAGTACTTCGATCAGCTTGCGCGACGTCCGCTCCCAGGTGAACTCGGCAGCCCGTTCGGCGGAAGCCTGCCCCAAACGCGCGGACTCGGCGGGTTCGCGGTACACTCGCCGCATCGCGGCCATCATGTCTTCATCGTTCGGATCGGCCCATTGGCCGGAGTAAATCGCGTTGCGAGCTTCGACCATCCGATAGCCGACTTCGTAGCCCACGGTGCGATCGAAGAACTCGCCGACGCCCGAGAAGCTGGTGGAAATGAGCGGTCGACCGCAGGCCATCGCTTCGAGTAAATGCAGGCCGAAGCCTTCGCCGAAGGAGCCGTTCACGTACGCGCTCAGCGAGCGATACCACTCGGCGAGGGCGGCGGGTGAAAGTGACTGCGCGATCACGTCGATGCGGGAGTCGCCATGCGCGTTGACGGGCGGTGATGAGGGCGTGATCTTCACGCGCAGTCGCACGTCGGGCTCCGTTGGGAACGCCGAGCGGAAGAGGTCGATGACGCGTTGAACGTTCTTGCGTAGCCCGCCCGCATCGAGAGCGCCTGCGGTTCCGAAGGTGGTTAAGAGTGGCCAGGTTGATCTGGTTCGAAACAATTTTGCATCGTGCCCCAGGGGTACCACTTCAATCGGAATCGTCACACCGTTCGCGCGGAAGCACGCGGCACCCCATCGGCTCGGAATGATTACGAGACCGCAGCGATTGAGCGCCACAAGAGCACTGGCAGGTAGCGAGTCCGTTTCCCACATCGTGAACGCTGCGGTTCGCCGATCCGGATGGAAGCGATGCAACAGGTGCGGCGGCGTCGCGGCCAAGCGCGGTTGATCGACTTCCCGAGTGGCCTCGGCCGGCCGCAGTTTCTGCGGAATGAGTTCGAATTTCATCACGGAATCGGGATCGCGATGGACGTTCACCCCGGCTTCAATCAAACCTTGGAGCAGCGCGAAGACGACGCGATCGTATCCTCCGGGGCGGAGAATGTGGCCGGCCAGGAAGAGCGGCGGACCACTGCGAGAAGGGGCCGAATCGACGGCCTGCACGGATGCGGTTTCGTTGAACAGCTTGCGGGTGAACTGGCGGAGTTGGCCGCGCGCGAGGAGTTTCCCGCCGCGTACGACGGCCGGCCAAAAGGTGCCGAGCGCGGTCACGGCCCGCAACTTGTGCCGAACCGCACGCGCCGCCAATACGACTCTCGAACCTTGCATCGTCGCAGATTCGACGAAATACGCCGGAGTGTCAAGGGCATCACGCGGTGAGTGCGTTGGACTTGTTCCATCGGAACCATCGCGGCGGGTACATCAGCACGCCCTGCACCACGACCACGAACATCGCCACGTGTACCGTGGTGAAGAAGATCTCCGGCAGGTTCGGGTAGAAGAGCAGGTCGTGGAAGATGCGGCCCACGAACGACTGCCCGGCGTCGACGCTCTGGCCCGCGAGTTCGCGCAGTTTCTCTTCCCAAATGGTGATCGGGCAGCGGATGTCGTTGATCGCTTCCCACGCGACGATGGCGATGGCCAGAAGGTGCGTATAGCGGAACCACGGATTGCGGCCCCACTTCCACCCGAACGGTGCCGCGATCATGATCGCGACCTGCCCGAGTACCACGTACCCGACGTAGAGTATGTGAACGAATACGACGAGATCGGCCAAATAGCCGTACCACATGACAGACCCTCGAATGGGAACCGCGTGACGTGATGAGCAGGGCAGTAGATAGGATGCCCGACGAAAGGATTTATTCCCGGAGATCTGCCGCTTGCGGCTTCGCGAGGGCGCTGATGGTGCCCATCGCGAAGCCGCAAGCGGCCAAACGTGTCACTTCACCAGATACTCAAAGCGTTTCTTGAACTCGTCCGGGGTCAGCTTCACCACGGCGGCCAGCTTCTTCAAGCGGTCCGAAATCTCGAAATCGCTCGCGTCGAGCCGGATCATGTAGCGGCGAGCGCACTCGTACGATTGGCTCTTCACGTCTACCAGGCGCGGCCGCATCTTCTTCGTCTTTTTGTCGATGATCGTGTGGAACGGCAGCGGCACCAGCTTCTCCCCGACGAAGCTGATCACGGCTCCATGCTGATCCGACATCTCCGACGCCAAGAACTTCACGGCTCCGTAGCCGAGGTTGCGGGTGTACTCGGCGTCGAAGGGCACCGGGTCCGCACAGCGCAGTTCGTAACCCAGATCCTTGTCGACCATGTCGAACTTGAGGCCGAGGGTCTTGAGGCGATCCGCGAGGGCGGTGCGGACCATGCGGCCGAACTCGATCTCGCCGAGGCGAATGTGCCCGAACTGATCCAGTTCGATCGTTCCGAACTTGCCGGGGTTCGCGTCCATCACCTGGCGAAGTCGCTTCTCGCCGATCGCTTCGAGCAGCCCCTCGGCGAGCACGGCGAGGCCGTAACTCTTGCCCAACGCCTTCCGCTTGATCATCGAGCCGATCAAGATGTCGCAAATGAGATCGAGCGTGATGTCGCGGCCCTTGAGTTCCTCGGCAATGATCGTGACGGTGGCGGCGGACGCCTTCCCGATACCGAGCGCGAGGTGCCCGGCGGCGCGGCCCATGCTGATGAGGATGTACCAGCGCGTGGTGGTGCGGGCGTCTTCCTTCAAGTTGCGGGCGATGTCCACGCCGATCTGCCGGGCCGTTTCAAACCCGAAGGTGGGGATACCGGCGGGCAGCGGCAGATCGTTGTCGATGGTCTTGGGAACGTGAGCGACGCGGATCGCGCCGCCAGCGCGTGCATGAACCTGGCTGCCACTGAAGGCGGTGTCGTCGCCACCGATGGTCACGAGGTACTTCACGCCGAGCTTCTCGAGCCCGGCGAGCACCTGCGGCATCTTGTCCTTGCCGGTGTCGGGGTCGATCTTGGTCGGGTTGGTGCGACTGGTGCGGAGGATGGAGCCGCCGCGCTGGTAGTGGGACGCAACGTCGACGATCTGGAGCGGGCGCACGTGGGCGCGGTTCTTGATGTCGAAGCCGTCGGTGACGAGGTTTTTGAAGCCGTCGAGAATGCCGAAGACTTCGAACTCCTGGTTGATGGCTTCGATGGTGACGGAACTGATGACGCCGTTGATTCCGGGTGCGGGCCCGCCGCCGACGACGATGGCGAGCTTGCGGGTATCGTTCGTGTTGGCCATGAGAATGTTCACTCCGTGAAAGCGCCGGTCGCCTCCTGCGATGAAAGTGGAATGCGCGAAGGAGACCAGCAAAGCAATAGTCTCAGGATCGGACTTGCCGGAGTGATTTCAAGGGATCGCGCGGAGAGTGGAGAGTTGCGTTCGCAACCTCGGACTTGGCTCTCGCCCCCTCCTCCGGTAGCATCGCTACACGGGACGCGCCACCGGAGAGCCTTCGTGCTGCCAATTGCCATTTATCACGAGCACCCAGACTGGTTCCGCCCGCTGTTCGCGGAGCTGGAACGGCGCGGCCTGCCGTTCGTGCGCCTCGACCCACGCGCTCATGTGTACGATCCGTCTGAAGGCAAGCCCCCATACGCGCTGCTGTTCAACCGCATGAGCCCGTCGGCGTACCTCCGCGGTGGGATTCAGGGCATGTTCTTCACCTTGAGCTATCTCGCCCACCTGGAACGGGTCGGCCTTCCCGTGGTGAACGGCCTCGAAGCCTTCACCATCGAAACCTCGAAGGCTCGTCAACTGACGCTGCTCGAATCGCTCGGATTGCCTTATCCGAAGGCTCGCGTCATCAACAGTGCGTCGCGGGCGGTCGAAGCCGCCGAGGGGTTGCGCTTCCCGCTGGTGGTGAAGGCGAACATCGGCGGCAGCGGGGCCGGCATCGTCCGCTACGATTCGATGGATGCTCTGAAGGTTGCCGCGCCCACCATAGGTGCATGGTGCTCGGATGACCGTGTCGGATAGATTTCTCCCGCGCAGCGGCAG
>JAYTGN010000050.1:0-7262 GCA_043733485.1 Gemmataceae bacterium
CGGCGGGAGTGGGGTCGTCATAGCTGATTCCTTCAGAGGGAACGCAGGAAACCTGTCCATCCTGCTTGCAGCTCAGAATACACCCGCCTCCAGCTCGCAGCTACGGGACTGCACCCGTCGAAAGCCCGCCATTGCCTGGCTGAATGATTTCGTTCGAGGCAGTCGCCGGTACGTCAGGAAAACTTCCTGGATGGACTTCGGTTGGAGTCCGAATGCCGAGCGCTCGCGCCGAACGTCCAAGCAACGGTTGTCCGTTGCTGTCTTCAATCATCGCACGGTACAGTTTCACGAGCAATCCTGAGTCCTAGGTCGATTCTACCCCATCATCTCGTGGAACTCCTCGAACAGATAACTCGAATCGTGCGGGCCGGCGGCGGCCTCCGGATGGTACTGCACGCTGAACATCGGCAGCTTCGTGTGACGCATTCCCTCCAGAGTCCGGTCGTTCAGATTGATGTGCGTCGGCTTCACGTCCGCCGGCAGCGTCGCCGGGTCGACCGCGAAGCCGTGGTTCTGCGTCGTGATCTCGACCTTACCCGTGGTCTCGTTCAGCACCGGCTGATTGGCACCGCGGTGGCCGAACTTCAACTTGAAGGTCTTGGCACCGAGCGCGAGACCGAGCAACTGATGCCCCAAGCAGATGCCGAAGATCGGCTTTTTGCCGAGCAAGCCCTTCACGGTGTCGATGGCGTAGCCGACGGCGGCGGGGTCGCCGGGGCCGTTGGAAAGGAAGACGCCGTCCGGCTTGTAGGCGAGCACTTCGTCCGCAGTCGCGGTGCCCGGCACGACCGTCACCTTGCAACCGATCCGCGTGAGGCAGCGGAGGATGTTCCACTTCATGCCGTAGTCGAGGGCCACGACGTGCTTGTCGGCCGCACGTGCGGGAAGGATTTGATCCTGGAACGCGCCGAAACCCTGCTTCCACTCGAAGGCCCGATCGGGCACGACTTCCTTCACCAGATCGCGGCCTTCCATGCCGGGGAACTTGCGAGCCTTCGCCACGAGTGAAGCGTCGTTGATGTCGATCGAGGAGAGTACGCCGTTCATGGCCCCGCGCACGCGCAGGCGGCGAACCAGAGCCCGCGTGTCGATGCCTTCGATACCGGTCACGTTGCTGGCGCGCAAGAACGTATCGAGGCTGCGGTGGCTGCGGAAGTTGCTCGGGATCTGCGTGAGTTCCCGGACGACGAAGCCCTCAACCTGCACGTCGTGCGATTCTTGATCCTCGGCCGTGGTGCCGTAGTTGCCGATGAGTGGGTACGTCATCGTCACGATTTGGCCGGTGTAGCTCGGGTCGGTGAGTACTTCCTGATAGCCGGTCATGCTGGTGTTGAAGACGACTTCGCCGATCTTCTCGCCGGGGGCACCGAACCCGCGACCGGTGTACACGGTGCCGTCTTCGAGGGCCAACTTTGCAATGAGGTCGGGCATGGGGGTATGAGTCCTTCTGGTCGGTATTCAGTTGAAAAAGCGTTCTCTCAAGCCGTCAAGGAGCTTCCGCGGATCGCGTGAGAAAACTCAAGCGATTCCCATCGGGATCCACCACGAGCATGTCGCGGATGTCGGGGCCGAGCGAGTTGCTCGGTGGCTCCTGGATGTGAGCTCCTCGTCGTTGAAACTCCACATAACATTCGTCGACATTCTCAACGGAGAAATGCACCAAGCCCCCGAACTGGCAGTCGCCCGTGTGCTCGGTGAGGTAGATCTCCATTCCCTCGCGCGCGATGGACGCGAAGATCGGGAAGCCGGGCTCGAACTGATGCCGCCACTGTTCCTTGAAACCGAGCATCTCGTAAAAGGCGATGCTCGCTTTGAAGGATTTGATTCGCAAGGCGGGAACGACTCGTTGCATGGATACCTCCTGCGAGCTTTTGGCAAATTAGAACCAAGATACGGAAACGCTTCTTGGATGCGAGAGCCATACAATCACTTCATGGCCGAGAAGAAGAAGATGGTGCGGGTCGAGCTGCGGAAGAATCGCAGCAAGCCGCCGCGCGTCAACGACATCACGCGGTCGTACAAGGAAGATGCGGCCAAGGCGGAAGACGGCCACCTCTGCGAACGCGTCCGGGCCAAAGGCGACGCCTCCCGCCACCGCACCATCGTTCAGGATGAAGTCGGCGACGATGCCTCGAAGCCCGCTGCCGATTCCGGTGCGATCCGCGGCCGCGTGCTTCGCGTACACGGTCTCGCCTCGGTTGTCGAAACCGATGATGGCCGTACATTCCGCTGCGCTATTCGCCGGCTGCTTAAGAGCCTCGCCACCGACGAACGCAACGTCGTGACCACCGGCGACATCGTCTGGATTCGCGACGCCGATGCGAACACCGCCTCCGATTCCGACCCAACTCCCGAAGGCATCATCGAGCGGGTCGAACCGCGGCACGGCGTACTCACGCGGTCGTCGCGCCGCCGGGAGCAGGTCATCGTTGCGAACGTCGATCAACTCGTCATCGTCATGTCGCTCGTTCAGCCGGACCTGAAGATTCACCTCATCGACCGCTACATCGCGGCTGCCGAGAAGGGCCGGCTTCAGCCGATTCTCTGTTTGAACAAGGCCGACCTCGCGGACTCGATCGAACTGCAACCGCTCATCGGAGCCTACTCGCAACTCGGCATCCCGACGCTGCTCACGAGCGCCCTCACGGGTGTCGGCTTACCGCGATTGCGGGAACTGCTCAAGGGCCGGGCGACGGTCTTCTCCGGGCAATCGGGCGTGGGTAAGTCGTCGCTGCTCAATGCGATTCAGCCCGAACTCGCGCTCTCCGTGAAGACCGTGAGCGACGTGAATCAGAAGGGCCGGCACACGACGACCTACGCTCAACTCATCCGGTTGGAATTCGGCGGCTGGGTAGTCGATACGCCGGGCGTGAGGCAACTCGCGCTCTGGGACACGCGGCCCGAGGAAGTGGAAGGTTACTTCAGCGAGTTTCGGCCGTTCGTGCCGCTCTGCACGTTCCCGGATTGCACGCACACGCACGAAACCGGCTGCGCGATCAAGGCGGCCGTGGCCCGCAACCAGATCAGCCCGCGCCGCTACCACAGCTACATCGGCATGTTCCGCGGCGACGAGGCGTGAGTCAGGCTGCCACATTGCCACTTCGCCTCACACACACTTTGGCAGCCTGACCCTCCAAACCCTGCAATTTCCAGCAAATCGTGCGAATTCTGTCGCGTATTTGAAAAGCGACTTGCACGACCTCATTTCTTCGGGAATTGCCAGTTTTCATCGAACAATCCGGCGGCGACGACCTCGTAGGCGGCGGGATCCTTCGCAGTAGGCATCGGCTTGATGACGGCCCAGTCGCCGAGCCGCGGGTAAAGCAACGCATTGGTGCCTTTCAGGTCGGCTTCCTTGAACGTGTGACCGGAATTGAGGACGACGTAACCGTCGTTGTAGTATGGATAAATTAAGACGGGCAAGTGCGTCTTTGCGTCGTACTCGACTCCATTGACGACCAGTTTCTCCTTCGTCCAGGTTATTGGAAGGATGGGGAGAACTTTCGCGATTTCGGGATTGCTGGCGGGATCTCCAAAGAGGATTTGGCTCGGAAACACGAACCCAAAGGGAGTCTCCCGTTTCGGTACGATAGAACCCATTGGCAGTTTGCCGCGAAAGAACCTGTCCCAGATCCTAGCGAAGTCATCGAGAGCGGCTTTGGCATGGTTATCCGTCGAATCAGACCATCCCGGTTTCGTGGGGTTGACGACCCAGAAATAGGACATGAACGCATCGTCGATCGGACCCGATCGATACTGCCTTTTCTCGGGGTGCTTCTCAAGTCGCTCCCAATGCGCAACAGGGTCTGTCACAAGCATCCACTTTCCGCTTTTCTTTTCCAAATGCGGCCAATCGGTGTCTTTGTCAATTGTGATTTTCAGACCATCCACGATGATGGCAAACTTTCCATCGTCGAGATCAATTTCGCGGAGAGAGAATTCCCGCACATTGGACGTCACGACCTCGAAAGTGTTCCTTTTCCGAGTCACATCGATCACCGTCTTCTCGTAGCTCTTGTCGAGCGCCTCGATCCGGACCCAATCGCATGCCGAATATTTGAGCGCGTACGTCACGAACCGAACCCGTTCGGGTTTCTCAGCGCGACCCGCGTCGCGGAACTTCTTGTATTCCACCTCGGCTTTCGCCTGCCACACGGCCGGCATCTGGTGTTCCAGCCCCGGTGCAATCAGATGTGTGAAGCGGAAGGGTTCCTTGAAGCCTTTCAACAGTTTCTCGATGTTGTCCGCCGCCGCTTTCTGGGGATCCTTCTCTCCGGAATAGGCCACGATGGGCACGTTGAACGCATTCTCGGCGTAGTCTACAGCATCGTAAATGTGCAAGCACTTCTCTTGATAGTCCGGAAGTTTCGCCGGTAGGCCGCTGATGTAGCCGTGCGTGTTGGTGAAGCCGGCACCGGGGCCGATCACGCAGAACTTGTCGGGATGGTGTAAACCGATGTGCCAAGTCCCCGCCCCGCCCATGGAGAAGCCGCGGAGTACGATTCGTTTCTGGTCGATGATGTTCGTTCCAAACTTACCTATCGGTCGGTGCCCCGCAGCATGGATCGCTTCGAAGACATCGGTTTCGCCGGACCAGCGGTAGGCATTGTTGCCGCGGCCGTAGACTTCCAACAGGATCCGGTCCAGGCCTTTGGGACCGGGTTTGCCATCGTGCATCGCGATAAACTTGGCCTCGGTGAGCGAGGAATCGCGGCCGTGGAGGATGACATCGAGCGGCCAAGTTTTCTCATCGTCCTTGCCGTAGTCGTCGGGATAGACCACGGCGTAAGGCTGGATCGAATCATCGATCCGGGACGTGTATCCGCGAACGATCCACTTGCCGGTGATTCTCTGCCAGTACACATCGCGCAGTTCGTTCGCCTTGGGGCGGCCCTTCTGGTCCAGCACCATTTTCGCGCGTTCGAGTCCGCGATCCAGCGTCGTCAGCGCCCACTTGCCGCTGTCCTTCGCGTACCACTCGTCGAACCGCACGATGTTCTCGGCCGCCTTGAGAAAGAGTTCGATGTCGGCGCGCACTCCCCATCCGGGATTCTTTTCCATCAGGGCCAGCGCCTTCCGCAACTGCTCCGTCTTCTCCGCGATCACCTTCAGAGTTGCCTCATCGGGCTTCATCGAAGCGGGCGGGTCGAACTTCCCCTTGGCCGGTTGCTGGCCCAACGCGCCGTTCATCGCGATGATGAACAGCGTACCCACGAACAGGTTCGCGGCGAAGAACGTACGGATCACGGCGGCACCCGGGAAAGCGGAAGCGAAGGCGACTCGCCTGCTATCCTAATCGTTAACGACCCGAGTGCATCCCAATATTCTCGTGAAACGGACTCCCCTCCCCGGAGTCGAAGTGGCATCGCGACGATTTCGCGAAACGGGGAAGAACATGTCGACGACCCAACAACCCCGCGTCTTCCGGCAACTGCGACTTCGGCTGGCGAAGAACGCCTTCCGCGTCGCGCTCGACTCGGGCCGCATTCGCTTCTTCTCGATGATCCTCACGAGCGCGATCGTGGCGGCGTTCACGTTTGCCGTCGGCTGGTATCTGTTCAATCAGTTGGCCGCGAACAAGATTCCGTTCAAGGGCGCGATCGTCTCGACCCTCTTCGATCTGCTCTTCTTCACGCTCGGCGGCATGCTCGTCTTCTCGACCGGCATCATCCTCTACGCCAGCCTGTTCACCGCTCCCGAAGCGCGGTTCTTGCTCAGTTCGCCGGCGCGGGCCGATCACATTTTCACCACGAAGTTTCAAGGCGCGGTCGCGTTCAGTTCCTGGGCGTTCGTCGTGCTCGGAGTGCCGATCTTCCTCGCCTACGGCATCACCGCCGGCGTGCCCTGGTACTTCTTCGCGCTGCTGCCCGCGTACCTGCTCGGCTACGTGCTCCTGCCCAGTTCCGTCTCCGCGATCCTCTGCTTGCTGCTGGTTCGGTTCATGCCGCGGAATCGCCGGCAGTTCCTGCTGCTGCTCGCGCTCGGGCTTCTCACCATCGGCGGCGTTTGGCTCGCTCGCATCGGCTACGCCGCCCGACACGCACTCCTGAACAACGGCCAAGAGCTCGACGAACTCATCGGCCAGTTCGACCTCATCCGCAGCGGCTTCGCCCCAAGTCACTGGATGACGCGCGGGCTCATGGCCGCTGCCCGAGGCGACATCGTCGAAGCATTAGTGCCGCTCGCGCTCGTCTGGAGTAACGGGCTCATCGCATTCGTCGTCGCCACGTGGGTGGCGAAACGCGTCTATCGCACGGCATTCGATCGCCAGGCCGGCGGCGGACGCGGGAAGAAACTCTTCCGACCCAGTGTGCTCGACCGCGTCATGGAATTGCTCGTCTGCTACCTCGACCGGCCCACTCGGATTCTCGTGGTGAAGGACTTCCGCACGTTCCGCCGCGACCCCACTCAATGGGCACTCTTGATACTCTTTGGAACCTTGATGTTGCTCGGTGCCACGAACTTTCGTCAGTACTACAAATCGGACTTGGCGATCATGGACAAGTATGCGTTGAGCCTGATGAATCTCAGCGGCACGGCGGTGCTGTTGTGTGCGGGGCTGTCGCGGTTCATTTATCCACTCATCAGTTTGGAGGGCCGCAAGTTTTGGATCTTGGGGCTGATGCCGGTGAGCCGCGATCAGATCTTGCGGGGGAAGTTCGCCTTCGCGGCCACGGGTTCGCTGATCATTGCCGAGACGTTGATTCTCGCCAGCGATCTGTTGATTGGTTTGCCGCCGGAGGGCGTCGCGCTGCACGCGCTGGCCGCGGCAGTGATCGCATTGGGGCTCAGTGCCATTAACGTGGGGCTCGGTGCGTATTTGCCCAACTTCAAGGAAACGGACCCGTCGAAGATCGTGGTGGGCTTCGGCGGCACCGTGAACATGGTTGTCGGGTTGATGTATTTGGTGTGCATCGTCGGGCTCATGGTGGTGCCGTTTCACGTGACGCAACTGGCCCAGGGAATTCGCAACGCCGCGGAGGCCCCGACCTCGATCTGGGTGTTCGCGGGGGTTCCGATCGGGCTGCTGCTCGGTGCGGTCGCGGTGGTGCTGCCGTTGCGTGCGGGAGCCCGGAGCCTGCAGGAGATCGAATTTTAAGCATAAATGTGGTTGAGGGTTACGTCGGCTTTAAGTTTTGGCGCTAGGCGCTGCGAATAAACATTGTGGGTAGGGTGTACCTATAGATTTTGGCACTCGCTGATTTTCCTGGCGAACCGGCGACGTAAGTCGCCGGGTTTCTCGCACACCCGGCGACTTACGT
>JAYTGN010000051.1:0-18092 GCA_043733485.1 Gemmataceae bacterium
GGAGCGGTACGCGAAGCGGCCACGTCCACGAGGCCGTGCCGTGGGTGGCCACCGGCTCGGACGGAACGGAAAGTAAGGACACCTACGGGACTGCACCCCCGTGGCTGTGCCCGCCTTTCACTCCGCCACCCGCCATCCAAACCGTAAAACCGTAGTGGTCGTGGTCGCGGCCCTTCTGCCCTTCCGAGGTCGGAGCCCGGCCGAACTCCCCGCCCCAGATCACGAGCGTTTCGTCGAACAGGCCGCGCTGCTTCAGGTCGCGGATCAGGGCCGCAATGCCCCGGTCGCACGCCTCGGCGAGCCGCCTGTGCCCGCCCGCGATGTCGTCGTGCCCGGTGTCCCACGCGATGTCGTACCCGTCGATCGAGTGGGACAGTTGCACGCACCGCACGCCGCGTTCGATCAGGCGGCGGGCAATGAGGCATCCCTTCGCGTACTCGCTGTCGCCGTACATCGCGAGGGTCTTCGAGGACTCCGTCCGCAGATCGAAGGCTTCCGGTGCGGAGAACTGCATCCGGAAGGCCATCTCCATCGCCTGGATGCTTCCTTCCAGCCGGGCGTCCTGCGGCTGGCGTTCGAGTTCGAGTCGGTTCAGGCGGTTGAGAAGATCGACCTGGCGGCGCTGCTCGGCCGGAGGAAGGTGCGGATTCCTGAGATCGTCGAGCACGCGCTCCGGCGTCATGTCGTGGATGTTGACGTACGTTCCGGCATACGGACCGGGCAGGAACGCGTTGCCCCAGTTCGCCAGCCTCCCGCGCGGCTGGGCGCGCGGACTCATGGAGACGAACCCCGGGAGATTCTGGTTCTCCGTGCCGAGGCCGTACACCAGCCACGCACCCATGCTCGGCCGGCTCGGTTGGAGATGGCCGAGGTTCATCATCATGATGGCCCCGGCGTGCTCCGGGATGTCCGTGTGCATCGAGTGGATGAAGCAGATGTCGTCCACGCAGGATCCCACCTGCGGGAAGATGTCGCTCACCCACTTCCCGCACTTCCCGTACTGCTTGAACCCGAACGGCGACGGCACCGGCGTCGACAACCACGTCAAGGAGTGTCGGGCGATGGCTGATGTCCCGGCCCGCGGTGAAGTAGGCCTGGAACAATGCCTCCACGATGGCATCCTGGCAACCGTGTTGACCCGCCAGCCAGATCAGGCGGTGGGCGTCCACGGTGTTCGGCGTCCGTTCCATCCGGTCGAAGGCGAACGGAATGCCTTCCGCTTCCCCGACCGCAACCATCTTGGCATCGAGTTCCAACGACCGCTCCCAACTGCCGAACTTTGTCGTGCGATATTCTCTGCGGCTGATCCCGTCTTTCGGCATCATCGGGTTGAGTTGGAACGGGAGCCAGTGCACCGCAATCGCGTGCTGACCTTCAGAAGCGGCGATTGCTTTTTCGAGCCGTCGCTTGCCGACGTAACACCAAGGGCAGATCACGTCCGAGATCACCTCAACGGTGAGATTCATTGCAACTCCCCACTCGCAAGAACGCCCTGACTCAAGTGCGGGGCCGTCCTGCATATGTCGACCACCTCACTATAAACGATTCCGTACTGACCCCATTCCTCGACTGGAACCAACTTGATGGCAAAGAAGTCAAATGGCACCAACAAGTCCGAAGAAGTTCGGCAGTTGCTCAAGGCGAACCCCGCCATCACCGCGAAGGAGACCGTGGCGGGGTTGGCCGAGAAGGAGATCAAGATCAGCAACGCGCTGTTCTATTTCACGAAGGGCCAGATGAAGGGACGGAAGGCCTTGAGCGTCTTCATCCCGCCGACTGACACGAGGCATAGGCTCCTCCATTGGATGAACCTGTTTTCGCGACCAGGTGTCACCCACCAGTATGATCTGTCGATGAAGGACGAGAACGGTCGGTTCGTGGAGAGCTTTCTCGCCGAGCCATCGGAGGATTCCCCGTGCTGCTGACCATCACCACCACGCACCGGCCGACGACCGATCTCGGGTTCCTGCTGCACAAGCACCCGGATCGGTTCCAATCGTTCGACCTGAGCTTCGGCCACGCGCACGTCTTCTACCCGCAATCGAGTGAAGATCGGATCACGGCGGCGCTCATGCTCGATGTCGATCCCGTGGGGATGGTGAGGGGCAAGAACGCGGACCAAGGGTTTCTGCTCGGCCAGTACGTCAACGACCGACCGTATGTCGCCTCGTCGTTCCTGAGTGTGGCGATCGCCCAGGTGTTCGGGTCGGCGATGGCGGGCCGGTGCAAGGACCGGCCGGAACTCGCTTCGGAGAAGTTGTCGCTCGTCGCCACGATTGAAGTGTTGCCGGTCCGCGGTGGCGCGGAACTGATCCGCAAGATGTTCGAGCCGCTCGGGTACACCGTCGAAGCGGTTCGCCACAGACTCGACGAACGCTTCCCGGAGTGGGGCGACAGCCCGTACTACTCGGTGACGATCGCCGGCACGGTCACGCTCGCCGAGTTGCTCACGCACCTGTACGTTCTGATTCCGGTGTTCGATGACAACAAGCACTACTACGTCGGCGACGACGAGCTGGAGAAGTTGCTCGACAAGGGAGCCGGGTGGCTCGCGACTCACCCGGAGAAGGAACAGATCAGCCGCCGCTACCTGAAGCATCGCTCCGACCTGTACCGCGAGGCAATCAGCCGCCTGATGGCGGAGGAGCCAGATGCGGAAGAGCCGGAGGAGGATCAGCCGGCACCGAAGCGGGAAGAGGTGTTGGAACGGTCGCTCAGCCTGAATGAGCAGCGTCACGGAACCGTGTTGGCGGCACTCCGCGCGACCGGGGCCAAAACCGTGTTGGACCTCGGCTGCGGCGAGGGGAAGTTCCTGCGCGTTCTGTTGGCGGACCGCCAGTTCGAGCGCATCGTCGGTGTCGATGTGTCGGTCCGCGCCTTGGAGATCGCCGCGCGACGATTGAAGACGGACCGGATGAGCGAGCGGCAGTCGGCCCGATTGGAATTGCTCCACGGGTCGCTGATGTATCGCGACGAGCGGCTGGCCGGGTTCGATGCGGCGGCGGTGATCGAGGTCGTCGAGCATCTCGATCCGCCGCGGCTTGCCGCGTTCGAGCGGGTGCTGTTCGAGTTCGCACGTCCGAGGACCGTCGTGCTGACGACTCCGAACCGCGAGTACAACGTGATGTGGGACACGCTTCCGGCTGGTCAGTTCCGCCACGCCGACCACCGCTTCGAGTGGTCGCGGTCGGAGTTCCAGGACTGGGCGAACCGCGTGGCGTCACGGCACGGCTACGGCGTGCGGTTCGTCCCCATCGGGCCGGAACATACGGAGTACGGCTCGCCGACTCAGATGGGCTTTTTCGATCGAAAAACAGGGGGAAGACAATGAGCGAGATACCAGTCCACCCTCGCTTTCTCGTTCTCCAGCCATACCACCTCTCGCGGGAGAAGGCTCGACAGCGAGTTATTGCTTCTCTACAGGCTTACGGTGTGCCAACTCCCAATGAGGGCTGGGACTCGCTCGTGCTTACAAAGAATCATGACAAGCCTCCGCAACCGCTTTCGTTCCGCGAGATGCTCGATCAAGCTCGGAAAACGGGCGTAGTGGAGCGAGTTCAGAAATACCTGGATCTGAAAGACAACATCTTCGGGGGAACCTTGGAGGATCTCGCCACTCCAAATCACCAGTTGACCCTAAAAACCGAGTACGCCAGCCTATCCAAGGAGTCGCAAGGCCCATGCCGGTCCTCCTGCGTCGAACGCGAGTTGATGGAGGACATTTTGGATTACCGTCGGCAGGTCTGCGAGCATAGCAACGAGTACGACTTCAAACTTTGCACGCGGTATTATCGGGCCTATCTCTCGGCATGTGTCTCGATTGTCGACGCGTTCATCAACCGGCACATACTGTTGGCAAAGCTCGATGGATTCGCCTCCCCAGAGTTTGACCAGCTTCAGCTTCAGCGGAATCTTGGTGAGAAAGTGCGTCTCTGGTGGGAGGTCTGTTCCTCGCACAATTCTGCGCCATTTTTCAATTCGCAAGCTTGGTGCCATTTCCAAGAGATACGAACGAAACGCAACGAACTTCTGCATGCTGTCGACCCGATCCTCGTGTATTCCGTGAAGGACATTCAGACATATTTGAACAAGGTGCGAGCTGGGATCGGAGAACTGTTGCTCTTGCTACGGAAGGCACACGACAAACCGTCTGTCGCGTTCATCGAAAGGCTCAGGACGGCACCCAGCGTCGACTATCAGCACATTACATTCCGTGCAGATGGCAAGCACGAAATCAAGATCACTCAAGGTTAGCAGTCTTTGCTGCTGCTCAAGACAATGAATCTTCAGATCCCCAAGCTGTCGCTCGTCGTGCTCGTCGGCCCTAGCGGGTCGGGAAAGAGCACGTTCGCGCGCAAACACTTCCTGCCGAGCGAGGTGCTGTCGTCCGATTATTGCCGGGGGCTGGTCAGCGACAACGAGAACGACCAGACCGCGACACCGGACGCGTTCGAGGTGCTTCACTTCGTCGCCGCCAAGCGGTTGGCCCGCGGCCGATTCGTGATGGTTGATGCGACCAACGTGCAGCAGGAGCCCGTGCACCGCTGGTCGCACTGGCCCGCAAGTTCCACGTGTTGCACGCCGGCCGCGTCCCGGGGTCCGCCTTGGAATCCGGCCGAGATCAGAAGGTCGGCCCGGCCATCGCCATTCAGATCCCCGGCGGGGCGCATGCAGGCGAGCATCCCCGAAGCGATGGCGTTCAAAGACGAGACTGCCGAGACGGGGAAGCTGTACGGAATCGACGATCCGGTGATCGGGCCAACGGCGCGGAACTTCCTGCTCGCCCGCCGATTGGTCGAACGAGGGGTGCGGTTCGTCCAGGTTTACAACGGCGGGGCGCTCGGCTCGCCGCGGATCAACTGGGACGCCCACGAGGACGTGAAGGACAACCACGATCGCCAGGGCAAGTTGTTGGACCAGCCGTGTGCCGCGCTGCTGAACGACTTGAAGCGACGGGGGATGCTGGCGGATACGCTCGTAGTCTGGTCCACGGAGTTCGGCCGTACCCCGTTCACCCAGGGCGCGGCCGGGCTGGGGCGCGACCACCACCAGCACGTGTTCACCTGCTGGCTCGCCGGGGCGGGAGTGAAGCCCGGCTTCAAGTGGGGCGAATCCGACGAGGTGGGATACAAACCCGCCGCCGATCCGGTCTCGGTTTACGATTTCCACGCCACCATTCTGCACCTGCTCGGTCTCGACCACGAGAAGCTGACGTATTACCACAACGGCAGCCAGCGGCGGTTGACCGACGTTCATGGCCACGTCATCAAGCCGCTGCTTTTGGCCTGAACACTGGGAAGAAATAGGACATGTGATTGCAACCCGCCAGAAAGCCGATTCTAATGCATGCTCCGGGAGCGATGACTGGAAAGGTAAGATCCATGCAGCATGAGAAAATCTCCCGAAGGACGGCCATTCAAGCGGGTGCGGTCGGCATCTTGGGGCTGGGAATGAATCACGTTGCGGCACTGCGAGCCGCCGACGCGATCATTTCGGCGTCCGGTTCCGGGAAGGCGAAATCCGTCATTTTCGTGTTTCTCTCGGGCGGATTGGCTCAACACGACAGTTTCGACCCGAAGCCGGACTCTCCGACGGAAATCCGCGGGGCGTTCTCGTCGATCTCCACGCGAACGCCCGGCATTCGCGTGTGTGAACACCTCCCGCTGCTCGCTGTGCGAAGCCCAATGTGGAGTCTGATTCGCTCGCTCACGACGCCCTACAACGGCCATTCGGAAGGGCACATGTCCATCCTTTCCGGCCGCACACCTTTGCCGCCCGGATTCAGCGGCGAGAAACCGCAACCGGGCGACTGGCCCTCGATCGCTTCGGTGGCAGGGGCCAGTCTCCCCTCCCGAACGAACAACTTGCCGCCTGCCGTCGTTCTGCCCGAGCGACTGATTCACCGAACCGGGCGCGTGATTCCGGGGCAGTTCGGCGGGCTCATGGGAAGTCGCCGCGATCCGTGGTTTATCGACGCGTCGCCCTTCAACGCAAACTCCTATGGGGCATTCCCGGACTTCGAGTTCCACTTCGAGCGTGGACGGGAGCGAAACAAGAGCCTGCAATTCCAGGCTCCCAATCTCAGTTTGCCGCAAGGGCTTTCTCGATCGCAACTCAACGACCGGGAACTCCTCCGCAACATCCTCGACGGGCAACGCCGCAGCCTCGAACTGAGCGTTGGAACGGGCTCGTTCGATCGCCATCGCCAGTCGGCGGTGTCGCTCCTCGCCGATCCCAGGGTGCAGAAGGCGTTCGACGTTCACAACGCCGACCCCAAGGTGCTGGATCGTTACGGGCGCAATGCGTTCGGTTGGTCTTTGCTCATGGCTCGCCAACTCGTCGAGGCCGGCGTCACGCTCGTGCAGGTGAATCTGGGGAACAACGAGTCGTGGGACACGCACGACAACAACTTTACGCTTCTGAAGGACTGCCTGCTGCCACCCACCGACCGTGCGATGGCCGCTTTGCTCGATGATCTCCAGATCCGCGAAATGCTCAACGACACACTCGTGGTGATGTGCGGAGAGATGGGGCGTACGCCGAAGGTGCAATCGCAGAATCGCAGCAAGGGGTGCGGTCCGGGGCGCGATCACTGGGGAGCTGTTCAAACCGTCTTCGTCGCAGGCGGTGGAACCCACCCGGGGGTCGTGGCCGGAACGTCCGACAAGGACGGAGCCTATCCGGCGGACAATCCGCAGAAGCCCGAGAACTTGGCTGCGACCATCTACCACTGCTTGGGTATCCCCGCAACCGCCATGTGGAAGGACGAACTGGAGCGACCGCACCAGATCTATCACGGCGAACCCATCGCCGCCATTTGCCGCTGATACGGCCTGCCCCTGACCGGTCATGCCACGCTCGCTTCTTCTTTCTTGGGTTCCCTATGCTTCGCGCGATACCTACCGCACTCCTCCTCCTCGCGGCCGCCGCATCGCGAACCTCCGCAGAGGATCCTCAGAC
Source organism: Gemmataceae bacterium (assembly GCA_043733485.1). Classification (GTDB taxonomy): domain Bacteria; phylum Planctomycetota; class Planctomycetia; order Gemmatales; family Gemmataceae; genus Urbifossiella. The sequence goes on from JAYTGN010000051.1 coordinate 6,961, forward strand.
GAAAAACCTGGAGTTCTTCGAGGCCAAGGTTCGCCCGCTGCTGGTGGAGCGATGCATCGGTTGCCACGGTGAAAAGAAGCAGAAGGGCGGGTTGCGGCTGGACTCGCGGGCGGCTTGGATGAAGGGCGGGGATTCGGGGCCGGCGGCAGTACCGGGCAAACCGGAAGACAGTCTGCTGATCAAGGCGGTCCACTTTCTGGACAAGGATCTGAGGATGCCGCCGGACAAGGCTTTGACTCCGCAAGAAGTGACAGTGTTGATGGACTGGGTGCGGCAAGGTGCGGTCGATCCGCGGAAAGAAACGGCGATCGCAGTTCCCCAGACTGTCGGGAATGAGAAGTGGGAGGTGGAGTTCCACAAAAGGCTGGACTGGTGGAGTCTGAAACCGCCGAAGGCGGCGGAGCCTCCGCCCGCCGCCTCCGATGCATGGGGATCGGACGCGGTCGACCGCTTCATCCTGAACGGTCTTGAGAATGCGAAGCTGAAGCCCGCCGCCGCCGCGGATCCCGAGGTACTCCTGCGCCGGCTGTCGTTCGTACTCACCGGCCTTCCACCAAGCCCGGCATTTCGGGAGCGGTTTCTCAATGAGTCTCGAAAGGATTCAAGCGCGGCGTACGCGACGCTGGTGCAAGAACTGCTCGCCTCGCCGCACTTCGGGGAACGGTTTGCTCGCCACTGGATGGACGTGGTTCGCTATACGGACACCTACGGTTACGAATGGGACAACCCCGCGAAGGGATCCCACGAGTACCGCGACTACCTGATCCGCGCCTTCAACAGCGACCTGCCCTTCGATCGATTCGTTCGCGAACAACTGGCCGGCGACCTGATCGCCGTTCCCCGCATCGACACCTCGCTCGGAATCAACGAAAGCCTGATCGGCCCCATGTTTTACCACATGGGCGAGCACCGCCACGGCAGCAGCTACGACTTCAACGGCGTGCATCAGGAGATGATGAACAACAAGATCGAGGCGTTCTCGAAGGCGTTCCTCGCCACGACGGTCGCCTGCTCGCGGTGCCACGATCACAAACTGGAGGCGGTTTCGCAGCGCGACTACTACGCGCTCGGCGCGGTATTCGCGACTCCGCGATGGACGTCGCGGGTGGTTGATGCTCCGGGCAAGAACGACACTGCGATGCGGCGTTTGCAGGAGCTTCGCACGGCCATCCGCACCGAGTTGGCCCGCGAGTGGCGCGTGAAGTCGATCGATTGGCGAAAAGCGATCTCGAAAGATGCGAAGACTCCCGCGATCGAGGAGATCGTCTACCCGCTCGTGAAGATCGCGACGAAGCCGGAAGTCGAGACGTGGAACGCTTTGGCTGCGGAGTGGCGTGCGGCCCGGGCCACGCGGCAGAAGCACAACGCGGCATTTGCCGTACTCGCGGATTTCTCGAAGCCCGAACTTCCCGCCGGATGGGTGTCGGAAGGCGACGGCGTTCGCTTCGGTTTCGTCGAGGACGGCACTCCGCTGATCGCTTTGGAGGGGAATGAGGTTGTCTCGCGCGTCCTTCCACGCGGTCTGCACACGCACGCTCTCTCGTCCAAGTTGCCGGGTGCCTTGCGGATGCCGCCCGATCACATGGTGCCCGGTGCATTCGTCAGTTTAAAGCTCGCGGGCGGCCAGTTCGGCGGCTACCTCGAAGTCCACGAGAACGCCTTCCAGGGAGAAGAGGTCGCGTTCCTGAACCACGTGCCGCCGCAGTGGCGGACCTTCGGCGATAAAGCGAGGAAGAACGGCATCACGCGGATCACGCGCGAGTTCGCCACGTCGTCTCTGAATCCGAACTTCCCGCCGCGAACCGGACTCGCCGCGGGTCTGCCGCACAACGATTTTGGATTCGACAAGCGGAGTTGGTTCAGCATCACCGGCATCTTCGCACACGAGTCCGCCGCCGCGCCGTTCGATCCGCTCGATGCCTTCGAGTCTCTCTATGAGGGAGTCGCGCCGAAGAATGCCGACGAAGTTCAGAAGCGGATTGCCGACTGGTTCACTCAGACCGTTGTACGCTGGTGCGATGGCCGGAGCCGGCCCGGCGACCCGGAGCTGCTCGACTGGCTGCTCGCGAACAAACTGCTCCCCAATGCTGCCGCGCTGGACAGCGAACTCGCGAAGTTGCTCCCCGAGTATCGCCGCGTCGAACAGGGCATCGCGTTCCCGCGAACCGCGAACAGCATGGACGAGCGAGAGCGGACCAAAGCTTCGTATGCCTTGAACGTCCGCGGCAACGTGGATGTGATCGGCGAGTCGATGGCTCCGGACTTCCTGCGGATGTTCGCGGGCCGGCACGATGTGGCGAAGAGCGCCGGCAGCGGCCGGATGGAACTCGCGGAGTCACTCCTTAGGCCAGACCACCCGCTCACGGCCCGCGTCTACGTCAACCGGGTGTGGCAGTGGATCATGGGGACGGGTCTCGTCGCCACGCCGGACGATTTCGGCCGCCTCGGCGAGAAGCCCTCCCATCCCGAGTTACTGGATTATCTGGCGAACGAGTTCGTTCGCGAAGGCTGGTCCACGAAGAAGCTCATCCGCCGCCTGGTGCTCACACAGACATTCCGGCAATCGGGCGCGGTGAGCGATAGAGGCCGCGCGTCGGATGCCGGCAACCGCCTGCGGCACCACTACCCCACAAGACGGCTGGAAGCCGAGTCCGTTCGCGACAGCATGCTCGCAGTGTCCGCGCGGCTGGACCCAAAGTTGTACGGGCGGCCGATCTTCCCATCGCGTCCCGCCGAAGACGGCTCCAAGCGGTTGTTCTCCGGCCCGCTCGACGGCTCCGGCCGCCGGTCGATCTATTTGCAGATGTCGATCATGGAGCCACCGAAGTTCCTCGTCGGATTCAACCTGCCGGACCTGCGCCTGCCTACCGGCCGACGCGACACCACCAATGTCCCGGCTCAGGCCTTGATCCTGCTGAATGATCCGTTTGTCGGCGCGATGGCGACGGAGTGGGGCCGCCAATTGCTGAAGCAGACTCATGCGACTCCCGAGGAGCGGGTTCGCGCCATGTTCCTCGCGGCATTCGCGAGAACGCCCTCGGACATCGAGTTGAAGCGTTGGTCGTCCGCCGTCCGCGAGTGGGGCAATGCCGATGTCATGAAAGATGAAGCCGCGTGGGCCCAACTCGGTCACGCGTTCTTCAATGCGAAAGAGTTCCTCCACTACCGCTGATCCGGAGTTAATCGTGAATAGTCGCCGCAACTTTCTCCAGCGATCGTCGCTCGGCTTCGGCTGGCTGGCGTTCAAGGGGCTGTTCGCGAATGCCGAACACGCCGCGCCGCACCATCCCGCGAAAGCGAAGAGCATCATCTTCTGCTTCATGGACGGTGGGCCGAGTCACGTCGACACCTTCGATTACAAGCCGATGCTCAAGAAGCGCGAAGGGACGAAGATTGGCGACAGCGCGGTTTCCAAACGGTCGCAGTCGGCGCCGGACCGGGTCTGGCTCGGCAGCCCGTGGGAGTTCAAGCAACGCGGTAGGAGCGGCCTGTGGGTGAGCGAGTTGTTCCCGCAAATGGCGAAGGTTGCCGACGATCTCTGCGTGGTCCGCTCCATGGTCGGCGAACTGCCGCTGCACGGGCAATCGAACCTGCTGCTGCACACGGGCCGCATTCTGGGTCAGGCGCCGAGCTTCGGTTCGTGGGTGTCGTACGGCCTGGGCACGGTGAACCGCAACCTGCCGGGCTACGTGGTGCTGAACAACGACTGGGTTCCGAACGGCGGGTTGGAGAACTTCGGCAGTTCGTTCCTCCCCGCCAGCCACCAGGCGACGATGATGCGTGCCAAGGGCGTGCCGGTGGACAACATCGCGCCGCGCGATTCGCGGTCCGTTCAACGCCGCAAGCTGGACCTGCTCGCGGAACAGGACGCGGGGTTCGCGAAACTCGCATCCGATTCCCAAGCCATCGATGGGGCCATCGCCAATTACGAGACGGCCTTCCGCATGCAGACCGAGGTGCCGGAGGTCGCGGACATCAGTCGTGAGACGGTCGCCACCCGCGCACTCTATGGAGTGGATTCAAAGGACGAACACCAGCGCTACTACGCCACGCAGGCGCTGAGGGCCCGGCGGATGGTCGAGGCCGGCGTCCGCTTCATCGAGATCACCTGCCCCAGTTTCGACGGCAACAATTCGCCGTGGGACCAGCACGGTCTCTTGAAACAGAACCACGAGAAGAACGCCCGCGTGACGGAACAGTCCGTGGCGGCGCTGATCACGGACCTGAAGCAGCGAGGTCTGCTTGATCAGACGATCGTTCTGTGGGCTGGCGAGATGGGCCGCACGCCGCACACGCCGGCCATCTCGCCGACCTGCGGCCGCGACCACCATGTGAACGGGTTCACGCTGTGCGTAGCCGGAGGCGGATTCAAGGGCGGCACCGCGTTCGGCGAAACGGACGAGTTCGGCAATGCCGCCGTCGTTAACCCGTTGACCGTCCACGACATCCACGCGACCCTACTACATCAACTCGGCATCGACCACACGAAACTGACCTTCCGTTACAGCGGCCGCGACCAGCGCCTGACCGACGTGCATGGCGAGATTGTTCGGGGGATCCTGGCCTGAGGAAAGGCTCCGCTGCAGCAACGCATTGACGACCTCGAGCGTCTGATCGGCCAGAAGGACGTGGAGTTGGACCGACGAGTGAAGGTGCGAGCTACAGGACATGCGGGTCCATAAGCTCAGCGGTATCGCCATGCAGCGGAGGCAGATATGTTCCGACCGAAAGTCTGCGTCCTTGGCAGCCTCGCGTTCGATCTGGCCGCCGGGCTCGATCTCGTCCTGGCTGCGGAGCGGGCATGCCGGGTCGCGGCGATCAGCGTGCAGTCGGCGGGAACGCAAACGAGCTTCCCGAAGCAGATCGAGTTCTAATTGTTCCTGAGAACGGTCGGTTGACCGCGCGATGGAGGCGACTCTCCCATGCTTCTCGCAATCGATCAGGGCACGACCAGCAGCCGAGCGCTTGTTTTCGACCCCACCTCGTTCGCGATTCTCGGTTCGGCCCAGCAGGAGCTCGAACAACACTACCCGCACGATGGCTGGGTCGAACACGAACCGGAGGATATCTGGTATTCGACGGCACGCACGGTTCGCGAAGCGCTCGCGGCGGCCCGTTGCGACCCGCGCCGTGTGGCCGCGATCGGCATCACCAATCAGCGTGAAACGACGCTGCTGTGGGATCGCGTTTCGGGCCGGCCGGTGCACCGCGCCATCGTGTGGCAGGATCGCCGCACCACGGGGTTTTGCCGCGAACACGCCGCCGATCAACCGTGGCTCACCGATCGCACCGGCCTCGTCCTCGACCCCTACTTTTCCGCGACGAAACTGCGTTGGCTGCTGACCCACGATGCGAACACCCGCACCGCCGCGGAACGCGGTGCGTTGGCCTTCGGGACGGTCGATTCGTTCCTGATCTGGCGGCTCACCGGCGGCACGAGCCACGTCACGGATGCGAGCAACGCGAGCCGCACGCTGCTGTTCAACATTCATTCGATGCAGTGGGATGATGAATTGCTTCGTTACTTCGATGTACCGCGGTCCGTGCTTCCCGATGTGAAGCCGAGTGCGGCCGCGTTTGGAGTCACGAAGGGACTCGACTTCCTGCCCGATGGCATTCCCATCCGCGGGGTCGCGGGCGATCAGCAAGCCGCGCTCTTCGGCCAGGGTTGCTTTGCTCCGGGGGAAGCGAAATGCACGTATGGAACTGGGGCGTTTCTCCTACTGCACACCGGTGAAACGGCCGTGCGGTCGCGGCATAGGCTCCTGGCGACCGTCGCCGCGACCACGGATGCGAAGCCGCGTTATGCACTGGAGGGCGGCGTGTTTATCGCCGGTGCCGCAGTGCAGTGGCTTCGAGACGGCCTGCACCTGTTCCAGCAGGCGAGCGATGTGGAAGGGATGGCGAAGTCCTCGAACCCGTCGGAGCCGGTGTTATTCGTGCCGGGTTTCGTCGGACTGGGAGCGCCGCACTGGATCCCGGAAGCCCGCGGAGCGATGTTCGGCCTGACGCGTGCCACCACCGCCGCCGACCTCGCGCGGGCCGCGTTGGAGGGGGTGGCGTTCCAGGTTGCAGACCTGCTTGTCGCAGCTGCGAAGGATTGCTCCGAATTCGGTTCTCGTCCGTTGCGTGTGGATGGCGGCATGGCGCGGAACGATTGGTTCCTACAGTTTCAATCGGACGTCATCGGCCGCCCCGTCTTGCGGGCGACGCAAAGCGAATCGACTGCTTTGGGAGCCGCGATGCTCGCGGCCATAGGTGCGGGACTCGCGGATGAGTCCTTCTTGAAGGGAATTCTCGCCGCGGCCCAGAGATTCGAACCGACACTGCCTGCCGAAATTCGCGAAGCGAAACTCGCGACCTGGAGACGGGCCATCCAAGCCGTCAATGTGTTTCACGAAACTCGGGAAACGCTTCCCGGGTGATTGCCGTTGGGGTTTGGACGACGGAGCCTGGCTCCACGGTGCCGAGCAGGTCGAGCCCGAACACCTCGAAGTGCTCGCGGCGGCCGGCTGGCTCCACCGTTTCCCCCTCATGGACCACCACTTTTCGGAGCCCTCTGCGACCCAAAAGCCACGTTTCTCGCGGGAAAACTGGGGGTCGGAATCTCGAATCGCAACTTATTTTTTTCTTCGGTCTCGCCATCGGCCCTGAAACAGGCCGTTTTCGCCGATTCGGACCGGTGGATACGGTGGTGATCGCTTCCGAACTCCGCCGCAACCGACGACCCAATTTGAACATGCGTACAAATCCGAACGGCGCCGCCACCGGTGCCGTTCGCGGGAACGCATTTAGTCTCATGGAGTTTCATGGCTCCACCTCATCTCAAAGAGTGTGATTCTCGCCGAATTTCGCGCACGACCTCCCGAAGTGTACGCGAGGATAGTACGATCCCTTTTGGACGCAGTCAACGCGCCGCGATAGACTGTCGGTTCCTCGCGACGGGTGAATCGATGGCAGGCGTCTATCCCGGCAACCTCTATTCGCCGATCCGCAACAGCGGAGTTTTCTCCAGTCATTGGCTCGAACATCATTTTGCACTTCAACCCGAATGGGAGCAGCGAAGCGAGGAAGCGGCCGATGTCCTGACGCAACTCGACACGCTCTGGAAAACGGAACGCAATCGCGTTGAAAAGTACGGCGATGAGCAAGGACTGGAACACGGTTTCATCCAGCCCGTGATGAAGGCTCTGGGATGGAAGCTGAAATATCAGACCTTCCTCGATGGCCGCGAGCCCGACTACGCCCTTTTCCTCACCGATTTCGATCTCGATACCGCCTTGACGAACGGGCGTAAATCGGAGGATTTTTGGAAGCCGGCCGCGCTCGTCGCCGACGCGAAGAAATGGGACCTCTTGCTCGATCGTAAGGTCGGCGTCGGAGGAAAGAAGGAATACCCGCCCGAACAGATTCAATGGTACCTCGACCGCAGCCGAAAGCCATTCGGCTTCCTCACCAATGGCCGCGTCTGGCGGCTCATTCCACGCGAGCTCGGCCCGCACCAACGCCGGTTCCAAACTTACTACGAAGTCGATCTCGCCTCGATCCTCAACGAGTCCGCTACTCCGGGTGCGAGCTTTGAAGCCGGTGAAGACTTTCGTCGCTTCTTCCTGCTGTTCGGTCCCGCGGGCTACGTTTCGCAGGACGGCCAGAAGCCGCTCGTCGTCCGGGCCGTGGAAGGGAGTTCCGAATATCGCGTCGGCGTCAGCGATCGGCTGAAGGACAATGCCTTCGAGGCCCTGCGCGTCAGCATCGAAGGGTTCCTGGGCTACGCCCCCAACAAGCTATCGGCCGAGAACCTGGACCTCTGCCGCGAAAACAGCTTCACACTCCTCTGCCGGCTCCTGTTCATCCTCTACGCCGAAGATCGGCGATTGCTTCCCTACCGAACCAACGCGCTGTATACCGCGAACCGCTCGCTCGCCCGACTGCGCGACGAAATCGCCAAACGCCTCGACGACGCGAAGGCCCGCCGGGGCGACGACTATCGCCGAACCAGTACGGCCCTTTGGGACGACCTGCTGCAACTCTTCGATCTCATCGATGAGGGCAGCCCGCGGTACGGCGTGCCGGCCTACAACGGCGGGCTGTTCGCACCCGAAGGCCATCCCTTCCTCAACGACAAGAAGCTCGACGATTGGCATCTGGCCCGCGTCATCGACAATTTCGGCCGCACCAACGATCCGAAGCACCCCGACCTCGGCGTCTTTCGCGTCGATTATCGCGACCTGGCACTCCAACATCTCGGCGGCGTCTACGAAGGCCTCCTCGAACTCCATCCCACACTCGCCAAGGTTCGCACCCGAGTCTTCTCGCGCCGGAATAAGGGACGAATCGAAGAATGCTACGTGCCCGACGGCGAACCCCTTCCCGAAGGCTTCCATCCCACCGACGAAGCCTTCGGCCCGGGATCGGTCTATCTGGTCACGGATAAGCGCGAACGCCGCGCCTTCGGCAGCTACTACACGCCCGATCACATCGTCGAGCACATCATCCGGCAGACCGTCGAACCGCTTTGCGACCGGCTGACCTCCGACATCACCGACGAGATCCAGGCGGCGAAGGAGCGCATGGCGACCGACGAGGAACTCGACGCGCTTCAATCCGACTTCCCCAATCGCCTGCTCAAGCTCCGCATTCTCGATCCCTCCATGGGTTCCGGTCACTTCCTACTGGCCGCATGCCAGTACTTGGCCGAACAAATCGCGACCAATCCCTTCACACCGCCCGGACCGGAAGCCACGGATGAGGAGGATACGCTCGCCTTCTGGAAGCGCCGCGTCATCGAGAATTGCCTCTACGGCGTGGACCTGAACCCGCTGGCCGTCGATCTCGCCAAACTTGCTCTCTGGCTCGAAACCGTCTCGAAAGATCGGCCGCTCACCTTCCTGGATCCGCATCTGAAAGAGGGCAACAGTTTGATCGGGGCGCGGCTCAGTCGCCTCGCGGGCCTCAACGGGGCGGGAGGCATGCTCGCCGCGATGTTTCCCGCCACGTTCGCCGGCAAGCTGCCGACGCTGCTCGCGCCCCTCGCCGCCATCCGCGACGCGCCCTCGGATACGCTCAAGTCGATCAAGGAGAAAGAGAGTCAGTTCGGTTCCTACCAAAAGGCCGTGGAACCGTTCAAGCTACTGGCGAACGTCTGGACGGCCGACGCGGCGGGCTTCCGCGTCGACCCCGCATCGTATGCCACCGCCGCGGCAAAAGTGGATGCCCCGCGTACGTTCAAAGCGTTCGCCGCCGAAGCGTGGTTCCACGACGCCGCAAGTTGTGCCGAGAAACTCCGGGCCTTCCACTGGGATTTGGCGTTCCCGGAAGTCTTCTGCGACGAGGGCGGCCCGCGCGCGGGCGGCGGATTCGACGCCGTCATCGGCAATCCGCCTTACGAAGTGCTCTCCGAACTCGAATCCGGAATCGACCCCACTGCCCTCAAGAAATTCATCGAGAGCGAATCGCTTTACACGCCGGCGGTGCGCGGCAAACAGAACCTCTACAAGCTCTTCATCTGCCGGGCCATCGACGTACTCCGCGATGGCGGCCGCTTCGGGTTCATCGTCCCCATGGCGCTCCTCGGCGACGACATCGCCTCCGACCTGCGCCGCGGCATGGTGGCCGCAGGCGAATTCGAGGGAGTCGATGCCTTCCCCCAGAAGGACGTTCCCAGCAAGCGAGTGTTCGAGGACGCCAAACTCTCGACAGCCGTATTCTCATTCGTGAAGCAGCGGCCCGAGGTCGAACCTCGCAAGTTCCGTTCGCGCGTCCACTCCGAACGGGACATCGACCCGACCTCGCCGTTTCTCGAACTGACCACGGCGGAAATTCCGCTCTACGATCCGGACAATTTCACCGTCGTGAGTTGTTCGCAAGCCGACTGGGACCTGGCGGTCCGCATCATGAAGATGGGACGGATGAAGCGACTCCGTGAATACGTCGATTTCTTTCAGGGCGAAGTGAACGAGACCAACGAGAAAAAGAAGGGGACACTGGTTCAATCCGATTCGGGTAAACTTGTGATTCGCGGTGCGAGCATTTGCCTCTACACCTCTCGCATCGCTTCGCAGGGCGACGACCTGTTTCTCGATGTCGAAGCATTTCTCAAAGACAAGGGTGCCGACACGAAGGCATTTCACCATCGGCATCGCCGGGTCGGCTGGCAGGAGAGCAGCCCGCAGAACAACTTTCGTCGCATCATCGCCGCATTGATTCCAGCCGGAGAATTCTTCAATCACACAGTCAATTACCTGACCGAGTTCCACGCCAAGGTCCCGTTAAGTTTCGTCGTTGGCTTACTGAACAGCACGTTGGCAGATTGGTACTTTCGACTGGGAAGCACGAATGCCCACGTGAGTCATTACCAACTTTACAACCTCCCCTGCCCGATCTTCCGCGAGAAGGCGACGACCGAGGAACTCGCCATGGGCAAGCTGGTGGCGAAGCGACTGAACGCGGACGAACCGCACCGCGCTCTGCTCGAGCTCGACCCGCTGTTTGAAACGGCTCCGTTCAGCCCCGTCGTTCGCGATGCGATCGTGGCGGCCGTGGAGAAGATCATCGCCATCGAGACGGACCGCGGCGAAATCGCCCGCGCGGCCCGTTCCGCGCTCGCCCCGGCGGCACAACCTTTTCAAGACTTCATCGACGAATGCTTCTTCCGACTGGCCGGTCTGACCCCTGCGGAAGTGACAGGCCTGAAGCAGCGATACCAGGCCATGAAGAAGGTGAAGTAGTAGCGTCGAAGCCCGTGCACTCCACATTCGAGACGTCACCCGCGTCATCCAAAAACTGTTCGACCGCCATGCCAATCTCTTCCCGATCCGGCCCCAGGGCGGCTGCTACTTCATCCCCGAACGGCACGCCGCGTTCGTCGACAAAGTGCAAGGTTTCCTGGGCCAGATCGACGTGCAGGTGCTCCGCTTCCCGGTGCCGGCGGGGACCGGCGAGGGCGACCGCAGCGTCAAGGAAGCCGTGGCCTCGGGACTGGCGACGCTCATCGCCGATCATCAAGCCGCAGTCGATTCGTTCGGCGACGATACTCGGCCCGAGACGATCGCCCGCGCCGCCGAACGCATCAAGTTGACCCGCTTCAAGGTCGAGAGCTACGCGGCACTCCTCGCCGACGAGAAGGACCGACT
>JAYTGN010000052.1:0-18065 GCA_043733485.1 Gemmataceae bacterium
AACAGCCGGCTCACGCCGGCCGCTCGCCAGGATCATCATGCCCAAACGCTACGTCATCGTCGGCATCACCGCAGTCGCCGCGCTGTGGATGTACATCGACCGCGTGTGCTTCTCGACGCTCGCCGGGCCGATGAAGATGGAATTGCTGCTGCCCCACGCGCCCCCACCTTCCGCCGACGACAAACTGACCGATTTCGAGATCAAGACGACCAAGAACGCCAAAGCCAAGAGGACGAAAACGCCCGTCGAACAGGTCGAGCTCACATCAGAAGATCTGGACGCCGCGAAGCGCAAGAAATGGGCGGACGGACGAATGTCGTTCGCCCTCGGTGCGTTCTTTCTCACGTACGCTCTGTTCCAAATCCCGATGGGCACGCTCGCGGACCGTTACGGTGCTCGTCTGGTACTCGCGCTCTCGATTGCCGCGTGGTCGCTGGTCACGATGGCGACCGGGTTCGTGCTCGGGTTCGTCGCGCTGCTGGCCATCCGGTTGCTGCTCGGCGTCACGGAGTCCGCGGCCTATCCGGCGGCGGCAGGTCTGGTGAAGAACTGGGCTCCGCCGAAGGAACGCGGGCGGTGCAGTTCCATCGTTGCGTTCGGGGGCCGCGGCGGCGGCGCGATCGCGCCCTGGCTCACCACGGCCCTGGCAGGCGCGCTCGCCGGCGTTGCCATCGTCGAATGGGCGATTTCGCCAACGCCCGCGCCGCCGGGCGCAGACGGCAAAGGGCCGGCGAACTGGCGCGGCGTCTTCTTCGTCTACGGGCTCTGCGGGCTCTTCGTCGCCATGCTCTTCTGGATGTTCGTCCGCGACCGGCCATCGGGTTCCGAACCGGTTGCGAAGAACACCGCAAGCTCGATGGGTGCCATTCTCCAGAACGTCGCGAAACTCTCCCGTTCCCGAAACATGTGGTTCTTCGGAGGACTGCAGTTCGGCGTCAACCTCGGCTGGGCGTTCGTCATCACGCTCCTGCCGATCTACCTCGATGAAGTGTTCGAGACCCCGTTAGACGATGTCGGCCCGATGCAATCCACCGTGCTCACCATCGGCCTCTTCGGCATGATTCCGGGCGGATTCTTCACCGATTTCATGTGGAAGAAACTCGGCCCGCGCTACGGTCGCTCCCTGCCCATCGGAATCGCCATGATTGGCTGTGCGATTTCGTACTTCGCCATCGCCGCGCTGCCGACCGCCTGGGCCGTCATCTTCGCGCTCGGCGTCATGGCCTTCCTCGTGGACATGCACAACCCTTCGATCTGGTCGTTCGCTCAAGACGTGGGTGGGAAGAATGTCGGAGCCGCGCTCGGGTGGGGGAACATGTGGGGCAACCTCGGTGCCGCCCTCTCGCCCGTGCTGATGATCGCCGTCAAAAATCAATTCGGCTGGAACGCGGTGTTCGTCCTCGGCGGGTTCGCCTTCTTGAGCTCGGCAATGTGCGGCTTCATGCTCAACGCGACGAAGCCGGTCGAGCCCGAGTCATAATCACGAGCCCGACGCACAAGCAAGGGATTGCGTTCCTCCTTGCTTGCGCGTCGGGCTCGCGATCAACGCAACTCCAACACCGCCGGGATACCGTACGCCGGCAACAGCGTGATCTGCGGATTGAAGTCGATCACCGCGTCTTCCGCGAGCGTGAACTTGTAGCGCTGGCCGACCGTCGCCAGCAGGATCGCCGCTTCCATCAGGGCGAACGTGTTGCCGATGCAAACGCGCGGGCCGCCGCCGAAAGGATAGTACGCATACTTCGGCAGGCGCTTCGCCAAGCCGTCTTCCCAACGCTCGGGAATGAACTTCTCCGGGTCCGTGAAGTAACGCGGGTCGCGGTGGTTCGCCCACTGGCTCATGAAGATCGTGGTGCCCTTCTTCACGCGGTAGCCGCCCAGTTCCAGGTCGCACGTCGCCTCGCGGCCAATCAAGTAGACCGGCGGATAGACGCGCATCGCCTCGGTCAGCACCGCATCGGTATACGGCAGGTTCGGCAAGTCCTCGGGCGTCGGCGTGCGGCCACCGAGCACGCGCTTCCATTCCGCCACGAGTTTCGCTTCCACCTGCGGATGCTGAGCCAATAACAACCACGACCACGACAACGTGAGTGCGGTCGTTTCGTGACCGGCGAGGTAGAGCGTCATGGCTTCATCGCGAAGTTGGCGATCCGTCATCTTCTGGCCATTCTCGTCCTCGGCGTGAATGAGGCGCGAGAGCAGATCGTTGCCGGGCTCCTTCCTGGCACGGCCCGACTGGATGAAGCCGTCCAGCACGCGGTCCAGGTGGGCGATGGCCTTCTTCAACTTCAAGTTTCGCGGCGTCGGCACCCAGAGCGGTACGCGAACCAGCGAGCGGAACTTCGCACTGAGGACGAAGAAGGCTCCTCGCAACGCCTGCACGAACGTCTCGCGGTCCTCGTGGTCGTCGAGCCCGAACAGCGTCTTGAGCGCGATCGCACTGGTGAGGCTGCTGAACTCGAAGTGGATGTCGACGCGTTCGCCGGGCTTCCAGTTGTCGACCATCTTGCGGGTGAGTTCGCCCATCATCGGGGCGTAGGAATGCACGCGGCTTTTGAGGAACGCGGGCTGCGAGAGCTTGCGTTGCCGGAGCCAGAAATCGCCTTCGCTGGTGACGAGCCCTTTGCCCAGCACGGGCATGTACATGCGGGCACCGAAGTGCTTGATGTAATACTTGGCATCCGTGAGCAGGACTTGCTCGATGAGGTCCGGATGACTGGCGAGGAAGATGCGACGCGGCCCGAAACGAAAGCTCGCGAGATCGCCGTAGGTGCGAGCGACCTCGCTGAAGAAATCGAGCCGCTGCGTCATGAAGGCCTTGAGGCACCCTCCGATGAGGGTGCCCGAAGGCCCGGGCGGCAACCCGGTGTGCGTGATGGGGTTCATGGGAAACCTATTTCCCCTTTTGATCCAGCAAATATCCCATGATCAAGAAGAACTCCGCCTCGGGGATCACTTCGCCGAAGTTCGCCGGCATCGGCGACAGCATCGTCTCGCGGTTCTTCTCGATGTCCTTCGTCGGCACGCGGAACTCCTTGCCCATGTCGTCCGCCATCACCAGCACCTCGCCTTCGACGCGCAGCATGAGGCCGGTCTTGGTGGTGCCGTCCGTGAGGTTGAGTACGCGGGCGCGGAACGCGGCGTCCACATTTCGGTTCGGGTCGAGCGTGTCTTCGAGGAGGCGTTCGAGGCCGCGGACGCCGATGCCGTCCAGGTTCGGGCCGACCTTGCCGCCCGCTTCGCCGATCTTGTGACACGCCGCGCAATGCTTCGTGTACAGCTTGAGCCCGGCTTCCTTGTCGAGCTTGGCGGAGGTGAACTTCACGGTCCGCTGCTTGATGAGTTCGGAGAGTTTCTGGTCCGCGGGCTGAAGCCCCTTGGTCAATTCGGAGAGTTGTTTCTCGAGGTTCTCGATTCGTGCGGCGCGGAGCCGATCGAGGACGAGTTTCTCTTGCAGCACGCGAGCCGGTGCCTTGCCCTGCTTCACGGCTTCGAGCAGAATCTCGCCGCCGATGGCATTCCCGGCGAGCGCCGTCGCAATGACGACACCGGACCGATACGGCACGGATTTGATGGCGTCCTTCGCGGCTTGCTTGTGATTGCGATCGGAGGACGCAGCGAGAATGAGTGCCGCGCGTTCGCGCAGGATGGGCGAAGTCTCGGAGGCGTCGATCAGTTTCTCGGATGTGACAAGACCGATCTTCGAGTCGAGTTTCATCAGGATGTCGAGTGCCGCGCCCCGCAGGTCGTCGGGCTGTTTGGCCTCGGCGATCAAGCGGGCAAGGATCGGTTTGGGGCTCTGTTCGAGGGAATAGGTGACGCCCTGCGGCAAGACGGAAGGAAGGTCCGCGAGGAATCGGAATGCTGCGAATTTGGCTTCGCGATCACCCTGATTCAACTCCAGACCAATTCGATTGAGCATCGTATCCATCATGGTGGTCGTGAGGGTGTTCCGGAGGCCGTTGGATTGAATGCCGCGAATCAGGGCGTGGAACATCGAGATGGCCCGCTCGCCGTTTCGCTCTTTCTCGTACTTCGCTAGGAGCGGCTCCCAAAACGCCAGTGCTCCATTTCGGCCTACGTGTTCGACGGCCGCGATCTGTCGTTCCGCTGGAACGGCCTCCGCCACGAGCGCTTTCGACAGATATTCCGCCGCATCCAGGTTGGGAACCGCAATCGCAAGATCGACAAACGGACCAGACGATTCCGGTGGCAACTTCTTCACCACTTCCCACGACTTTGAATCTCGCAAGCAATTCCGCAACGCAATCCGCGTGGCGTGGCGAAGGTGCGTGTCGCCAGCCGGAATCTTGCCGAGCAACTCGACCAGTGGTTTGATGTAATCGGGCTGAGGCGTGGCGATGATGAATTCAATAATGGCACGACAAGCCTGTGGACCGAATTGATACAGGCGAACCAGATCCTCGGATTTGGCGATGCCCTTATCGGGCTTCAATGCAGCAGTTGCTCGAATCAAATGCGCCAGAAAGAATTCGTTTCGCACTTCTTTGCCATCTGATAACACATACGCCAGTGCCACGTCCGGATATATCCAGGCCAGATGCGCCAGAGCGCGACGAATCGCCTCCCCTTTCAGTTCTTCACCGCTCTTGGCAAGAACTGCTTCCCAATCCTTGCCTCGTCCAAGTACTTGATTCGTAGCGAGCAGTCGCACGGTCAGGTTGGGGTGTGCGAGCAGGTTCGAAGGGACTTTTCCTTTCGTCAGGTCCTTGAACGCCATCTTCGGCTGGTCACCCTTCCGCACCACGCGCCAGATTCGCCCGCGATCCTTGTCGCGGCCGGGGTGCTTTAAGTCCACCTCGTAGTGGCCGATGATCTTGTTGTAAAAGTCAGAAATGTAGATCGCGCCGTCCGGACCCAACTTGATGTCCACGGGGCGGAACCACGGGTCGTCGCTCTTCACGAAATCGGGCTGCTGCACCGCCTTCGGCGTCGCGCCCGTCCACTCGATCTTGCACATGTTCACCCGGCTCGTCACCACGTTGCCGAGGAACATGCACCCCTTGTACTGCTTGGGGAAATAGTCGGCGTCGTACCAGGAGAGGCCGCAGAGGCCGGTGCCGCCCGGATCGTAGCCGAACATCGTCGGGCCGTAGCCGAGGCCATCGTGCGGCTTGCCGAAACTCTCGTACACCGCGCCGGGAATCAGTTGCGTGATCGGCTTCGAATGGCAATCGGCCGTGTACAAGTTGAACCACGGATCGACGGCCATGCCGAACGGGTTCACCTGGCCGCGCGTGTAGACCTCGATGCGACTGCCGTCCGGACGGAAGCGGAACGTGTTCCCCGATTGCATCTGCACTTCGTGGTCGTCTTTGCCCTTGGTCTTGGAATCGTTGTTGAAGCCGTGGCAGGCGTAGACCCAGCCGTCCGGCATCAGTGTGAACGAGTTGTACATGCCGTGCGTGTCTTTCGAGCCGAGGCCGGTGAAGAGCACTTGCTTCTTGTCGTACTTGCCGTCGCCGTCGGTGTCGGTGAGTTTCAGGATTTCGCCGACGCTCGACACGATGCACGAGTTGCAATCGGGGAGCGGCAGGATGCCGATGGGAATGTTCAGGTCGGCGGCGAAGGTTTGAATCTTCCTCGCTTTGCCGTCCGGGCCGAAGTCAGACAGGATGAAAAGTTTGTCAGTGCCTTTGCCGGCGGGGGCGGCGAACGGATAGTGGTACGACGAGGTAACCCACAAGCGGCCCTTGGCGTCGAACGCCATCTGCATGGGCTTCTGAATGTCCGGCTCGCTGGCGACGAGTTGAATCTCGAAGCCCTCGGGCACGATGAGCTTCTTCTGCTCCTCGGCCGGCGTGAGCGCGTTGGTCGGTGCTACCAGCGACGGTTCCTGGGCGATGAGCGTCCTTGCGAACGCGAGTATGAACAGTGCGGAGAGTGCGAAGCGCATCGGCAGGGCTCCGTGGCGAGCCGAGTGGCGTGAGCCACCGGGTGGGGTGCGTGGAGATTCTACTCAGGAATTTGTGCGGCACGAAGAGTCCGAAGCAATTCGGGAGGTGCCACGATTCTCAGATTCGGGGCCTGGGCTTTGAGCGTCTGCCCGTCGGCATTTTCAGGCTCCATCAAATCGAGCAGGTCTTTGTCCCATGTGACGAGGAACTGAGCATCGGCTTCGATGGCCAGATCGATCAGCGGTTCGTCGTCCGGGTCGCGCGGAAAGTTGAACCGATGTGGAACCGCGATCAAGACCGTGGAATTGTCTCGTACAGATTCGACGAACTCCTCGACCCTGGCTTTCGTCATCTTTAAGCGTTTCAGGACCGTTGGGCGCGTCAAAACTTCAGCGGCTTCCGAGAGTGTGGCTTCACTTGCGCAGTGAAACATTTCTCCATCCAAAACGCGATTCCAACAAGCGGCCGCTGGACCCGTACGGCTGGAGATCACCTGAAGGAACGTGACGGCATCGAAAACAACCCGAGGTGGGCTCATGGTTGTTTCCGGGCTCGACGTTCCTGCCGGACTTCCCGAAGGGCTTCCTCAGCGAGTTCTTTCACGTCGTCGTCCGTCATGCCGGACTCCTCGAATGCTCGGCGAGCCGGTTCGACGATCTCGTCGAATGACCGCTTTGACTTCTGAGTATCGCTCGCACCGCTCTCGAGCATCTGATCGATGAAAGATTCGACGCTAAGTCCCGCCGAGATCGCTTTCATCCGAAGCTTCTGCTCCGATGCCGGAGTCAGGTTTAGTGTGATTGACATAGTTGTAACTTATCCTCTGCTTGGCCGTGTGTCACTCCCGAATTTACTTCGCCAGCTTCCCGTCCTTCTCCGGCTCGTACTGTCGTTCCCATTGCAGTACCTCGATGCGGTTGCCGTCCGGGTCGCGGACGAAGAAGCGATCCGCCGCCGCGATCTTCACCGTCTCATCGATCGACACACCGAGAGTCGCGAAGTAGACTCGTGCCGCGTTCGCGTCCGGCGTGTGCAGGCAGAAGTGCCGCGGGCTAATCGTATCCGCCTGCGGCTTCAGCAAGAGGTGGATGTAGGTGCCGCCGAGGTCGTACCAGATCGCGACGAAGTCGAACTCATTCGGGGCCGCGATTTCCTTCAACCCGAGTACCCGGCCATAGAAATCTCGGCTGCGGGCCACATTCGTGACAATAATCGAGCAATGATCGATGTGGGTGAAGCGAATAGCACTCATGGCCGCGGTTCCGATAAAGTGAAAAGCGAGCCGTGCGGCGTAAGCCGCCGGATAAGGGACGTTCTATGAGCATTTTCCGCGTGAAGACGACCGAGTGCCGCGTGGGTGTGGTCGGCCTCTACAACTCCGGCAAGACCGTGCTGCTCACGTCGCTCATCAACCACCTGCAAGACAACGACGCGGATCGCTTTGGCCTGGGCGGCAAGGACACGCGGCTGCGGAAGTTCACGACCCTGCCGCCGGAGAGCGGCTGGGATGCGTTCAACTACGCGGGCTGCCGAGATGCTTTGGTTCACGGCGGTCGCTGGCCCGGCAAGACCCGCGACCGCTCGCAGTTCGTCTGCCAGTTCGAACGCAGCGATTGGCGCTTCAGCGATTGCCTGCTCAAGCTCTACGATTTGCCGGGGGAGCGGATCGCCGACGCCGCGATGCTGGGCCGCGACTTCGCCGGATGGTCCGAACACATCCTGACACTCATCGCGAACGACGCCGGCTACCGCACTTGCTGCGAGCCGTATTTGAACCAGACTGCCACGACTCCATCGAAGGAAGCCGACCTGCTTCATTCGTACAAACTGTCGCTGGCGAACCTCATCCTCAACTTCAAACCGCTCATTTCACCCTCGACGTTTCTGCTCGACGTGAAGGGTCAGCCGGCGAAGCCGGACTCGCCGGAGAAGTTGGCGAGCACGCGGCACCTCGGCCTCGGACCGGACGCCGAGTTCTGCCCGCTGCCCGCGAACCTCCGTGCGGCGAACCCCGAGTTGCACGCCCGCTTTGCCTCGCGCTACGAAGACTACGTCGATCGCGTGGTGAAGCCCACGGTGCTGGCCCTGCGCTCGTGTACGTCGCTGATCGTACTCATCGACGTGACCATGCTACTGGCCGGCGGCGTCGGCATGTACGACGACAACAAGCTCATCCTCCGCGACCTGCTGGACGTGCTCTCGCCCGGCGAGCATCCGGTGTTCGGGCCGATCGCGCGGGGCCTGAGCAAGGTCTTCTTACCCCATCAACTGCGGCCGAACTGGATCACGCGGCTCGCGTTCGCCGCCCCGAAAATGGACCTCGTTCACCCGACCGACCGCGACCGCATGCTCGGCCTCATGAAGCGCATGGTCGAGAAGTACGCCGACAACCGCGACGGCCTCAAGTACCAGTTCTTCAATTGCTCCTCGGTCGTTTCAACGAAAGTGCTGGCGGTGGAGGACGGGAAGCGAATGCTCGTGGGCGTACCGATGCGGGACGGCGAGGGTCGGAAGTTGCCGCCGGGCCCGGAGCAGCGCTTCGAGGTGTCGGCGTTGCCGGACGACTGGCCGACGGACTGGAAGCCAGGCCGCTTTGCGTTCCCGGAGGTCTACCCGCAGATGCCGACGCGGAAGGACTACCCGCCGGAACAGGTCAACGTGGACAAACTGGCAAGCTTCGTGATCGAGTGAGGTGCATATCAAAACCCGGTTTCTGCTTTGGGAACCGGGTTTTTGTGCTGAGAAACCCGGTTTCCAAAGCAGAAACCGGGTTTCGCTCACGGCAGATACACGAACTCATTCCCGTTGAACAACACGATGCACAAATCAGCGAGCGCCCGCACCGCGGCGGGATCCGCGCCCACAGGCACATCGGATAAGCCGAGCGGTTGTCCGGCCTTCACCTTCTCGCGGATCGTCGTGGCCTGCTCCTTCAGGAACTCGAGCGCGAGTTTGCGTTCGGCCTCGGTGGGAACGCGCCCGACCGTGCGGCGATAGAGCACGTCCAGTTGCTTCACGGGATCGGTGCCGACGTCCTTCACCAACTTGATCGCCAGCGTCTTCCCTTGCTCCTGAATGAACGGACCGTTCATCAAGATGAGTGCCTGCGGAGCGTACGTACTCACCGGCCGCACGGCACACGAGTTCAACGTGTCTGGCTGGTCGAAGGCCTCGAACAGCGGCAGCCGCACGTTGCGCTTGTTGAACAAATAGATGGAGCGCCGCACGTGCTGGCTCGCATCGGGCGTCACGGGCCAGAGGCCATCCGGTTCGCCTTCCGTGAAGATGAGGTCGTAAACTTCGGGTTCGAGCGGCACCTTCACCGAGGGGCCGCCGGCCTGTTTGTTCAAGCTTCCGGATGCGGCGAGGATCGAATCGCGGATCGCCTCGGCTTCGAGCCGCCGGCGATTCTGCTTCCCGAGCAGCTTGTTGCTCGGGTCGGCCTTTGAAGTAGGTGAGGTGCTCGACTGGCGGTAGGTGCTGGAGAGCACAATGAGCCGATGGATGCGTTTGAGCGCCCACGGAACAGCAGGCTCACGCCCGCCGCTCGCCAGTTCCGTTGCCAGCCAGTCGAGCAGTTCGGGGTGCGTGGGGCGTTCGCCGCGGACGCCGAAGTCGTTGGGCGTCGTCACGATGCCCTTGCCGAAGTGCTGCTGCCAGATTCGGTTCACCATCACGCGGGCCGTCAGCGGATGGTCCGGCTTCGCGATCCACTTCGCAAGATCGATGCGGCTCTTGGGTTCGGCCTCGGCGGTAACGAGAACGCGCGGGAAGGCGGCGGTCACGGCCGAGAGTTTCGTCTTCGGGTTGCCGCGTTTGAAGACGAAGGTTTGTTGCGGCGAGCCATTTTGAATGGCCCATGCGGCGGCAGCGGGTGGCGGCAAGTGAGCCTCCATCGCGTGAATCCGTTCGCGGATCAGCGTGCGTGTCGCGCGGTCGAAGAGCGGCATCGCCGCCAGCACCTCATCCCAACGCACGGCCAGCAATGGCTGCGAATCCGCGGCGAGTTTCTTCTGCTCCGGCGTCCGCTTCTCGGAAGCCGTCGTCAGTGCGTCCTGGTATTTGGGTTCGAGAGCGTCGCGCTTCGCCTGCTGCACCTTTGCGCGAATGGGGGCGTCCATCGCCGCGACGATCTGCTTCAAAGGGCCGGTCTGCGCCTCAATCGCATTCACCTGTTTCTTGCGAGCCTCCTTCTCGGCGTCGGTCGCGAGTTCGACTTCGGTGTACTTGGTGGAAGCGAAGAAGGCTTGCAGCCGGTAAAAGTCGCCTTGCGAAATCGGATCGAACTTGTGGTCGTGGCAGCGAGCACACGCGATGGTGAGTCCGAGCACCGAGGAACTGAGGCCGCTCACCATCTCAGTGAGAAGCTCTTGGCGGATCACTTCGCGGTCGAGGTTGCCGCTGACCATGTGGACCGGCCCGCAGCGATGCAGGCCGGTCGCGGCCCAAAGGTCTGCCGCATCGCGCGGATCCTTGCCCTTGGCAAGTTCATCCCCCGCGATCTGCTCGGTGAGGAACGCATCGTAAGGCTTGTCCGCGTTGAAGCTGCGGACGACGTAGTCGCGGTAGCGCCAGGCGTGTGGGCGTTCGCCGTCGGCCTCGTAGCCGTTGGACTCGGCGAAGCGCACGACGTCGAGCCAGTGCATGGCTTGCCGTTCTCCGAAGTGCGGCGACGCAAGCAACCGCTCCACGAGCCGCTCGTACGCATCCGCACGAGTGTCCTTCAGAAATGCGTCCACTTCTTCCGGCGTCGGCGGCAAGCCCGTGAGATCGAGCGCGACCCGGCGAACGAGCGTGAGTTTGTCCGCTTCGGGCGAAGGCGACAGTCCCGCGGCTTCGAGCTTCGCCAGGATGAAGGCGTCGATCGGCGACTTCACCCACTCATTGCGTTTAACCTTGGGAAGCTCGGGACGAGCGGGTGGCTTGAAGGACCAGTGCGCCTTCTCGTCCGCGGTGATGGCCGGATCGGAGTAATCGTCCGGGGCCGCGGAACGCGACCGGGCGAAGAGCAAGGTCAGCGTCAGGAGAGCAAAGCAAGCGATGCGGATCATGCCGTACACGTTACCCGGAAGAACCCGTACTCGGCAACGGCTTGCTGAGGACTCGAGGGGAAAGAATCTCACTTCGCGATCGCATCCCAGTCCAGGTTATCCTTGTCCACGAACGGCAAGTCGGCGGGAAGCGCCTCCAGATACTTCGGGGCGGCACCGGTGTTGAACACCACCACCGATTCGTCGCGATTCACGTCGCCGGAGGCGATCAGCTTTTCCAGCACGTTGAAACAGACCGCCGTCTCGGGGCAGACGCTGATGCCTTCCGCGGAACTGGCTCGGCGCATCCAGGGGCCGATCGCGGATTCGCTGCCGGTCACGGCCGTGCCCCCGCTGGCGCGAATCGCGTCGAGAATCATGAAATCGCCCACGGCCACCGGCACCCGCAAGCCACTCGCCACGGTCTTCGCATTCGGAAAGAGATCCGCGAAACGCTCGCCCTTGTCGAACGCCGTCACGATCGGCGCGCAGCCCTCGGCCTGACACGAGATGAGTCGGGGGAAACGCGTCGTCTTCAACCAGCCGAGTTCCTTCAGTTCATGGAAGGCTTTCCACATGCCGATGAGCCCGGTGCCGCCGCCGGTCGGGTAAAGGATCACATCGGGCAAGTACCAGTTCATTTGTTCCGCGAGTTCGAGGCCCATCGTTTTCTTGCCTTCGATGCGATACGGTTCCTTGAGCGTGGAGAGGTCGAACCAGCCCATGCGTTCGGCACCGTCCTTCACGATCTTGCCGCAATCGTTGATGAGTCCATTCACGCGGAAGGCTTTCGCTCCGTAAAGATGGCACTCGAACTGATTGACGATGGGCGTGTCCGCGGGCATGAAGACGAAGCACTCGATTCCGGCCCGGGCGGCGTAGGCCGCGGCGGCTCCGCCAGCGTTGCCTGCCGTGGGCAGTGCGACGCGCTTCACGCCCAGCCACTTGGCCATGCTGATGGCCGCAGTCATGCCTCGACTCTTGAAGCTGCCGGTGGGCAACTGCGACTCGTCTTTCACGAACAGGTTCGTGAGCCCGAGTTGCTTGCCGAGCTGCGGGCAGGGCAAGAGCGGCGTCATTCCTTCGCCGAGCGAGACGGGCTCCACGTCCGCCGGGAGCGGCAGCAGTTCGCGATAGCGCCAGAGGCTCGGAGGCCTTTTCGCGATGTCCGCCGGCGCGACCGCGGCCTTGATTTTGTCGAGGTGGTAGCGGACCCAGATGGGCCGACCGTTGTGCAGGTTGGCGAGTCCGCCAAAGGGGATCGTCGCGCCGTCGATCGCGCCTTCGAGATGCGAAACGTAGTGGTTCATGAGCGATTTATAGGAGCGAAGCCGTGCAAGTACACGTCTTGACCGGACGGGGCGGACGTGAACTCCGCGAGGTTTCGAGCGTCGGCCATCTTGCTGATTCCCCCGCCGCCGACGGGTGACAGGGCCTTGTCACTGCCGATGATCGTGGGTGCGACGAAGACGTGAAACTCGTCGGCGGCGCGCGCGTCGAGAAACGCGCCGAGCGCGCCCGCACCACCTTCGACCAGCACGTTGGTCATGCGGCGGCGACCGAGTTCCGCGAGAATCGCGTCGATCGATCCCCCGTTGCCCTCACGCTCCGCGTGAGGAACATCACGCGGAGCGTGATGTCTACGATTATGATCAGGCAGCGGCACCACTTCGCAACCATCGGCCGCCCAGCCTGCGAGTTTCGACTCGTTGCCTTCCTGGGTGAAGACGATGACCGGAACCTCCCGGGCCGTGGAGCGCAACTGGCAGCGCTCGGGGAGTTCTCCCGATCCGCACAACACGACGCGCGCCGCGGTGCGTGGGCCCGGAGGCCGGGCCGTGAGCAGCGGATCGTCCGCGATCACGGTCCCGCGTCCCACGACGATCGCGTCCATCCGGCCGCGCAGTTCGTGTACCTTCGCGCGAGATTCTTCGCCGCTGATCCACTTGGAGTCTCCGGTGTGTGTCGCGATCTTGCCGTCGAGCGACATCGCCCACTTCACATGAACCCACGGCTTGCCGGTGCGAAGCAGCTTGAGGTACGGTGCGTTCAATTGCCTCGCCTCGGCTTCGCACAACCCGACGTGGACCTCGATCCCGGCCGCGCGAAGGATCGCGATGCCGTTGCCGGACACTTTTGGGAAGGGATCGCACATCGCGATCGCGACGCGCTTCACACCCGAATGCAGCACGGCATCGGTGCATGGCGGGGTCTTCCCGAAATGCGAGCACGGTTCGAGGGTGACGACGAGGGTTCCGCCGCGAGCGCGGTCGCCGGCCTGAGCGAACGCGTTCACCTCGGCATGGGCTCCGCCGAACCGCTGATGCCATCCTTCACCAACCAACTTCCCGTTCGCCTCGAGCACGACGGCCCCAACCAGGGGATTCGGTTCGACGAATCCGCGGCCCCGTTCCGCGAGTTTGAGTGCCTGCCGCATCTCGGGTTCAAACTGCATCACAGCCATTTTCTCGAAATAATTCCGCTGACGGCGCGAACCACTGATTGCGGCATGCGTCTCATCAATATACGACGCCCCGCAATCACCCGGTAACCGCGAAACGACAACACCATGAACCGCTGGCATTTTAATCTGAACCTTCTCTGCGGTGAAGGCGAGAGCGGTTAACCCCCGGCAGCCAGTTATGGCACGCGCGCCGGCCGGGGGTGAAGCGACCCCCGGCCGGCTTCGTTTTCCGGCTTTCGATCAAACTTGAGGCTTAGGTGTTAGTGGCAGCACCTCCGGCTCTTAACCGGAGTGT
This sequence comes from Gemmataceae bacterium, assembly GCA_043733485.1. Taxonomy (GTDB): domain Bacteria; phylum Planctomycetota; class Planctomycetia; order Gemmatales; family Gemmataceae; genus Urbifossiella. The sequence goes on from JAYTGN010000052.1 coordinate 13,708, forward strand.
GAGGGTTCGAGTCCCTCAGGCCTCACTGATATTTCCGCGCCCATGATGTAGCGGCTGCCTGTCGCCTCGCCAGGGCGGATGTGTGGGTTCGACTCCCACTGGGCGCTCTCTCGATTTTGGATTTGAGATTTTGGATTTCGGATTGCTGAGTACGAGCCCTTGTGGAGCAGTCTGGAGTGCTCGCCACTCTGTCACGGTGGAGATCGCGGGTTCGAATCCCGCCAGGGGCGCTGGCCGCTTGCGGCTTCGCGATTGGGTCGATGCTCGCAATCGCGAAGTCGCAAGCGGCAAACACTGGTGATGTAGACCAACCGGCAGGAGTCGCCACGCTCAGAACGTGGACAGTGTGGGTTCGAATCCCTCCGTCACCACTCTCTCGAAACCCGGTTTCTGCTTTGGAAACCGGGTTTCATTCGACGCTTCGAGAAACCCGGTTTCCAAAGCAGAAACCGGGTTTCAATAATTGCAGACGGGCCGGCGCTCGTTCGGGTTTCATAAGCCTGGACTCTGGGTTCAACTCCCAGGTCTGCAACTGATGGAACGTACATGCCCTGGTGGTGAAACGGAATCACTCCGCGCTTCGAACGCGGCGTTCCGGGTTCGAATCCTGGCCGGGGTACTGTTCCTCACGCGGAGCGTGAGGGCTACGGTCGGATGCGGCATGTGGTGTAACGGTTTGCACGCGGCTCTGTGAAAGCCGAGGAGAGGGGTTCGACTCCCCCCGTACCGCCTGATTTTGAAAGGGGGATGCTCCTGGGAGAGCACGCGGTCTCCAAAGCCGCTCCACGAGGTTCGAATCCTCGTCCTCCTGCTTCACTTCGGCTCGTAGGCCAATGCCAGTACCGGTGGCTGACCCTTTTCCAGACGACGCCAGTTCACGAACGCCACCACGTCCGTCAACGATTTCACCTGAGCCGCCTCGGCGGTTCCCGTTTCACCAACGCGTTCCAACACCAATAGCGCCACCTGGCCGGGGAATACTTGCACGCGCGAGAGGCCGCTCCGCGCGTCGTCCAGATGCGTGAGGCAATCGACCAGCGCGTCCAGATTCTTCCCCGTGCCGGCAGCGAACCCGAACCCGTCGTTCAGGGCCGCGTGCAGGCTTGCGGAGTCCTTAAGCTTCCGGGCGTCGATGCGAACGATCATGGTGAAACTCCCGATCAGCGGATTTTCTTGAACGTGGAATAGTGATCGTCGGTGTAGTGGGCCGAGCCGTCCGAACCCGTGACGAGTCGTTCCGCCCCGCGATTCACACCGGGGCGCAACGGGTTCACGTCCCACTCGCGGTATTTGAGTCGCCGACCTTTGTCGTCCGTTACGGGAAGCCGACGTTCGAAGTTGCCGAAGGTGCGGCCGCCCTCGTAACCTTCAAGTGCCTCGCCGTCCTTATCGACGTGGTCGAGTACCTTGAGAGCCTTCTCCGGCACGCCCTTGGGCTGTTCCTTCGGCGCGACCGCCTTCATTGGCGGGGTCGGTTTCGCGGGTGGCGGGAAGGTCTCGGCCAAGAACAGACGTATGGCATCGGCCGTTCGCTGATCCGCATCCGGGTCGTAGGCGCGGCCGCTCTTCAGATTCTTCCCAGCGAGCGGATTCGTGAAGTCACCCGCGACGCCGCCGAAGCGGAGCACCTGCCAGTCGACGCCGCCCTTACGCATCTCGTCTTCGAACGCCACCATCTGAGCGAGGGGAATCCTGGGATCGTCCGCACCGACGATGATGAGCAGCGACGCGCCGACGTTCTTGCCGTCGTCGCCGGTGGGGGTGAGGTCGCCGTGAACGCAGACGACGCCTTCGAGTTCCGCCTTGGCCCGCGCCGATTCCAATACCGCAGTTCCACCGACACCATAGCCCACGGCTGCCACGCGCTTCGGATCCACCTGCGGGATTCGTTCCAGGGCCAGCCTCGCGGCACCGACCCGTTCGCGAACCAACGTGCGATCCTTGCCGTTCAATCCGACTCGGGCCGAGGCATCGGCTGCATCCTTGGGGCTCACGCCCTTCCCAAACAGATCGAGGGAGAAGACGACGTACCCGAGTTTGGCGAGTTGAACGGCCTTGGCCCGCGCCGTCGCGGCGCTCGGTCCCTGCTCGTGGGCGAGCAGCACGCCGGGCCGCTTCGCGGGGCCAGTCGATTCGTAGACGAGCAAGCCTTCGAGGTTCGTGGTGCCGTGCTTGTACTCGATGGGTTTGGTCAGGATTTCGGCGTGAAGTGTACTGCCGGTGGCGAACCACGCGAGAAGCACGGAAAGGAATCGCATCATGACGGGCTCCGATGAGTTCCCACAAGTATATGCGGGCTCGCGGAAGTGGTTTGTCCAGAATCCAATTGCAGGGTTCGCGGCCCGGCGGTACGCTCCTTTCAGACCGATCCTCTCTCACCGATTCCTCGGAGGCGTTATGGCAGCAGGATGGTACGAGATGTCCAAGAGCGACAAAGGCCAGTTCTCGTTCGTGCTGAAGGCCGCGAACAGCGAAGTGATCCTTCGAAGCGAGCAATACGAGAGCAAGGGTGCCGCCGAGAACGGCATCGCCTCGATTCAGAAGAACAGCCCCGACGACGCTCGCTACGAACGCAAAGATTCGTCCGATGGGCGATTCTACTTCAACCTCAAGGCCGCGAACCACCAGATCATCGGCACCAGCCAGATGTACAAATCCGCGGCGAGCCGCGATGGCGGCATCGAATCCGTGAAGAAGAACGGCCCGAGCCCGACCGTCAAAGAGTAAGGGGCTGACAAAACCCGGTTTCTGCTTTGGAAACCGGGTTTTTTCGAAGTTAACAAAAACCCGGTTTCCAGAGCAGAAACCGGGTTTTGATCTGGGCCTCGAAACCGGCTATTTTCACAGTTCACAAAAACCCGGTTTCCAAAGCAGAAACCGGGTTTCGATCCGCCCTACTTCTCCTCGATGCAGTAGAGGTGCTTCTCGCTTCGCAGGAAGAGTTGCCTACCCACAGCGACGGGCGAGGCATCGATCGGGTCGTCCAACTTGTTGGTTGCGAGCACCTCGAGTTCACTTCCCGCCTTGAGTACGAGCGTGACGCCGTTGCGATCCACGAAGTAAATCCTTCCCCCGGCCGCGATCGGCGACGCATAGAAGTTCCGCACCTGCGGCAACCGCTCCTTATCCACCGAAGCCTCGCCCGTCTTCGCGTCCAGCACCGTGAGCAGGTTGTCGTTCGTTTGCGTGAAGTAGAGCCGCTCGTTTGCGAGTACGGCGGAGGGAACGTAGGGCGTGCCGCCTTTGTGCCGCCAGTTCGTTTTACCATCGAGGCCGAGGTCGCCTTGGGAATCGAGCGGAATCGAGACCACTTGCCCCGGCCCGTAGCCGCTCATGACGAGCACCGAGTCGCCGAAGCGGATGGGCGAGGGGATCGCGTTAGTCGTCATGCCGCCGCACGACCAGAGAACTTCGCCGGTCGCGAGGTCGTGGCTGCGGATGCGAGCGGTACCGTTCACGATCACCTGCGTCTTGCCCCGATGCTCCACGATCAGCGGTGTGTTCCACGAGGTCTTCTCGTCGCGCTTCGCGGCCCACTTCGTCTTCCCACTCGCGGCATCGAGGCAATAGAGAATCGAGTCCGATTCTTGATCGCAGTTCAAGAGCAGCGAGTTGCCGTGAACCGCGGGCGAGACGGCCTCGCCCCAGCCGAGTCGCGTGTTCATGCGGCCGAGATCGCGACTCCAGATCAGCTTGCCGTCGAAGTCGTAGCAGAAGGTGCCGAACGAACCGAATGAGGCGTAGAGGAACTTGCCATCTGTGGTCGGCGAGCCCGCACAGTACGAGTGGCTGTTGTGGTGCCCTTCGTGCGGCACCTGCTCAGTGGCGAGTTTCTCCCAGAGTTTCATGCCGGTGCTGCGGTCGAAACAGAGCACGAAGAACTGGTAGAAGTTCTTCGGTGCCTCGGTCTTGGTTTGGAACTTCGGATCGACTTTGGGCATCTCGTCGGGCTTCGCGATGCGGTCGGTCTTCACCGCAGCGAGCACGAAGATGCGATTGCCCCACACGATCGGCGTCGAGCTTCCCTTGCCGGGGAGGTTCGCTTTCCAGCGGATGTTCGTCTTCGCGTCCCACTTCGTGGGCGGGTCGGCCTTCGGGGCGAAGCCGCTCGCGTCCGGCCCGCGCCACTGATGCCAGTTCCCTTGCTTCTCGGTGGCGAAGTCCGCGGCCGCACTCAGCGTCGCCGTGAGGAGCAAAGCCAGCAGTGGCAGGATCGAACGCGACATCGTGGTTCCTCAAAGCAGTTGGATTGGGTGGCACCGTGCTTCCAGCCGGTTCTGGGTGGCACCGTGCTTCCAACCGGTTCTGGGTGGCACCGTGCTTCCAGCCGGTGCTTCATCTCTCGCACCGGCTGGAAG
>JAYTGN010000053.1:0-7226 GCA_043733485.1 Gemmataceae bacterium
CATGGCGAGCCTCGTCTGCGTCCGCAACTCGCCACAGTGGAACGCCTACTGGCAACTGGTCGCCTGACCCCCTGACCCCCAAGAAATCTGGGTACACCCTTGGCACGCCGTCCCAAACCGGGGTTGTCGCGTTGGGCTCGCGCCGTTATGGGGCAAGCTTCAAGGATTCTCGGAACGTGTCTTTGCAGGGGGTTGCCATGCCGCGGGGAAGCTGGCGAGGTATCGTCGTCGCGTTCGGTCTCCTCGCGCTGGCGCGAATCGCCGAGGCCGCCCCACCCAGGGAGTCGTTCTTTTACGGCTCGGGCCCCGCAGAGCCCACTCTGCCAACGATTGAACAGCCGGTTCGCGATCTCACGCCACCGGGCTTCACCACCGAGGCGCCGACCGAACACCCCGCCTACCACGGCACGCCCGGCCACCTGAAGCCCGCCGCTCCGGAAGAAGGCGGCCCCTTCGCCTCCGTCGAATTCCTCCTCCTTCGCCCGCGCCGCACCGCCTTCGACTTCGTCGTGCCCGGCGACGCCACCGGCCTCGTGCCGAGCGGACCCGTCCGCTCCTTGAACTTCGACGTGCAGCCCGGCGTGCGAGTCGAACTCGGCCACCGCTTCGGCGAATCCGGATGGGAAGCCTACTTCGGCTACACCTACTTCCACTCGAGTGCCGCCGACTCGCTCAGCGCGCCCGCCGGCCAAACGCTCTTCCCCACGCTCACGAAACCGGGCCTGACCAACACCGTGACCTACGCGAGCGCCCAGGCCAACTTCGAGTACAACGCCTACGACCTCATGCTCGGCAAGCGCTTCGCGGTGGACGAGCACTTCGCCGTGCGCCTCTCCGGTGGCCTCCGCTTCGCCAGCCTGCGACAAGCGTTCAGCGCCTACTACGACGGGCTCGATGCTCGTAGCGCCACGGTCTCGGCGAACTCGAACTTCCAGGGCATCGGGCCCATCCTCGGTGCCGAGGGCGTGTGGGTGGGGTGGAAGGGCTTCCACCTTTATGCTCGGGCCAACGGCGGCTTCCTGAGCGGGCAGTCCGACAATCCCCTCTTCGAAACGAACAACGCCGGCAAGACGGTCTATGCGAACACGGCGTACAACATCCGCAAAGTGGTGCCGATGGCGAGCGCGAGCGTCGGGCTCGGCTGGCAGTATCGCACCGTGACGGCCCGCGTCGGCTACGAGATCACGAACTATTGGAACGTGGTGGATCAGCCGCGCTTCGTGGATGATGTGGGCGTGGGCAAACTCGTGACGCGACCCTCCAACGTTTCGCTCGAAGGGCTCTTCGTCCAACTCGGCGTGGCGTTCTGAACGCGTTTCGTACCTCGTATACTAGCCAGCATGATCGGGGCCCGCGTCGGCAACTGGTTCGTGGAAGCGGAACTCGGCCGCGGGCCGCTCGGGATCGTGTACGCCGCTCGCGGCTACGACGACCCCACTCGCCGTGCCGCCGTCAAGATTCTCACCGAGGCCGTCGTTCGCGATCCCGCCTTCGTACAGCGCTTCCCCGCGGAAATGCTCACCCTTCAGCGGCTCGACCACCCCAACATCGCCAGGTATTTCGAGAGCGGCATCCACGGCGGGCTCGCGTTCGTCGCGGCGGAATGCGTTGAAGGAACGGACTGTGCGAAGTTGTTGGAAGCGGGTCGCCGGCCCTGGCGCGAGGTACTGACCCTCGCCGTTCAGGCCGCACGGGCACTCAAACACGGGCACAACCGCAATTTGCTGCATCGCGACCTGAAGCCCGCCAACCTGATGATCTCCGCCGACGGCACGCTCAAACTCCTCGGCTTCGGCTTCTCGAAAATTGCCGCGTCGCCGCTCTCGACCACTCCCAGCATCGGCTCGGCGGCGTACTGCCCACCCGAAATTGCCAGTGGCAAGGCACTCACTCGCCGCGGCGACTTTTACTCTCTCGGCGGCGTGCTTTATACTCTCCTCACTGGCCGGCCGCCGTTCACAGCCGCGACCGTCGTCGAACTCACGCACAAGCAGTGCTACTCGCTTCCCGAGCGGCCGGGGATGCTCGTTCCGGACCTGCCGACGGAACTGGACGAGTTCATCTGCGTCTTACTTTCCAAGGATCCGACACGGCGGCCGGCCTCGGCTCAGGGGCTGCTGGACGAACTGGAGCGGATTCGCGGGAAGCTGGAACGCAAGGGCGAGAACCTGGAGTGGCCAGCGAAGCTGAAGCCGGACACGGCCGAGATGGCGGCACTGCCGCCGAGCCTCGGCGGGTTCGGGCCGGAAGAAACCGAGCTCGACGCACCGCGGCCGTGGCATCGTCGGCCCTTCCTCGTGGCACCGCTGTTCCTGCTCGTGACGTTCGCGATTGTGGCGGCGTTCGTGTGGCCGGGAAAGAGTGCCGAGCAGTTGTGGTTCGCTGCAGAACCGCTCGTGAATTCCGACGACCCCGCCGATTGGGATCGCGCCTGGGACGATTACCTCGACCCACTGAGCCGCAAGTACCCGGACCGATATGCTGAGGAAGTGAGTTCGGCCAAGGCTCGGATTCGGGATCGGAAGGAACTGCTGCGGGCGATCGCGGAGGGTGCGAAACCGGAGGCGCGTTCGGAGGCGGAGCGAGGCTACACTCGTGGCTTGCGGCTCGCCCAGGCGGGGGATTCCGCGAGCGCCCGAAACACTTGGGATGCAGTGGTTGCAGCCTTCGGTACCGACGCCGCGGAATCGCGCTGGGTGAACCTGGCCAATGCGGGGATTGCGGCTTTGGATCGGAACCCGCGTTCCGAGGTGCCCCACGACCGAGCGGCGTTCGATGCGGCGTTGATTCGTGCAAAAGCACTGCCTGCCGCGGAGCGCGACGCGGTCTACCGGGCGCTCGAAGAACTGGCCCAACACGATGCAAACTTGTTAGAAGCGATTCGTGCTGCAAAGGGGAAGTGATTTTTGCTCGGTGGCACAGGCATTCTTGCCTGTGCGATTCTTGATCAGCACAGGCAAGAATGCCTGTGCCACCTGAACTCCTCTGTCCTCTGGTATCCATGGCCACTCCGAGTACCGACGTGACCGAGTTCTGCAGCCTGCTCTCCAAGAGCAAACTGCTCCCATCCGAAGAAGTCGATTCCCTGCACAAGAGGTGGAAGGATGAGTCGCAGGGCGGCAACGATCAGATCGAAGCCTTCGGCAAGTACCTCGTCTCGAAGCGAATTCTCACGCCCTGGCAGTCGGCCATGGTGCAGCGCGGCCGGGCCGACGGCTTCTTCCTCGAACGCTACAAGATTCTCGACCAGATCGGTAAAGGCCAGATGGGCGGCGTCTACAAGGCCGTCCATTCCCTCGGCCAAATGGTCGCTCTCAAAATCCTGCCCGCCTCCCGTGCGAAGGATCAGCGCGTGCTCGGCCGCTTCCAGCGCGAAGCCCGGCTGCTCACTCAACTCGATCACCCGAACGTCGTACGCGCCTTCCAGGTCGGCGACTCCGGCGGTCGGCACTTCATCGTCATGGAGTTCCTCGAAGGCGAAACGCTGGATGAAGTGCTTTCGCGCCGCAAGAAGCTTCCCGTGGGCGAGGCGGTTCGGCTCGTGCGCCAGGCACTCGATGGTCTCCAGCACCTGCACGATCGGCGCATGGTTCACCGCGATGTCAAGCCTTCAAACTTGATGATCACGCCTGCGAGCGGGAAGGGTCCGGCGGACAACACGTGGGAAGGCACCATCCGAATCGTGGACATCGGCCTCGGGCGGGAACTGTTCGACGAATCCGCTCCGGAAGGTGCCATCGACACGCAATTGACGGTCGAGGGCGCGGTGGTCGGCACGCCGGATTACATGGCTCCGGAGCAGGCGAAGGATGCCCGCTCGGCCGACATTCGCGCCGATATTTATAGCCTCGGCTGCGTGCTGTATCACAGCGTGACGGGGCGGACGCCGTTCACCGATTCGAACATCATGACGCAGATGTTGCGGCATGCGACGGAGAATCCGCCGCCGCTCGCCAGCGTTTCGGACGGCATCCCGGCCGGGCTCCAACAGGTACTCGACAAGATGTTGGCGAAGCGACCCGAAGATCGCTACCAGACACCGGCCGAGGGCGCTGAGGCTTTGAAGCGCTTCCAGACTCCGGGTGCGGGCACCGAGGCGGCGAAGGCCGATATGACCCCGGCTTATCGTCAGTGGCTCGAAACCGAGTCGCAGATGATTGCCCCGAGTTCGCTCCCACCGGAGCCGGCCAAACCGCAGCTGCCAGCCCTCAAGCCGGGTACGGGCTCGATGCCTCCGCACCTACCGCCGCCCAAGACGTCCTCGTCTTCGAGCGCTCACCGGCCGATCTCGGTTCCCGTTCCTGTGCCGACGCGACCAGGGAAACCTACCCCAGCTCCGTCGTGGCAGCCAGCACCAATACCGTATCCGGCACCTCCCAGCGACGACGAAGTCGACGTCGAATTAGTGACGCTGCCGAGTTCGTTCCCCGCACCGAGGGTCGTGCCCTTCGATTCCGAGACGAGGATGGTGCCGGAATCACCTCGGCCGCTGACGGACGTGAATCGTCGCGATCTTTTCTACTTGGCTGCGGGTGGGCTCGGCGTTCTCTTCGCGGTCGGCGGCGGATATGCGATCACGAGCTTGTTGAAGTCGCCTAAACCGGCCGCGAGCGACGAGGAGAAGTAAGGCGAGCGGCAGATCGCGACTGCAGGTGAGTGTCGAAATGTTACTGGTCGTCCGCACGCTCCGAGTGCGGAATCCGCTCTCGGAGAGAGCGGACTACCAATACTTGGAGCTTTTCAGCCGTCCAACTACTCCTCCCCCGCGGTAGCGCGTCTCGTAGAATGGAGGCAAGGCGGGCCGCGAGGGCCGAGCCGAACTCATCGCGAGGCCGCAGTGGGACAACAGGTCTTCCAGCATACCCTGGCGAACGGATTGGTTCTGCTCGCGGAACGAATGGAGCACGTCCGTTCGGCCGCGATCAACTTTCTCGTGCCCGCCGGAGCCGCCTTCGATCCCACCGGCAAGTTCGGCGTCGCCACCGTCCTCGCGGACCTCATCACCCGAGGGGCCGGCGAACGCGACTCCCGCGCCCTCAGCCTCGCCCTGGATAACCTCGGCGTCGACCGCGACGAAAGCGTCGGTGCTATCAACATGCGGTTCTGGGGCTCCACCCTTTCCACGAACGCTCCCGCGACACTGGACATCTTCGCGGATGTGATTCGCCGCCCGCATCTTCCCGAAGACGAACTCGAAGCGGTGCAGGCCCTCGCGCTGCAGGACATCCTCAGCCTCGAAGATTCGCCTCAGCAAAAAGTGATGGTGGAACTGCGTCGCCGCTACTATCCCGCGCCGTTGAACAAGGATCGCCGAGGCCGCACCGAAGACATCGAATCGCTGACGATCGACGACGTGAAGAAGCAGCATCGCCGGCTCTTTCGCCCGAACGGTGCGATCCTCTCCGTGGCCGGGAACATCGAGTGGGAGCCGCTGAAGGCCCAAGTCGAACGGCTGTTCGGCGACTGGAAGAAGGGCGAGCCCATCGAGGCCGTGCCCGAGAAGCACGCGCCGGAGCCCCACCACTTGCAGAAGGACACGCAGCAAACGCAGATCGCGTTCGCGTGGCCGAGCGCCCCGATCGGCGGCACCGATTACTACGCCGCCCGCGCCGCCGAAGGCGTGCTCTCCGGCGGTATGAGCGCTCGCCTCTTCACCGAGGTCCGCGAGAAGCGAGGCCTCTGCTACTCCGTCGGCGTGCGCCACGAAACCTTCCGCGATCGCGGCACGATGGTCGGCTACGCCGGCACCGGTTCCGACCGCGCCCAGCAAACCCTCGACGTGACCCTCGCCGAACTCCATCGCTTGAAGGAAGGCGTGACCGACGACGAAATCGACCGCGTGAAAGCGGGCCTGAAGTCGTCGCTCATCATGCAGGAAGAATCGACTTCGGCACGGGCCGGGTCGATTGCTTCGGATTGGTACTTCCTGGGCCGCACGCGAACCTTCGACGAAATTCAGGCCTCCATCGACAGCATCACGCCGCAGTTCATTTTGAACTACCTCGAGAAGTACCCGGTGAAGGATGTGACGCTGGTGACGCTCGGGCCGGAAGGCCTCACGATGCCGGGGTGAGCAAATCGCGAAGCCGCAAGCGGCCAGAATTGGAGCCGATGTGTCCGAACCCGAGCAACCGCCGATGTACGAACCGGCGACATCCTTCAAATGGGTGATCGTCGCCGCCGTCGTCCTGTGGACGCTCGGCGGTGCCATCATCTTCCTCAAGTTACTTTGAACCCATGACGCCGAGCTCGCTACCGCCCGTTCGCGAAGCCGACGACGCCGTCGCACCGTTCGTCTTCGCCTACATTTTCGGCGCGGTCGCTTCCATCGCGGCACTCCTGGCTTGGGTCTACTGGTATCGCGGCTATGCCTAACCCTTGGCGGCCTGCCGGGTAGCCCAACCCACGGGAAAGAGCTTCGGCCTCGGCACGATTACGCCGCGAATGCCGCCGTGCCGTTCCCACAACTCGCGATAGTTGAAACGCAAGAACTCGAACGACTCCGGCTCGTCGTGGTTCGCCAAAAACTCCTTGACGAGCGCGCCCATGTGCGATTCGTAAAGTGCTTTCGAGTGCGAGTGAAGGGCGTAGCGACCGCGGTGGCGGCGCAGGTCGCCATCGAACGTCGGACTCATGTGGAACAGTTCGTGAAACACCGTCGAGAGCTTTTCCTCGAAGGTCTGATCGAAGAATCGCGGCAAGCAAAACGACAAGATGTAGAGCATCTCGACTCCGTCCACGAAATAGCGCTGCACCCGATATTCGACCTTGCGGAAGTTGCGGACGAGCCCGCCCTCGACGAAGCGGAGCGGCGTGACGCGGGCTTGCAGGCCGAAGCGACTCCGGTTCCGCGACGGGGTAAACGAGAGGAGAACCTTCGGCATCCGCACGTGGCTCAGCGCTTCGCACCGGCTCGCGATGTCGTCGCAGAGTTGGCGCATGTGCGTGCCGAAGTCGAACGGGTCGTCGCCGAGGTGGCGCGTCGGGGCGCGACGGCCTTCGGGGATCACCCAGTGCGAAGGCAACGGGCGCTCGGCGGAGCACCAGCGCACTTCGAGCGGCACCGCCCGCGATTTGTTCCGGTCATCCATGGTCGGCTCTTAGGCGTTCGGCATTTCTTCTGTTACCCAGCTAGATCACCCTGGCTGAATCCATGTGCCACCAATCAAGGAAAGTGCCAGACTCCTTCAGCCCATAACCCGCTTCAGAGCGGACCCTGCCGAGCA
>JAYTGN010000054.1:0-18008 GCA_043733485.1 Gemmataceae bacterium
GCCTCGACCCGCCCTACAAAATCTCGCGGCCGATCCCCTGCTTCCGCGCCAGGTCCAAGAGCTTGATCGCAAGCGCCAGGTCTTGAATCCCGAGGCCTAGCGATTTGAACACCGTGATGGCTTCGGGCGACTCGCGGCCCGGATAGCGCCCGACGAGCAAGGGCGCGAACTCCAGCACGTCCGACCACTTCAACACACCCTCGTTCAACGCAGCCACAAAGTCGCCGGCCTCGAGACGAGCCTGTTCCTTGCTGTCCACCGCCACGAGCGTGGCTCGGCGAAAGAGTTCCACATCGGTTTCGGTCTTGGTCAGGAAGTTGGACCCCACCAGATTCACATGGCAGCCCTCGGCGATCCATTCGCCTTTGAGAATCGGTTCGCGCGCGGACGTCGCTGTGATCACGATGTCCTGTCCGCGTACGGCCTCCTCGGCCGATTCGACCGCGACGACTTCCACTCCCGTTTCGGCGGCGAGTTGCGCCGCGAAGGCGCTTCGCCTCTCGGCATCGCGACCGTGGACCTTCACCCGCACGATCGTTCGCACCTTGCACACCGCGAGCACTTGGGTGCGCGCTTGCTTGCCGGTGCCGAGGCAACCCACGGTACGAGCGTCGGCGCGGGCCAACTTCTTCGTCGCGATCCCGGTGGCAGCACCCGTGCGAAACTGCCCGAGCAAATCGGCTTCCACAATCGCCATCATGCCCCCCGATTTGGGGTCGAAGAGCGTTACGTGAAAGCGGGCACCCTGCTTGCTCGTGGTGTAGGCCTTGTAGCCGATGGCTCCGAGCGTCTTGATCGCGGCGGGGAGGATGTGCAGCACGACGAGATCGGTTTGGCAGCGGCGGCGCGGCACGTTTTCGGCTTCGTCGCATCCGAGTTTGCGGAACGCCGCCCCGACGGCCTCGAGCGCGAGGTCCATCGTCACGAGCCGGCCAACGTCATCTTCGGTGAGGTAGAGCACGGGCATGGCGGAGTCTCGCGGTGTGATGTGAACTTATCACCGCGAGGCTCGATTCGCCATGCAAAATGGCCGTCCGGGCTGTCTGGCGACGCCGATCCGTGCGTCCGCCGTTTAGCCGCGACGCGCAGTCTGCGGAGCGGAGCGCGACAGTGCCGGAGTTGTCGCGCTCCGCTCCGAGGACGGCGCGTCGCGGCTAAACGGTTGCCCTTCGCCCGCACTCGGGGTACGGTAGGTTCGTCGCCCCGTACTCATTCAGGCGCTGCCGTGCCTCGACTGATCGTGTTGCGCGGTGTCGATGAAGGGAAGCAGTTCGACGTGTCCGGAACGGCCGTGTCCGTGGGCCGGCATTCGTCGAACTCGATCGCCCTCCACGACACCCAAGTTTCCCGCCGCCATCTCGAACTGCGGTCGCTCGCGGCCGGCGGCTACTCCGTCTTCGATTTCGGCAGCGGCAACGGAACCTTGCTCAACGGGCAGTCCGTTTCCTCCGCTCCGCTCCGCAGCGGCGACCAAATCAGCCTCGGCCAATCGATTCTGCTTTACACGGCGGCACGCGCCGATACCCCGGCCAACGAACTCACCGAACGCGTGAAGCTGTTCGGCCGCGGTACCGATCAAGACGTGATTTCGGCCATCGTGAGCCGCGTCGGGGCCGATGCGGGAAGCCAGATTCTCTCGCAGCCGCAAACCGTCGGTTCGGACTGGCTGAAGGCGCGACTCGCGGGGCTCGCGGCACTTTACGAAACCGCCGAGGCCGTCAGCCACATTCTCGACACGGACGAACTGCTCGCAAAGGTGATGGAACTCGTGCTGAAATCGGTGGACGCGGACCACGGCTGCTTCATGATTCGCGATGAGGATGGCCACCTCGCTCCCAAGGCCGTGCAGTACCGCAGCGGGCTCAATCGCCAGGAAGAACTCGGCGTCAGCCGTACCATCGTCGATTACGTGCTTCGCGAGAATCAGGGCGTTCTCGTGGCCAATGCCCAGACGGACGAACGCTTCAGCAGCGGTGCCAGCATCCACAAGCACCACATCCGCGAGGTGCTCTGCGTTCCCATGAAGGGTCGCCGCGAAGTACTCGGCGTACTCTTTCTCGATACGCAATCCACGCTCAAGCAATTCGTGGCGGGGGGAACCGAAGCTGGGAAGTTTACCGAGGATCACCTCCAACTGGCGAGCGCCATCGCTCACCAGGCGGCGATTGCCGTGGAAGAATCGCGGTACCATCAAGCGCTGGTTCACGCCGAACGTCTGGCCGCCATCGGCAACACCATCGCGGCACTTTCGCACCACATCAAAAACATCATGCAGGGCGTCCGCTTCGGGTCGGACATGGTTCGCACCGCCATCGCCGAGCACGACGATAACTTGCTCGGGAAAGGCTGGAAGCTCGTCGAGAAGAATCAGGGCCGCATCGATCATTTGATCCTCGACATGCTCAGCTTCTCGAAGGAACGTGAGCCAGCCATCGAGCCGACGGACCTGAACAAGCTCTGCGAGGATGTGCTGGAAACGATCCGCGGTCGGGCCAAGGATCGAAACGTGGAACTGGAGTTTCGTGCGGGTGCGGGCGTCGGGGCCGTGCCCTGCGACCCGGACGGCATTCACCGGGCCGTGCTGAATCTCGTGTCGAACGGACTGGACGCGTTGGAGGACCGCGACGGCGCGAAGATTGCCGTGCAGACGCTGCTCGAACCGGATGGCAACTGGGTCAAGGTGATCGTGCTCGACAACGGCCCAGGAATCCCGGAGGAGAAGATCGACGACATCTTCAAGCCGTTCGTGAGTACGAAAGGAAGCCGCGGCACGGGGCTCGGCCTACCGGTGAGCCGCAAGATTCTCCGCGAACACGGCGGCGACATTGTGGTCCTGAGCATTTCCGAGAAAGGGAGCAAGTTCACGCTGCGGTTGCCGATGAAGTCGGCTTTTGCGTTGGAGTGCGGCAGCGGCACGCAAGTGATGCCGATCGTGAAGCCGCCCACGGATTGATTCGCCGGAGCGGCAAACAAAACATGTACAACTTGAACCCGTGGTGGATCGCTGGAATCGCCATCGTCTCCCTTTCGATCGCGACTGCACTCTGGTTCCGGCACTTCGCCCGTACCGTCCAGGTCGAGCGAGCCCGCGAACTCTTCCGCCTTCAGCACGAACGATTCGAGGAGTTGCTACTGGTCGCGGCATCCGCAACGGGGAAGCCGCGCGGGCTGACCTGGATCGGCATCGAAATCATCGGCGACGCCGTGCTGGCCCGCAACCCGAAGCGAGGCATCGTGGCGCTCGTGCCCGTGGTGATTCAGTTCGAACCGATTGTGGGGTCGGAAATGGAAGATGTCCCCGCCGCGCGGGAGCCTCGAACCGCGACGGCGATCTTCGCATTCGTTCGTGGGCACTGGCACACGGACGGCCGAATTGTCTTTAATCTGAATCCGGCACAGATGTTAGGCAACGCCAGCACGGGCTTCACACGCATGGAAGTGCGGCATCACTAAATTCGCTTGTAAGCATAATTCACGTCACACCATATTTTCGCGTTGGAGCGGATTTTCCGGTCCGGACGCCCGAATTTCTCGCCTTGCCCGAAAATGTGATCTAAACTCGTCGTGGGATTCGTGACGACTTTGCCGCCTTTCCAGAAATTGCAGGTACCTCTCGCATGGCCACACCCGTACCCACGGCGTCCGCCGAGACCATTCAACCGCCCCTGGTCTCGCGCGTGTTCGGCGAACCCCGCTTCCATACGGACGGCGATGTCGCGGCCATTGCCTTCGCCCCGGATGGTACGCTGCGTTCCGTGGATGAGGCTGGGTTGCTGCGGCACTGGTCCGCGGAGGGCAAACTGCTCGCTCGCCATTTCTTGAGCGATCTCGAAACGCTGTGGTGCTTCGGCCCGAACGCGAAGTTGCTCGCCAGCGGCAACGACGACTTGCTCATCTGGGATTCCGCCTCGGGCCAACTGCTCGGACGCTTGCAACAGGCCTCGTGGGTGACGGCCATCGCCTTCAGCCAAGACGGTCGTACGCTCGCCAGTGGCCACGACGACGGCACGGTTCGACTCTGGGATTCGGCCACGCAACGGCTTCTGGGCGAAATTGAAGCGCATCCGAAGAGCATCTCGGCCATCGCCTTTGCACCGAGCGGCGAGTTCGTCGCCACGGCCGGCGAAGACCGCTCCGTGCGCGTCTGGGATGCCTACACCTACAAACAAACGGCCCAACTGTCGAGCCACACCGACCGCATCCCGGCCCTCTCCTGGAGCCCGGACAGTGCCCTCCTGATCTCGGCCGGTTGGGATACTTCGGCCCGAGTCTGGCGACCGCCGCAACCCGATCCGGTCGTGCTTCTCAACAGCCACGCCGATCAGGTTCACGCGATTGCTTACAGCCCGGACGGCAAGCTTCTGGCCTGCGCCGACTCCGACTTCGACATCTACTTGTGGTCCGACGCCGTGACGGCGCAAGTGGGGCACGTACTCCACGGGCACAACGATGAGATTCGCTGCCTCGCGTTTAATGCGGACGGCTCGAAGTTGGCCAGTGCCGGTGCCGATCGCGTGGTTCACGTGTGGGACGTGCGCGAAGGGAAACTCGTCGCCGGGCCGAACCCCAAGGGGAAGCACGCCATTGCGGTCATTCCCGGCGCGAAGCCGCAACTGGCGAGTACCGCGGGGCCAACCGTTCGCGTGTGGGATCTCGAAACGGGTGAGGAAACGGCCCCGTCGGGAATCTGCCCCGCGTTCTCCGTCGCTGGCAGCCCCGATGGCCACTGGCTCGCCATCGGCGGCACCGACCACTTCACGCAACTCTGGAACGTGAAGGAGGGCGTCCTCACCGCCTCGTTTGAGGCGACGAAGCCGCCGATCAGTGCGGTCGCGTTCTCGGCCGATTCGAAGCAACTCGTTCACACCAGCCCGGCCGATGGCCTCGTCTGGGTTTGGAACTGTTCCGGCGGCGAAGCGGAACTGATCCTAATCGAAGCGGCGGATGGCTGCACGCTCGAAGACGTGGCGTTCCATCCCAATGGGAAGTGGGTCGCCTGCGGAGGCATCGACTACCTCTCCACCGGCGAACGCAACGGTGCCGTCGTGGTCTGGAACCTGCCGACAAAGGAAAAGAAATTCGTGCTCGACACCGGCGTCTACGCGGTCTCGTTCGACCCGGCCGGGAAGTATCTAGCTGGGGCCGGGATCAACGACACGGTTTACCTGTGGGACGTGGAAACGCAGGATGTGATATTCGAACTCTGCGGGCATCAGGAGAAGATCAACGCGATCGCTTTCGACCCGACGGGCAGCTACCTCGTGAGCGGCGGCGACGACGGCACCGTGCGAATCTGGGATGTGCTCAGCGGTCGATTGCTGGTGGTCCGCGAGTTCGATTCCGCCGTACAGTCTTTGGCCTTCGGCCCCGGCG
This sequence comes from Gemmataceae bacterium, assembly GCA_043733485.1. Classification (GTDB taxonomy): domain Bacteria; phylum Planctomycetota; class Planctomycetia; order Gemmatales; family Gemmataceae; genus Urbifossiella. The sequence continues at coordinate 5,374 of JAYTGN010000054.1, forward strand.
GACGCGATCTCTTCTTCGGCAACGGCAACACCACCTGCTACCAGACCGACTTCAAGAAACTCCTCGACGCCTAACCTGGGAGCGCGGCCGTCCCGGCCGCTCGGCTACACTCCATGCAGCGAGCGAGAAGCCACTCTGTCGGCTCGATAACGCACCTTCACCCCAGCGGGCGAGACGTCCGCGCTCCCAGGGCCGGACGCCACACTGTCGGCTCGATAACGCACCTTCACTCCAGCGGGCGAGACGCCCGCGCTCCCAGGGAAGAACCAGCGGCGATTGCCGCTTGCATTTGAGAACCTCCGCTTGTTCGGACTCCGCCCGACGATACGATGCTGTCATCGGATCATCGCCCTTCTGGAGTCCTCTTCCCATGCTTCGCGCCCTCGCCTGCTCCACCGTACTCGCTGCGGTCTTCCTCTCCGCTGGCGCGGACGACAAGAAAGCGACCATCGGTTCCATCGATCGTAAGAGCCCCAAGTTGGACGAACTCATCCCGAAGGATGCCCAGATCGAGGTGCTCGCGGCAGGTTACAAATGGACGGAAGGGCCGGTCTGGAGCAAGAACGACGGCGGCTTCCTCCTGTTCTCGGACATCCCGAACAACCGCATCGTGAAGTGGTCCGCGAAGGGGGGGGCCGCCGATTTCCTCAAACCGTCAGGCTACACCGGCACCGAGAAGTTCACCGGCGGAGAACCCGGCTCCAACGGGCTCGCCTTCGATAAAGACGGCAACCTCCTCCTCTGCCAGCACGGCGATCGACGCATCGCCCGACTCGGCAAGGACGGCAAATTCACCGCGCTCGCCGACAAGTACATGGGCAAGAAGTTCAACAGCCCCAACGACCTCGTGTTGGCGAAGAACGGCGACATCTACTTTACCGACCCTCCTTATGGCTTGCCGGGACAAATGAAGGATCCCGGGAAGGAACTCGATTTCCAGGGCGTGTACCGGCTCAACACGAAGGGCGAAGTAACGCTGCTCACCAAGGAAATGACCCGTCCGAACGGCATCGGCCTCGCGCCGGATGAGAAGACGCTCTACGTCGCCAATTCCGATCCGCTGCTCGCGATTTGGAAGGCCTTCCCCATCAAGGACGACGGCACGCTCGGGCCGGGCAAGACGATCTTCGACGCGACCAAGGACGTTCTCGAGAGCCCGAACAAAGGGCTCCCGGACGGGCTGAAGGTCGATGCGAAGGGGAACATCTTCGCCACGGCGGTGAACGGCGTCTACGTCTTCGCCCCGGACTTCACCTTCCTCGGCCGCATTGTCACCAACGACAAGACCGCGAACTGCGGCTGGGGCGACGACGGCAGCGTGCTCTACCTTTGCACCAACGACAAACTCACTCGCGTGAAGACGAGTACGAAGGGGCTAGGCTGGTAAAGTCACGGCGAGCGCTCGTCGATTCCCAGCCACAGCAAGCCACCGAGAGCGCAGACCGAACAGGCCACGACGATGGCGGAGTTCCACCCGAATGCCTGCCCCAGGATCGGCGTGACGATCGGGGCCAGCATCCCAATGCCGTTGCCTCCCGTGTTGACGAGCGCGCAGGCGAGCCCGCCACGTCGCGGCTCGAGAATCGGTGCCGTCGTCCAGAACACGCCTTCGCAGAGCCCCAGTGAGCCGAGCGCCAACGAGAACCACAGCGTCACGAAGTTCGCATCGGTGGTGCCGATTCCCATCAGGCTGAACCCCGCGCCGAGGCTCATTCCCACGAACGCCATCGCCCGGCAACCCCATCGCCTGCCCATCAAGCGGCACGAACCGTCCGCGATCCAACCGCCCGCCGCCATGCCAATCGCCATGGCCATTGCGATGATAAATGCCGACTCCCGACTCTCGGCGGCACCAACCTTCAGCACGTTCTTGAAGTAATATTCGATCCAGTAGAAGAACAGATACTGCACGTAGCCGATGGCACCGTAGCTGAGCGTGAGCAGCACCAGTGAACGATTCCTCAGCAGTGAAACGATGTCGCGGAGGTTGGCGTCGGTGCGGGGTTCTACCGTCTCTTCGTTCATCTCCATTGCCGGTCGATCCGCGGACAAGACGTGCCAGACGAGTGTGAACGCCATGAGGATCGCGCCGCAAATCGCGAAGGCCATCTGCCAGCCGACGGCCTCCATGAGCCATCCGAAGACGGGATAGGTGAAGGCGATTCCAAGCAAGGCTCCGGCCGTGACGAGGCCGTTTGCGAACGATCGCTCGTGCAGTGGCATCCACAGCGAGACGGAGCGGGCCGCGCCCGGATGCAACGGCACGCCGGTTGCCCCGGCAAGTCCGCGAATGAGAAGCAGGGGTACGAACAGGGCCGCGATGGAAGCGTTGGTCCACCCGAGTACGCCGGTCATCGCGGCCCAGAAGCCGAGCCCGAGGCCCATGCCGGTGAGAGCGCGTCGCGGGCCGATGCGATCGATGAGCCATCCGCCGGGCAGCATGCCGAGCGTGTAGACGAGCAAGAACGCCGAGTAGATGAGGCCCATCTGCTCTTCGGTGAGCTTGTCCGGCCCGATGAAGTTCGCGTTGGCCGCAACCGAGATGCTGACTCGGTTGAAGTGCGCGAGAAACACGATGCCGCTCAGGAGCGCCACGATGCGCCAGCGAACGTGCGTGGGAGGAAGGGCCGACATGGGCGCACTCGTTGGGCATTCGCGCGTCGAGACTTCAGCTTGTCTACGAAGCGACGCGAGCGATTGCAGGCGGGCGAGTCCGAGTTTGCCGTTGAAGTAGGAGCATTAAGAAGGCGCCGACCAACACCTCTCCCCCGCCCGAGGACGCCGCCTTGAGGTCGCGCATGAAGGACGCGAGAGCCGGTTCCTGTCGGAGCGTGACGAGGAGGTGAACGCGAGCGTGAAGGCACGTGTACGATTGAGGCATCGGTGTGACTCCGCGATCCGTTCGGTCGCCGCTCCGCGGCTCATTGATTCTTGAGACGGCTCGTTTTCCAGGGGTTCCGCTCGCAAAGCCTCGCTTCACCCCTGGCTACATTCGGACGCCGCATCCGCGGCGAAGAACGGTGAGTTTGCCTTCCTGAACGTCAATACCCGCGAATCGGATTGCGGCGAGGAATTCGCGGGCATCGGTGAACAGCCCGACGAGACCGGAGGGAAGGGACATAAATTGACTCAGGCATCTTTGATGACGCGATTTTCGCACTCGACCTCGGCAAATTCAACTCTCTTTTCGTCAGGTTCAACCGGAAATCTGGCACCGGAACGGGTTGGTCTGCTCGCCGCGGATGCGGCGTCCGAATGTAGCCAGGGGTGAAGCGAGGCTTTGCGAGCGCAACCCCTGGAGGAGAGACCGATGCTCACTCCCAGAGGTATTTCTCGTCGAACTTGATGCCATGCTTCGTCAAGAATGCACGGAACTCGTCCTGATAAGTCATCGACTTGTGATGCTCCTCTTGATTCACAATGTATCGCTTCACATCGTCCAACGCCGAGTGACTCACCGAGAAAGCGCCGTAGCCGGTTTGCCACCAGAAATCGGCCGCATCGGGAAACGTGTCGTGAATCCAGCCAGAGGATGCCGCCTTGAGGTCGCGCATGAAGGAGGCGAGAGCCGGCTCCTGTCGGAGCGTGACGAGTAGGTGAACGTGATCCGCCATGCCTCCGATTTGGATCGGGATTCCGCCGGCCCCTTTGACGATTCCTCCGAGGTATTCCCACAGTCGAGTTTTGATGTTCGGGGTGATAGTGGGAAGTCGGTGCCGGGTGCTGAAAACGAAGTGATAGTGAAGGCACGTGTACGATTGGGGCATCGGTGCGACTCCGCGGATCCGCTCGGTCGCCGCTCCGCGGCTCATCGGTTCTGGAGACGGCTCATTTCCAGGGGTTCCGCTCGCAAAGCCTCGCTTCACCCCTGGCTACATTCGGACGCCGCATCCGCGGCGAAGAGCGAACCATCTCGGTGCCGATTGAAGGTGACGCCTCGGAAAAGCAATTCCGACGTTCGTGAAAGTGAACGAACTGCCGGTTCTGGGACTTATTGTCTCAAGTCCGGAGTCCATGAGAGCGGTTCGGCCGCTCGACCTCACTTCTTCTTCGTTCCATACGGCGACTGATTCGTTGGCTTTAGAGAGATCCCTTCGACTTGGGCCTTGGAACGAACGGAATCTTCGGTGCGTTTCAGCTTGATAACCATGACTCGTGTGGGAGTATTCTGCCGTGCCAGTTGCTTGAGGTGCTGGACCTCCGCAGGTGTCCATTGCTTCCCCGCATTCTCAGGTTTCTTCGCCATTTGAACCTCCTCAGTTGGCCCGGGGGCACTCGGCCACCCGCCTCGCAAAACAGACAAGATGTCCCGATTTCGTTGCAGCGACCCCACCCCACATCAGAATCCCAGTTGTCTCACAAGATGCGGATAGTGTTGGTTAGTGAATAAGCCTGTCAACTGGAGCACCATCTGTTCCTGTTCTTGAAGACTGATGTGATCAGGCTTCTCGGGTAGCGACAACCCAGCCTTTCTCGCCTCTGCCCACTCGGGGCCAATGTCTCGCGCTGTCCTGTACATGTGCTCTGTTTCATCGGGCCATTTCAGGCCGAACCCGATCCCCTCCAAGAATAGCATTTGAATCAACTCCCACCGCTCATTGAAGGCCAGCTTTACATTCAATTCCTCCGGTGCCGGCGGATAACGGAGTCCAGACCTGTGTAGCTCTGTCCTGGCTGTGAAAGCGAAGAATGAGGTCAAGTCTCCTTCGTATTCGGAGCGACGCTTTTCGGCCTGCTTCTGCAATATGCCGATTAGCTTTCCTGGCTCAACCGGCCGGCCTAAAATCTGTTCAAACAGGAGTGCCTTATCCCGCATGGCTCGGCCGAGCAGTGCGCCATTCTCGTACAAATAGCCACAGACAGCTAAATATGCCTCAGCAGTTATGTACGGTCCTCGGAAGAGTCGCTTCTTGACGACCTGCTGAACTGGCGGCGTGCAAAAGAACTCGGAAAATGGGGGACCATTCGGATTGCCAGCCATGACTGCACGCCTCCGCCGCCGAACGCCAAAGCTCAGCAGCAGCGGCGGCCTGCTGGGCAAAATACCTTGGGAAGCCGATAAAAGGGCCGCCGTCTGCTGCAGCAATTTGTTCGGCACGACACAAACCACCAACCATCCGTGTGGAGGCTCGAAGGTGTTCAGCTGGGGTTCCCCAACCCACTTCCTCTGAGTCGGCCAGCGGAGCATCTCTCCTCGCCTGCGATCACGTTCTACCCCGGCTTACGCGCCAAGCGAGTCACCATCTACCCTAGCGTAGGTAGAGGAACTTATCTAAGAACGCGCCGGCTGTCTGCCCGATCAGCACTACCGGGGCAGACTCGGGTTAGCAACTCCCGCCTTGCGCCCCTGAACACCTTCGAACCTCAACGCCGGCCAAGTTCGGCTGCATTTTTCAGCCCCCCAACAAAAACGAATCCCATTCGCTTGAACTCCACGCCAATAATGGGATCGGGAAAATCGGCGGAATTGGCGGTATCGGCCGGAATGGGGCAATGTTCGGAAATGGGGGGAAGGGCGGTATCGCAGGTATCGGTAACACCGGGCCGCCGGAAGCTCCTTTGACGAAAGTAACCGCCGCGCCGAAGCGATCCCGAAAAAATCCCTTGTTGAACGTGCCGAGATGCCGGCCATCGTAAGCTACGACCGAACCATTATCGACGAACGCTCGCTGAACGCCATGTAGATCGAGTAAGTCGTCGCTGTTCAGCCACGCGACAACCTGACCAGCCTTATCGTGAATAGGAATCATCAAGTCTACTTTGTTGCCGAACTAGAAGTGGACAGAAAGCTTTCTGCCTATTCCAACCCGTGCTTCTGTCTAATCCAGAATCATCGGGTCGGAAGGTAATCGCGCGGTTCTCCACTTCACACCGGCATTCTCCACATCCCCGATTAGCGCTTCGAGAACTGCGTGCCGCGACGAGCGCCTCGGAGGCCGTACTTCTTGCGTTCCTTCATGCGGGCGTCCCGAGTGAGGAAGCCGGAGTCGCGAATCTTCTTGATCATGCCGCCCGAAGGGTCGGCGGCATCGGCAGCGGCGATTGCGGCAGGCGTCAGCGACGGTGCCTTGGCGCGTTCGCGGGCAATCTTCTCGTCGCGGTAGGCCTTGATCAGCGTGGTTTGGTGGAAGACGTAGCGCTTCTGCTCGTCGGCCGGGGAGAACATCGTCTTGATGGCGCGGGCCAGACCCTGGCAGACGGCCCCGGCCTGACCGGTGATGCCGCCGCCATTCGTGGAGACGAGTACGTCCACGCGGCCGATTTGGTCGGTCACGCGCAGCGGCCCCATCACGGCGGCGCGGTCCTTCTCTTCGGTGAAGTAATCGTCCAATGGGCGACCGTTGATCGTCACGGCACCCTTGCCTTCGGTCACGCGGACGCGGGCCACGGACGACTTGCGACGCCCGGTGCCGAGGTAGAAGGTTTTCGGCCCTTTCACGGGCTTCTTTTCGGGCTTCTTCTCGGCCTTCGCTTTCTTCTCAGCCATGATCGGTGATTCTCGAAAGGGGTGCAGTGTATTGGCGGGCGAAACCTCGGCGGCTCCGCTTAGGAAATCTTGAGTTCGGCAGGCTGCTGAGCCTGGTGCGGGTGCTGGTTGCCGACGTAGAGCTTGAGCTTGGCAAGTTGGGCGTAGCCGAGTGGGCCGCGCGGCATCATGCGCTTCACGGCGCGGCGAATGATCTCTTCCGGCTTGCGGGCGAGCATCTCTTTGGCCGGCGTGATCTTCTGGCCGCCCGCGTAGTGCGAGTAGTCTTGGTATTCCTTCGCATTCCACTTGTTGCCGGTGAACTGCACCTTCTCGACGTTCACGACGATGACGTAATCGCCGGTGTCGCAGTGGGGGGTGTAATCGACCTTGTGCTTGCCGCGGAGGTGATTCGCGATCACGACGGCGAGGCGACCCACCACCAGATCGGTCGCGTCGATGACGACCCACTTCAGATCGACCGTGCCCTTATTGGCCATGAACGTGGACATTGTGAAGATCCGTCCCGAACGCGCAAGAGGTAGAAGCCGGACTGCGCCGCTGGCAATCCGGAAGTTTGTTATGCTATTCCGCCATGCGAGCCCGTCAAGGCTCCGGCATCCGAAATGCTTTGCTCCTGCGAGCGAATTCCGTAATAGTTGAGGGTACCTTCTGGAGCTCCCGATGTCGAATCTCCCTGGCCCGTATGGCGACGTGCGGCACCCGTTCGGCCTGCCGATGGGAACCGTCCGCGGTTTCATCTCCCTGCTCATCTGCTCGTTCTTCTGGATTTACCTGCTGCTGCCGGCCCCTGCCGAGCAGCGACCGCTGACCGCGCCCTTGGGCCATTTCTTCCTGCTCACGCTGGTGTTTTTGTCGTTCGCTTCGCATCCGCTGCCGCAATCGGCCAAGTCGGAGTTTCTGCCGTGGCTCATGCGCGTGCTCTTCGTCGGGGGCAGTGCGGCCGTCGTGATTTACGTCGCCTACGAAGACCCAGCGCGACTCGCGATTCGGCTCACGCCCGAACAGGCCGAAGTGGTACAGTGGCCGGTACTCCTCGGCACGCTCGCCGGCGGGTTCGGGTTCGGAATCTTCCTGCGGTTCATCCTGGGCCGTACCAGCAACATGTTCCAGACGCTGCGGGCCTGGATTGGCGTGGTCGGAATTTTGCTACTCGTGGCGGAAACGGTGTTCCAGTTCGCGATTCGCCCGAGCATCGCGGAGCCGCCCGGTCCGGACGCCGCAAAGGTGTGGGAAGGGATCATTATTGCCTTCGTCGCGGCGTATTTCGGCAGTCGTGCCTGATGGGGCGTTTGTCGGGAAAGGCGACACTTCCAAGGGCTCGCGGCGAAATATCCGACACGAGCGGGTTGATATATGAGGAACGCCGGTCTACTATTCCTTCGTCTCGCCGGATGGTGGCAGCAGTGAATGGGCGACGCTGCTGACGCCTCCGGCGAGACACTGCATTTCTGGACCGCATTTCTCGCAAATTCTCCACGCAATCTGATACAGTCGAACTCGGTGGTCGTTCTTCAAGCATACGTGTCGCAATGGAGAATCTCGTGCGCCTGCTTAACGGGTTGAAACGTCCGTTCCAAATCCGTTGGGTGCGAAGAGTCGTCGTTGGAACTTCGGCGGTCCTCTTACTCGGCATCGTTTGGCTCGCTGTGGATCGCGAAGTCGAGCGTTCCAATGGCCACCGTGAACTGGCCTCGGCCATTGCAGAGGCCGACCTGTCCGATCCCGACTGGCGCTGGGAGGACTTGAACAAGGCGAGGAAGAAGCCGCCGGAGGGGAAGAACTCCGCGGACGTGATCGACCGGGTTCGAGCGGTAAGCCCTCCGAGATGGTTCTCGCCGGAAGTGCCCGACGCCGATACACCGAATCGCAAAGATACCGGCGAAGCCATCGCATCGATCCGCAAGCAGCTGGCAGCAAGTCCGGAGGCCGTGCGGTTGGCACGATCGCTTAAAGAGTATCCTTCGGGGTACCGTGAAGCGGTACTCGACCCCGACAATTACTTTAGCACGTACGGCGGGGCAACTCAGAACACGCGATGGGCTGCCGCTACGCTGAATTGGGATTCCCGGCTTGCTCTCGCCGACGGGGAGTTCTCACAGGTCTCCGACAACGTGCTCGCCTGTCTGAATGTGTCGCGCTCGATCGGCGACGATCCGGATTCGATTGCTCAGATCATTCGCGTCTCGATGCGGGGCAACGCCACGCTCCGATTGGAACTCGCGCTTGCGCGAACGGGATCGCTTCCTCGATTGGCGGAACTTCAATCCGCTTGGGCTGCCGATGCCGAAGAACCGTTGTTCTATCACGCGATGCGCGGCCAACGGGCGTTGTACGATCGCATCTTCGAGGGGATCGAGAATGGAACGTTCCCCCTCGCCGACTTCTTCGACAAGAAAGACGACATCCTCGGCCGCACGCGCAGTGGCCTCCCTTCGAACCGAGCCACGAGCTTGCGGATGATGACGGCCTCTGTCGAAGCGGCGAAATTGCCCGCTGAACAGCAAGGTGCGGCGTTCGCCCGAATCCCGTGGCCGGACCATCCGCCGAATCAACTCATGGCGATTCTCCAGTTGGGGGCCACGTCGAATCGTTTCGATTCGTACCGGCGATCGACGGCGAAGATGCGCTGCGCCATTGCCGGACTCGCTTGCGAACGCTTCCGCTTGCTCCAGGGCCGATGGCCGGAATCGCTTCAAGAGATTCCCGCCGCGTTGCTGGCCGCGGTTCCCCTCGATCCGTTCGACGGCAAACTCTTGCGCTATCGGCAACTCCCGGACGGCGTCGCCATCTACTCCGTCGGAGCCAACGGTTCCGACGACGGCGGCGATCTCCATTGGGGCGCACGCGAGAGCCTCGATGTCGGCTTCCGCCTTTGGAACGCGAATGCCCGCAACCTACCGCCGCTTCCACCCGCACCCAAAGACGCGGCGCCGTGAGTTTGTAGGGCGGGTCGAGGCTTTGCGAGCCCCGCCGTGCGGCACCGGGGCTCATGGTGGGCCTCGCAAAGGCTCGACCCACCCTACAAGAAAAGCCGACCTCTCAAGCTTTCATTCTCAGTCGGACGAGGCTCTATGAAGCTCCTGAAGAAGTTCGCCATCGGGGTCCTTGCACTGCTGGCCGTGCTCGCGCTCATCGTCTTCATCGCGGAGGCGTCGTTCCATCGGATCGGTTCGCAGAAGCTGAACGAAGTCTCGGCACAACTCGACGCCGAAGAACCCGGCTGGAAGCTGGATCAGATCGAAGCGGTCCGGCAAGCCGCGAAGCCGGCCGATGACGCGAACCCTTCGATCGCGGTACTCGAACTCCATGCGAAGATCGGTGCCTGGTGGCCCCGCCATCGCTCCTCCGAAGACGGCTCCTTCGGGATTCCCACGAATCGGCAACCGGCCTTCTCGCAACTCTGCTGGCTCCTCGCGGCGCGACTCGAAACGCGAGACCTCCGCAATGCGGCCCGCGAACGATTGCTCAAACCCGAGTACCTTGCGCGGGCCGGAGGATACTACCCCATCGAGATGAAAGAGAACCCGATCGTGACGCTGCTTCCGCACGCGGAGAAGGCCCGCGCGATGGCGAGCCTCCTCGATTACGATGCCCGGATCTCCACGATGGAAGGCGATCCGGAACGCGGCATCCGCTCGGCCCGCGCCGGGCTCGTCGTCGCGAAGTCCATCGGCGACGAACCGTTCCTCGTCTCGCAACTCGTCCGAATCGCTTGTGCGAAAGTCGCGGCGCAGTCCGCACTTCAGGTGCTGGCCTGGAGCGAACCGAAGCAGGGTCTCGCGGAACTCCAGGCCGAATTGCTCGCTGAAGCGAACTTCCCCTGGCTCCTCACGGGGCTTCGCGGCGAACGCGGCATGATCGACAAACTGTTCCAAGGGCTCGAATCCGGAGCGATCTCGATCCGCGATTTGGGAGGGCTCGGAGGCAATGCCGAGGGAGCAGCATTCAAGAACTTCGCGTTCAAGCTGTACAAGGGCCTGCTTCCGGGCGATCACGCGAAGGCACTCGAACTGCTGAACGCCCACATCGCCGCCGCCAAGTTGCCGCCAACGGAACAAGTGGCGGCGTGGAAAGCGATCCCGATGCCGCCGCGACCGCCGGAGGATTTCCGCTACACGGTCGCGCTGATGATCGTTCCGGCGACCGCGAAGATTGCGGAGGCGAGCATCCGCATCCGGGCCGACTTGCTGACGGCGTCCGCGGCGATTGCGTGCGAGCGATTCCGCATCGCCAACGGTCGCTGGCCCACTTCGCTCGCGGAGATTCCCAAGGCCATTCTCCCCGAGGTTCCCACCGATCCTTACGACGGGCAGCCGCTCCGCTTCCAACGGTTTGAAGACGGCATCGCGGTCTACTCGGTCGGCGACGGCAAGGAGGAGACCGTGATGCGACGTCGCGGGAGCGGCGATCCCCTCTCGCACATCGGCCAGGGGTGGAAGTTGTGGAGTCCGGAACACCGCGGCCTCCCAGCTGAGATACCCCTCGAGATTCCAAGACCGTGAAACAGTGCGCACTCGGCGCTTGCGAACCGCAGTCGATTGCCGTTATGATTCTTTCAACCGAGGAGGCCGACAATGCGCTTGTTTCTTCATCCCATTCTTGCGACTGCGTTCGCGATGAGTGTTGCCGCTCTGTGGGCGGCACCCGTGCCCAAGGAAAGCCTCGTGCCCAAGATCGCCGACACGGCCGAAGCGACGGCCGCGCCAGGCGACGACGCGGCGAGGCTCGCAAACGAAAACGTGAGCATCCAGAATCTCAAGATGTTCGGCATCGCGGTCCATAGTTATGCTGGCGCCAACGGCGGCAAGTTGCCTCAAAACATCCTCGATAAGGCCGACAAGCCGCTGTTGAGCTGGCGCGTCTTGCTCTTGCCCTACCTCGGAGAGAACGACCTGTACCGGAAGTTCAAGCTCGACGAGCCCTGGGATAGCGCGCACAACCTGAAGCTGTTGGAGAAGATGCCCGACCTGTTTGCTTCCCCGCGGGTGAAAGTGAAAAAGGGATATACGGTCTACCAAGGATTCTCGGGCAACGGAGCCTTCTTCGGCTGCAACTACACCATCCCCAAGATCCCGGACGGTACCTCGAACACGATCCTCTGCGTGGAATCGACTGCCGCCGTGCCCTGGACGAAGCCCGTCGATATCGCCTTCGACCGCACGAAAGATCTGCCCGATTTCGGAAAAGCCTTTGGAGCCAAGCCTTTTACCGTTCTTTGCGATGGGTCGGTCCGCGACCTGGATTTGAAGAAGATTTCCGCGGCAACGCTCAAGGACGCGATTACCACCGACGACGGCAACGTGCTCGGAGAAGACTGGTAACCCGGCACTTGCATTCTGCTTATTTCGCTCGTTATGATGTTGAAGTTGAACCTGCGGCCCAGGCAGCGCCTCACTGATGCTACCGGCGAGTCGGACTCGTCGCGTCCCAAGAGAAAGGCCGTGCCTTATGAACTCCGGTGCGTACTCGCCGCTCGAAGCCAGCGTGCTCGTGCTGAACAAGACTTACCTCGCCGTACACATCATTTCCGTTCGCCGAGCCTTCTGCCTGCTTTGCAAGGAATTGGCGGAGGTGGTGAGCCTCGAGGAAGGTCAGTTCGCGACGTACGATTTCCGGACGTGGGCGGAATTGAGCGAGTTCCGGGCGCAGAACTTCCGCCAGGAGGAAGACGATTGGGTGCGGACGCCGACGGCGGAGATTCAGGCTCCGCGCGTGATTCGACTCTTGAGCTACGACAAGATGCCGAAGCAGACGGTGAAGTTCAACCGGCGGAACATCTTCGCCCGCGATCACAACCAGTGCCAGTATTGCGGCAAGAAGTATCCGACGAGCGAACTGAGCCTCGACCACGTGGTGCCGCGAAGCCAGGGCGGCGGAACGTCGTGGGACAACATCGTGTGCGCGTGCGTGGATTGCAACGTGCGGAAGGGCGGCCGCACTCCGCGGCAAGCGAACATGACGCTGATTCGCCGGCCCGAGAAGCCGCGACGCAGCCCGATGCTGAACCTGAAGCTGACGCAGAAGAAGTACCACTCCTGGCAGTCGTTCCTCGATAACGCCTACTGGAACGTGGAACTGAAATAACGTTTAGCCGCGACGCGGAGTCCTCGGAGCGGAGCGCGACGAATCCGGCGATGTCGCGCTC
>JAYTGN010000055.1:0-18007 GCA_043733485.1 Gemmataceae bacterium
TGCCGCGGGCCGGGCTCTGGCAAGCCCAGACGCCTCAAGTCTTCCGCCGCGACTGGCTCGTGGAAGCGTATTCGCGCCGCGGCGAATTCCCCGGTTCCATCACCGACGATGCGCAACTCATCGAGGCGCTCGGCCACGCCGTGAGCGTGGTGCCCGGCTCGCCGTCGAACTTCAAGATCACGACGAAGGACGATTTGAGCTTGGCGGAATTGATCGTGAAGAACCGCGAGGTGAAGCAACCGGATCGCCCCTCGCTGGGCTTCGGAGAAGATGCTCAGTGGTGAACCAAAACCCGGTTTCTGATTTGGAAACCGGGTTTTTTTTACGCAATCAGAAACCCGGTTTCCAAAGCAGAAACCGGGTTTCAACTACCCGTCAATTCGTCCCAGAGCTTCTTGTAGCCCATCAAGAAGGCCGTACCCTCGGCGACGAGGATGCTCAGTGGTGAACCAAAACCCGGTTTCTGCTTTGGAAACCGGGTTTTTTTCTACGCGCTCAGAAACCCGGTTTCCAAAGCAGAAACCGGGTTTCAACTACCCGTCAATTCGTCCCAGAGCTTCTTGTAGCCCTTCAGGAACGCCGTACCCTCGGCGACGCTGTAGCTCTTGCCCACCTCGCACATCGTGTAGCGATCGTAGCCGAGCCCACGCAACAACTTGAACAACTCGCGGTAGGGGTAGGTGCCCTTCTTGTCGTTCTCCAGATCGTTGATGTGGCAGGAGCCAATCCACGGCTTGAGCATTTCGAACGCCGCCGCCACGCTCTTGTTCTCGTCCAGGTCGGTGGGGTTCGAGTTCCAGGTGAGGCTGACGGACGGGTGCCCACAGGCGTCCATGAACGCCTTCACGTTTTTGGGCACGGCCGTGACGGCACCGTGAACTTCGACCCAGATTTCGACGCCGGCACTATTCGCGGCCTTGCCGCACTCGGCGAGCGATTTGCCGATCTGCTCGAAGGTCTTCTGCGGGTCGGCTCCCTTGGGCACGCCGTTGGGGCGCACCTTCACGCCGGTGCCGCCGAGATCGTGAACGAGGCCGATGAACTCCTTGCACGTCTCGATGTTCTTCTTCACGACGGTGGGATCGTCCGAGTGGAACTCGCAGATGCTGCCACTGCCCCAGAAGACGACTCCGGAATCCGCGAACTGCTTCTTCACGTCCTTGCGTTCGGACTGCGTGAGCTTTGGTTCGACGTTGTGCTTGTGCGTGGTGCGGCATTCAACGGCCGCGATGCCGACTTCTTTGCAGACTTTCAGAATCGTGGGAAGATCCCAAGTAGCCGGCACGTTGTAGGTGACGAGCCCGAGTTTAAACTTGAGCGGCTGCTCGGCGGCGTGGGCGAGCGGGACGCCCCCTGCTGCCAGGGCACCCGCTGCGGCGAGGAACGAACGGCGGGAGAGGGAGTTCATGAGGAATACCTCCAAAACCCGGTTTCTGCTCTGGAAACCGGGTTTTTTCTACGCGCTGAGAAACCGGGTTTCCAAAGCAGAAACCGGGTTTCCAAAGCAGAAACCCGGTTTCCAAAGCAGAAACCGGGTTTCAAACACTTCCCAAATCATGATGAGCGTTTGAGATCGGGACGCAAGCAAAAAATCCTTCGAGTCGAGACAATAATCGAAGCCCGTCGCGCATCTGATCTGCTGAGAGGATGGCAGCCCTCTCGTGTGGTAGCGACAGTGCCGGGCTGGGTGGTAACGGGGCTGGCAGCGTCCCTGAAACCATCCAGCCCGGCCATTTTATTTTGCTGGCAATCACTTCCTGCGGCTCTCAGCCCCGCAAAATCGGCACATCTTCGCACGGAAATACTGAACACTTGGGATAAGTGGGTTGGTTGGCGCAAACTTTGCAGGTAATCTCGGTGGTAGGGCGTGAAAACAACTCCAACACACGACACCCCAGAGATTCCCATGAAGAAGTGGCTCCTCGCCTCCGTGCTGGCTTTTGCTGGCCTCGGCACCTCCGCCAACCGGGCCTCGGCCTGGTACCCCGACCAACACGGAGCCTATCCGGCTGCCGTCGCATTCCCGATGATCACCCCGTCCGGGTACTTCACCAACTCGTACTACTTCCCGTGGTACTACCCTTGGTACCAAAACTACAACTACTCCCACGGCTACTACGCGAACTGGTGGCAGGGCGGCGGCTACGCCTCCTACTACGGACAACAGATGTACCCTCCGACGCTGAGGCTCGACATTCACATTCACATGCCCGGAGCGGGTCATGGGCCGATGCTTCCTGTTCCCAAGAAGGAAATGCGCAAGATGGAGCCGGGCAAGGTTTCGATCTCGCTTCCGGCGGACGCGAAGTTGACCTTCAACGGAGCGCTGGCCGGCGGTACCGGTGAGGTTCGCACCTACTTCACCCCGGAACTCAACGCGGATCAGAACTACGAATACGTGCTGACGGCGGAAGTGACCCGCGAAGGCCAAACGATGACGGCCACGGAACGCGTGATCGTTCGCGCCGGCGAAGTGACCACCGTGACGCTCAAGCCGACCGCCACGGCCCGGAAGTAATTTAGCCGCCGGCTTGCCGGGGATTTGAAACCCGGTTTCTGCTTTGGAAACCGGGTTTCTGAGCGCGTGAAAAAACCCGGTTACCAAAGCAGAAACCGGGTTTTGGTCCACCACCGCCGGCAAGCCGGCGGCTAAATGTTACGGCTTCAACACCGACAGATTCTCGATCCAGCCCGCGATGCTCGGTTCCATCCAACTCGTCAACAAACTCGGCCACACTCCCAATGCGATTGCCAGCAGTGCGAACGGGACCAGCACGGCCGCTTCGCGCGGGGTCAGTTCCGGGAACGACGCCGTCGCCGGGTTCGTTCCAAAGTAAACGCGCTGCCAGGCCCAGAGCAAGTAACACGCCGTGAGTACGACGCTGAGCACCGCGGGAATCGCCAGCGCCGGCGAATAGTTCCACGCCGCCATCAGCACGGAGAACTCGCCGAAGAAGCCGCACAAGCCCGGCAAGCCCATCGAGGCAAAGAACAGAATCGCGCTCAGCCCCGAGTAGAGCGGCATCGGTTCGTAGAGGCCGCCGAACTCGTTCAAATCGCGGTGGTGGGCGCGGTCGTAGACGACGCCGACGATGAAGAAGAGAGCCGATGCCGTGATGCCGTGGGCCACCATCTGGAACATCGCCCCGTTCACGCCCCAGCCCCAGTATTGCGATTGCGAACCGCTCGACCACGCCGCGAGGCCGAGCACCACGAAGCCCATGTGGCTCACGGAGGAATAGGCGAGTAGCTTCTTGAAGTCGGTCTGACCCATCGCGACGAGCGCGCCGTAGACGATGCTGATGACGCCGAGCAGCCCGACGAACCAGGCGAGTTCGTTCGCGGCCCACGGGCAGATGGGGAACGCAACGCGGATCAAGCCGTACCCGCCGAGTTTCAACAGCACGCCGGCGAGGATCATGCTGATCGGCGTCGGTGCTTCCACGTGGGCATCGGGCAACCACGAGTGCAGCGGCACGATCGGAACCTTCACCGCGAACCCGGCGAAGAGCAGAATGAAGACCACGTACTGGAAGGTCTTCGTGCAGATCGGCTCGGACTTGAGCCGGGCGATGGCTTCATCCCGCTTCACGCCCGGTGCGAAGAGCCGCACCTGCTTGCCATCGGCACTCGCGGGTTCATCCCCGACTTTCTCCTTCGCCACGAGCCGGTCTTCCTGACCGCTCAGAATGAGCATCGCGGCGCGGCCCGCCTTCGAGAGCGTCACGAAATCGAACGAGTGAATCTCGACGCGGTCGAGGATCGCTTTTGGAATCTCGCCGCTCGGCACGCCGCCGATCTGCCGGGCCTTGGCCTTCACTTCCTCCTGATCGACGAAGTCGCGGACGTTGACGGAGTAGAGCGCGATCATGGCCACGAGAATGCCGACGCTGCCGAGGAGTGTGTAGAGGAAGAACTTGAGTGCGGCATAGCGGCGCCGCCCGCCGCCCCACAGCCCGACGAGCACGTACATCGGGATGAGCATCACTTCGTAGAAGACGTAGAAGAGGAAGAAATCGAGCGAGAGAAACGCCCCGAGCACGCCGGTTTCGAGGAACAGAATTAGGGCCAAGTAGCCGCGGACGGATTTCTCGATCTTCCAACTCGCGATCACGGCCAGGAACGTGACCAGGGTCGTGAGGATCACGAGCGCCAGGCTGATGCCATCGACGCCGAGGGCGTAGTCCACGTCCAGGAGTTTGATCCAGGGCCGGCGCGCGACCCAGTCTTCCGAGAGGTAGCGGGGAATGTCCTTGGCGGCATCGGCAGCGGCCTGATCGGCGCGGACGTCGAGGTTGGTCTGATGGGCGTGCAGTGGCCGGCCGGTTTTATCGAGGCGGGTGTCCAGCAAGCCGTAGTAGCCGACGAGTACGCAGAGGCTGATCGAGAGCGCGCCGGCGGTGCCGAAGAGCGCCCACCAGCGCATCGCTTCGACCCAGCGCGCGGGGAACGCCAGCAAGCCGACGGCAAACGCCATCGGCAGGAAGACGAGTGCGGACATCCACAACAGATCGGACTCGGGCATTCCATTGGCCCTTCTTCTTGAAACCCGGTTTCTGCTTTGGAAACCGGGTTTCTCGCTGCGTACCCAGAAACCCGGTTTCCAAAGCAGAAACCGGGTTTCAATCATCCCGTTAAGACGGAGAGAATCCCCAACAACAGGGCCACCGTCAAGGCCAGGAACAGAACGTAGTTCCGCAACTGGCCCGATTGCACACTTCGCAGCGAGCTTCCGACGGCTCCCAAAAGCTGGCCCAAACCGTTCAACCAGCCGTCCAACGTGAACAAATCGAACCGACGCGGCGGCAACTCGGACTCGCCCGCCGGAGGCGGCGCATCGGTCGGTCGCTTGTCCGCGGCCGCGGCCGCGGCCGCGAACGCCACCGTCGGCTTCACGAAAGCCGCGTTGTACGCCTCGTCGAAATACCACTTGTTCAGGAAGAACGTGTAGACCGCGCCGAGTTGGCCGCGAATCGCCGCCGGGTCGATCATCGGTTTCCAGTACATCATCGCGGCCAGGCCGGACCCGGCGAGGAACGTCGCCAGGGTCATACCGAACACGGCCCAGTGGTGGACGTGACCTTCCTGTTCGGCCTCGTGGAACTGAACCTCGACGGAGGCGGGCTCGCCCTTGTGAAGCAGTTCACCTAGCGCACTTGGGAACTCGTGGCGGTCCGCATCCCAAATCGGCCAGCCCCAGGCGACGCCAAGGCTGAACAGTGCCAGCACGATCAACGGCAACGTCATCGCCCACGGCGACTCGTGGGCGCGCTCGTACACTTGCTCATTGCGCGGTGTGCCGGCGAACGCCAGGAACCAGAGCCGGAACATGTAGAAGCTGGTCATCAGCGCGGTGACGAGCGGCAGGATGAAGAGCAGAACATGCACGCTGTGCCCGTGGTCCTGTTCCCAGAGCCCGAAGCCGAGGGCCGATGAGATGATCATGTCCTTGCTGTACCAGCCGCTCAGGAATGGAGCGCCCGAGATGGCAAGCACGCCGATCAGCATTGTGATCGCGGTGATCTTCATCTTCGGGAAGAGGCCGCCCATCTTGCGCAGGTCTTGCTCGTGATGGCAGCCGTGGATGACGCTGCCGGAACACAAGAACAAGAGCGCCTTGAAGAAGGCGTGCGTGAGGAGGTGCAAGAGCCCGGCGACCCAGCCGCCCACGCCCAGCGCTAGCATCATGTAGCCGAGTTGCGAGCAGGTCGAGAACGCCAGCACCCGCTTGATGTCCGTTTGAACCAGCGCGATCGTGGCACTGATGAAGAGCGTGATCGCACCGATGTACGCGATGGTGAGCAGCACCTCCGGCGCGAACAGCGGGAAGGCCCGGCCCACGAGATAGACGCCGGCGGCGACCATCGTCGCGGCGTGGATCAAGGCGCTGACCGGCGTCGGGCCTTCCATCGCGTCTGGGAGCCACGTTTGCAGCGGCACTTGAGCGGACTTCCCGACGCATCCCATGAAGATGCCGAGCCCCATGACCACGAACAGCCAGTAGGGCATGGCTCCATAGCTGAACAGGTCGGCCTTCGCGGGGACGGAGAAGCCGCGATCGTTGTGCTTCGAGTAGCCGAGCCCGTGGACGTGGCTCGGTTCTTCCCACAACAGCGGGAACAACGCAACGTGCGAACCGCTTCCAAATTGTTCCTCGGGCGGCAGGCGATAGCGAGGGTTCCCAGCCTCATCAACTTTGTCCGTCGGGTTCACCCGCACGATCCGATCGGCGAGGTTGAGCCGGCCATGGAAGTCGCGTTCAGGCGAACGAACTCGGCGATTCATCTCTTCGAAGTTCAAGGTGCCGAGGAAGCTCCACGCGAGCATGATGCCGACGAGGAACCCGGCGTCGCCGATGCGGTTGACGATGAACGCTTTGTTGGCTGCCCGCGAGGCCGACGGTCGTTCGTAGTAGAACCCGATGAGGAAGAACGAGCAGACGCCGACCAGTTCCCAACTCACGAACACCTGAAAGAGGTTGTCCGCGATCAGGAGGTTGAGCATCGAGAAGCAGAACAGCGATAAGAAGAGGAAGAATCGCCCGTACCGGCCGCGCCGATGGAAGTGTTCGTGCCCCCCTGGGTGCGCGGGCGTCCCGCCCGCAGCTGCGTGGTCATCGAGCGGCCGGGACGGCCGCGCTCCCAGGGGGCTTTGTTTGTCCACTTCATGATCGTGGACGGTCTCGTCGGTTTCATCCTTCATGTAACCGAGCGAGAACAGGAAGATGCCGGTGCTGATCACCGCGACCATCGCGAACATGAGGGCCGAGAGGTGATCGATCTTGTAGCCGAGTTCGAGGGCGAGGGCCGTTCGCGGCGGCGTGCGGTCCGGGTCGGCCTCGTTTCGCTTCTCCCAGTCGGCCGGCGCGGCACTGTTCTGCGAACCGATGCGAACCCAGTCCATGCGTTCGGACCAGCGGGCGGCCATCGCCTCGGGCTTGAGGTGCTTCTCGGTGTCGTGCAGAAACAGGACGAGCCCGGCGATCGCAATCGCGGCCGCGACCGCCATGCAACCCGTCGCGAAGTAAGCTCCACTTTTAAGGGGGCGGTCGCCTCCGAAGAGCCAGTACAAGGAGGAGGGCAGACCGGGCGCTTGTCGTGAAGGCCGGCAGAGTGCCCGCACGCCACCGGCGAGGAGCAACAGCGCGAACGACGCCAGCGGCAACAGCGTCGCCACGACGTACAGCCGGCCCGGGTTGGATTCAAACCAGTCGAACATCTTGGACAGTTCCAAGTCAATCCTGGCGAACCGGCGACGTGAGTCGCCGGGTGAAGGAGAAGAACCCGGCGACTGACGTCGCCGGTTCGCCGGTCGAACTAACCTTTCAACTCATCCGCCTTGTCCACGTCCACGGTGGCGTGGTTGTTGTAAAAGTTCAGGATGATCGCCAGGGCGACGGCGGCTTCCGCTGCCGCGAGCACGATCACCATCAGCGCGAAGACCTCGCCTTCGAGGCGGAACACCGGGTTGTAGCGGGCGAAGGCGATGAAGTTCACGTTTGCCGCGTTGAGCACGAGTTCGACGCCCATCAAGATGCCGATGGCGTTCCGCTTGGTCGCGATGCAGACGACGCCGCACACGAACAGGAACGCGGAGAGAACCAGGAACGGCTGGATGCCGAGTTCATTCATGGCTTCGCCCTCCGCTTGGCCCGAGCCAAATACGCGGCACCGACCAGCACCACGAGCAGATGCACCGAGACGATTTCAAACGGCAGCAAGTACGCGACCTGAACGCGGTTGATCTTGGTGCCGGGGGGCACGCCGGTCACTTCGCCGATGGGGGCGGTTTCGGCGACGCCGAGGAAGGCGAGCCCGAGCGGCCCAACGCCGGGCAGTTGATCGTTCCCGTTATTCGGCTTCGCAGCCCCAATCGAACCGACGCTCACGGACACGATCAAGGCGAAGAGCGCAACTCCAAGCACGCCGCCGACCACCCACTCAGCCGGTCGCGTCTTCAACGATTGCAGCGGCCCCTGAGCCGTGAGCATGACGCCGAAGACGACGAGTACGAGCGTGCCGCCGACGTAGACGATGAGTTGGGCGGCACCGAGGAACTCGGCCCCGAGTAGGAAGTACGTGAGCGAGACGCCGATGAGCGTGAACAGGAGCCAGACCGCGGCGCGAACGATGTTCCGCGTCAGCACCACGCCCAGCGCGGAGACGGCGGTGACGGCGGCGACAATCGCGAAAAGTACGACCGGGAGGGACATCGGGCGGACGGGCTCCGGGAAGGCGGATCCAGGGAGAAAGATGGGATACGGGAAGCCGGGTAAATCGGCGAGACTTCAGGCCTCCCAAGGTGTGCTCGCCATGTTGCGGAGTCGGATCATGCTACACATAGCCCGGCGTTTACGCCGGGTCTCCGGTCGGACCCCCGGCAAGCCGGGGGCTATTTGCGCGTCGCCAAAAACTCCACCAGGTCGGCCGCTTCTTGAAGCGTCAACCCACTCACGGCCCCGTCCGGCATCATCGACAACCGCGACGGCTGAACCGACTCCACGTTGTCCGCCGCCAGCACGATCTCCTTGTTCTCCGCGTCGCGGAGTACGACTTGCTTCTCGTCGCGCTTCACGAGCAGACCCGTGAACGTGCGGCCATCGTGCGTCTTGACCAGATACGACGCATACTGCGGCTCGACCTTCGCCGAAGGGAAAAGAATGCTGTCGAGCAATTCGGCCTTGGTGCGGGTCTTGCCGATCGCGGAGAGGTCGGCACCGAGTGACACCCCCTTGTCACCGAGCTTGTGGCAATTGATGCACTTGAGTTCCTTGTTGAAGAAGATCGCCTCGCCATTCTTGGCGTCGCCGGTCTTCGCGAGAATGCTTGCGGGTCGCGGATTGGAACCGATCCGCCTGCCCTTGGGGTCCGGCGGCAGGTATCCATCGAAGAGATCGCGCACGGGGCCGGGTGGCAACTTGGCGGCGGCCTTCAGAAGCCTGCCATCGTCCTGCGCGATGTAGAAGCGGTTGCCGAAGGCAATTGCGAACGGCAATGCGGTCTCCACATTTCCGGTCGCCTTCTCGAATCCGTCCGCGTCTTTGGGCAACTTCAGGCGCTCCACCGACTTCATGCCGTGAATCCAGCGCGCGACCATGTGCAGTGCCGCCGCGTGTGGGCGCTCGGAACCGAGATGCGGCATGCGACCGTGGTTGAACTTCGCCATGCGGTAGAGGAGGACGCTTCGCCACGGGTCGCCGGGGGCGATGAGTCGGGCGTCCGCGATGCCGAAGTCGCCCTGCTTCGGCTTGGCATCGACCAGGCCGGTGTCCTTGAGCGGCTTTGAAATATCCATTTCAAACACGACCTGTCCTCCTCCTCCGCCGAACCGGTGGCAGTGCGAACAGTTCACATGCAGATAGGAACGGGCGCTCTCTTCTAACAACGGGCCGCCTAGGAAAGGCTCCTCCAGGGGCTGCGCCAGCCGCCGTTCCCTTTTCGCGCTCGCGCGGTCGTAAGGCGGAAGCGGCTGGTCCTTCTCACTCACACGGTTGATGAAGCCGCGATTCGTGAACCATTCGAGTCTCGATTCCGCATTACCTGCGACGAAATAGCTGTCGTTCAACTGAGGCACGGTGAACGCCATCGCGTATTCGGACCAGGCGCTGTGGCACGTGAGGCACTGCGTGCGGCTCGCGAAGTTCCACGATTCCTTGTGCTCTCCCCCGTTGCGCTCCTTGAACGTGTAGTCCTTCTCGGATCCGTCCGCGGGAACGAGGTCCGCATCCGATTGATCTTCGCGCCAAGCATAGGTGTACGCCCGCCAATCTTCGCCGTCGAAATGGAGGATCTGCGTCTCGACGCGGACCTCGTGCGTGCGGGCCGCGAACGCCGGCGAGATCGTCTTCACCAGCACCGCGTCTTTCGGGAACTGCATGTTGAAGTCGTGCCAGTTCACCTGTCCCGGCAACTTGCGCGGCTTTTCGAACGCCGTCACACTCGACGTGCCGGGCAGAGCAATAAACCAGTCGGCTCGCGCGCCGTCCATCCACTGTTCGGAGTTCGGGCTAAAGGGAACGACACCATCAGCCGGTTCCTGCGTCTTCACATCCTTGAACAAGCCCGTCTCACTCAGTTTGATGGGGAAGTTTGAATTCTTTCCCACCGCGTCGTTCTTCTCCAGCGTGTACATCAGGCCGCTGTCGTAGTCGAAGTAGAAAATCTCGCCGCTGTTATCCTCGCCGAAGCACGAGACGCGGATGCCGGCTTTCACGATCTCGGGCATCTCCTTCAAGCGGTCGTCCTCGAAGCGCGCCGCCCAGAACCGCTTCGTTTCCCAGTCGCCGAAGACGTAGGCACCGAGCAGTTCCGGGAACTTCTTGCCGCGGTAGACGTAGCCCCCGGTCACGCTCATCGCGATGGTATGGGGCAACTCGATGGTCGGTGGGCGGATCGGCGTCGGGCCGAGCTTCTGGTTCGGCTTCACGGGTTGCCGACCTTCGACCGCGCTCCAGCCGTAGTTGCCGCCCTTCTCGATCTTGTGAACCATCTCCCACAGTTCCCAGCCGACGTCGCCGACCCACAGGTCGCCGGTCTTGCGATCGAAGCTCATGCGCCACGGGTTGCGGAAGCCGAAGGCCCAGATCTCGGGCCGCACGTCCTTCATGCCGACGAACGGGTTGTCCTTCGGAATGGAGTAATTCACCCGGGGGCTGACGCCCTTCGGCTCGCCGGGATGGTCGACGTCGATTCGCAGAATGGAGGAGAGCAGGTCGGAGCAATCCTGGCCGGTGTTGAGTACGTCGGGCGGGTTGGGCCCGCTGCCGTCGCCGGTGGAGATGTAGAGCATGCCGTCGATGGGGCTGAAGTGGAGGTCGCCGCCGTTGTGCCCGCCGCCCTGCCAAGTAATGACGATCTCTTCGCTCGCCGGGTCGATCCTGGGAGCGCGGGCGTCCCGCCCGCTCTTCTCATCGCCCTCGATGACTTTAAAACGCGACACCCGCGTGCCGTCCGGCAACTTCCCCGGCGACGACAGCGTGAAGCAGACGTAGCAAAAACGGTTCTGCTCGAACTTCGGATGAAAGGCGAGGCCGTAGAGTTCGCCGATGCCCGTCGCCTTCGCGGTCTTGTCGAGCGTCTTGAGTTCCTTCTTCAGATCGAAAAAGACCTCCGCCTTCGCGTCGGGCTTGTTGGCGATGGAGTAGAGGACGCCTTCCTGTTCGCCGACGAAGAGACGGTCCGAACCGGGGCACCGCGCGATGAGCGTGGGATGGTTGACCTTCACATTCGGGAAGGCACGAACGGATTTGAACGGGGGCGGCGGCTCCGGCGAACCCGTGACCTTGGACGTCGTCCACGGTTTGCGAGCGGGCTTCGGCTCGGCCTTCTTCTCTTCGTCGTTCGGAGTCGCGGCCCACGCCACCGCAGCCAGAAACGCCAGGGGAAGCGCGATCGCTCGAAGGGACATGGTGTTCTTCCTGGGGAAAAGCGAAGCCCGAGTCTAACCGAACGCGGTGAGCTTTGCGTTCAACACTTGGCCATTTTGCGCTTGCGGCCAATCGTTCCGCGATCCTGAACCTTGCGAATGTATTCGGTCGCCAACGGCACCTTGCACGACGTTTCGCCCATGTCCACTTTCACGGGGCCGATCGAGCGCGCCGTGCGAACCGCCGCCTCAGTCAAGAGCTTGACGTAACTGCCCACGGCAATCACGAAGCCGTTCATCACGTAAGGTACGCGACCCGGCTGTGCGTGAATCGCCTTCGCGACGCGGCCGAGCAACTCCTCGAGTTGCGTCACGTCCAGATTCTCGTCCGGCCCCGTGGCCACGATACTGGACAGCGTTGCCCAGCCAGCCGAGGCGACGTTCACTTTCTTGGAATCGATCCACTTCAAAGCGATGCCCCAGCCGTGCTGGCTTCCGGAAGCAACCCACGCCACGGTGTACTCGCTGAGCATGTACCAATAAGCGCCCTCGGCCCAGCGCTGGAGGTCCTTCTTCGTCATGCGGGCGTCGTCCGCGATGAGGCCCGCGAGGTACATCGCGTCCGAGATGCCGGTGTCGTAAAGTTCGAGCGCGAGTTCGTAGTTCACCCCGATCTTCTTGCGAATCTTCTGAAGGTCCTCGACCTTGACGCCGAAGAACGGCTCCTGGGCACCGTGCTTCATGAGGGTGCGTTTGGTCGATACGCTGCCGAGCAAACGGAGCGTCTCGACGATCTCGGTGGCGTTCACGAGCGAACCTCCGGACGCGAGGGGAACCGATGCCGTTGTAGTTCGAAGGGACCGGCCCGTCCGCACTCGTATCATGAACTCATCCTGCGGAGGTTGCTCATGCGCTACGGTTACTGGATGCCCATCTTCGGCGGTTGGCTGCGCAACGTCGACGACGAGAACATGGCCCCGACCTGGGAATATAACAAGAAACTCGCCCAGCGCAGCGAACAAATTGGCTACGATCTCTCGCTCATCGCCGAGTTAAACCTCAACGACATCAAGGGCGAAGAAGCCCCGTCGCTCGATGCCTGGAGTACGGCCGCGGCACTCATGGCTGTCACCGACAAGCTCGAATACATGGTCGCGGTGCGGCCCACGTTTCACAACCCGGCCCTGCTTGCCAAGCAAGCCGCGAACATCGACAACATCGGCGGCGGTGGCCGGCTTTCCCTCAACGTCGTTTCCTCCTGGTGGAAGGACGAAGCGACCAAGTACGGCGTCCACTTCGAGCAGCACGACGACCGCTACGCCCGCACGGCCGAGTGGCTCGAGGTCGTGGACAACATGTGGAAGCGAGACCACTTCACCTTCGAGGGGAAGTACTACAAGGTCCTCGATTCGGTGATGCAGCCGAAGCCGGCGACGAAGCCGCGGCCCGTGATTTATGCCGGTGGCGAGAGCGAGACCGCGAAGAACCTGATCGCGAAAACGTGCGACGCCTACGTGATGCACGGCGACCCGCCCGAACGCATCCGCGAGAAGATCGCGGACATGCGGGCTCGCCGAGAGAAGTTCGGCCTCGAACCGATGATCTTCGGCGTGGCCGGGTATTCGATCGTGCGGAACACCGAGTCCGAGGCGAAGGCGGAGTTGGCCCGCATCACCGACGTGAATCAATCGAAGGCCGGCTACCACAACTATCAGCAGTGGCTGGCAGGCACGCAACTCGAGCAGCGCGTTTCGTTGGAAGACTACTCCGTGTCCAATCGCGGCTTGCGGTCCGGGCTCATTGGAACCTCGGCTCAGGTGATGGACCAAGTGAAGGCGTTTGAAGCGGCGGGCGTGAACTTGTTACTGCTCCAGTGCAGCCCGCAGTTGGAGGAAATGGAGCGTTTCGCGGACCACGTGATCCTTCCGCTTCGATGATCGAGCTCACTCGGCGCGAACCTGTGGGTGGGGTTGTGTCTCGGGATGTTGTTGTTTTTGGAGCATCGCCCCCTTGAAGGCGGGGTGCGGTTCTTCCAAAATGAGAGTTGTTGGGCCCTTTAGCTCAGTTGGTAGAGCAGCTGACTCTTAATCAGCGGGTCGTCGGTTCGAGCCCGACAGGGGCCACTTGTTTTGAGGCGTTTTACGGAACTTCGGTTCCGAACTCCGCAGAAACTCCACGGTAAACAAAGAAGCCCACCCGGTTTCCTGGGTGGGCTTCGTGCTTGAATGGTTAGCTTTGGCCGGAAGCCTTGAACTCCTCCCAGACCCACAGTGCTCCGACGATGAAACCGCCTGCGTATCCGTCGTGCTGGATCGCCTTCGCTGCCTTCTTCCCAATCGCTTCTTCCCAGAACTTATCCGTGTCGAGGTCTTCGTCAGTCGGGTCGATGAGATCCCAGCAAAGGCATTCCGCCACGGAACCATACTCGCCCGTGTGGGAAATGTAGTCTTCGACGGTTCCGATCTCGTTGGCCTTTCCACCGGTTGAGACCCGCCTTGCGAGGCGCTTCAGTTGAGACGGAAGCGACTTCTCTCTCGCCCACTTATCGCCGGTATCCCTGCCGGGTTCGAAGTGCAAACGAATCTCGTCGGCTTCCGCGCGTTTCAGGCGGGCGAACGCTTCGGCCATGTCATCGGGTTTCGGGGTGCTCATGGGTAACGCTCCGGACTGGGGTTGAGGAAGGTATGGTAACTACATCTTGGCACAAGTCGCCAGGACGGTTGAACCCGCGCAGGATTGGGGCCATTCGCTTTAGAATCTCCATGCCGTTGAACGCTTTACTTGCGTCGAGGTAGTGCCGGGCGGTCTGCACATCGCAACCAACCGCCTCGGCCACGGCATCGACCGAACCCGTCCCGATGGCCAGCATCGTCATGCCCCGCGCTCGAAGATCGTGCGGGCGAACCCGTGCCTTCGGATCGCGGCCGGCGTTGAACTCGCGAAACAAGTTCTCGATAGTGTGCTTCCAAGTCGTCGGCTGGTAATCCTCTCTCGCCTTCGTCGTGTTCGCGGCTCGGTGAACCTTACTCTCGGCGACGCTACGTTCCCAAAGCCACGTTGCGCCCTTCATCGCATGAAGCCGGCTGGCCAGGTCGGGGGGTAGTTCCATGTTGCGGGCCGTCCGCGTCTTGCTGGCCTCTGCGGAAAGGGTCAGGACGTTCCCGGTCAGGTCGGCGCTCTTCGCTTTGCACAAGTCGAGGGTTCGGCAAACTGCCAGCATCTTCACCTTCACGAACAGGGCGGGCAGCTCCCACGATGGGAACCGCGTCGCGAACCATTCGAACAGGGCGGTAACGGCGTCCTCGTCGGGAAGGCGAACCCGCTTTCCTTTCGGCGTGTTCGGGTAGGCGATTTCCAACCACGGGTTTGAATTCACGAACCCCGCGGGTTTTAGATGCTTCTTCCAGATCGATCGAAGGCACCTAAGGTAGGTTCGGCACGATGTAGGCGAACGGGTGAACCGGGTCGCGTCGTTGGCGTGGCCGCGGGCGTAGGTGCCTTGCTGAAACTCTCGCTTGAACCGGTCGGCGTCCTGAACCGTGATCTCGGCCGGCGATTGTGCGGGAAGGATTTTTCGGATGGCCTGGATCGCGGCGACGTAGGCGCGGATGCTGTCCGGCCGCAAGTCCGGCGTGGTCCGGATGTGGGCTAGAACGGCGTCCCACGTTGCGGGGTCGGGTTCGGTCGGTTTGCTGGCCAGGGCTGGGCGGTAGGCGTCGGCGATGATTCGCGCCGATTCGGTGAACCAGTCGGCTGGCGGTTCCTTTTTGACGGTGAAGCCTTTCGGGGTCTCGATCCCGGTTGCGGTCTCGACGTACTTTCCCGGCTGGCCAGGGTGGGGGAACCGGGTTTTGAGGTATCGCCCTCGGATCAGAAAGTTACCTCGGATGGTGCGGCCGTCCGGGAGAATGAACGGGAATCGACCGTGGCGGGCCATGGTCACGCCTCCAGGGTGGGTTCGGGTTCGGGGATGGAAGAGAGAATTCGAGAGAGGGCGTTTTCGAGGCCGACGTAGATTGAGTTGAGGGCGGCGCGGTCGAACGGTAGCGGGTGGCCGGCTTTGGCCTGGGCGAGAAGTTGCTCGGCGTGGTCAGTGAGTTGGCTCACTTGGCCGGCGGCGTGGGTCCACCAAAGGCGGGCGGCGGTAGCGGGCGTGGTCATTGCGGGTTCCTTCCGTTGGTTCAATCGACACAAACGGAGGTTAGTCACAATGACACAATGTGTCAACTACAAACTTTCGTTTTTTTGCAGTTGTGTCATTTGCTATAATCTGCTTAGTCTTGTGGCCGTTGTTCTTGCTCAGGTGAACCAGTGGTCGCTATCCTTCCCGTCATGCCAAGAGAAAAGAAAGCTCCGACCGAAACTGTTCGGCTGGCCAGTGAAATGATTCGGCGCATCAACCGCATCGCGGCTCACCGCGGGCTTTCGATCCCCGATTACTTGCTCGAAAAGCTTGGCCCTGTGATCGACCGCGACGAAGAGGAAATGCTTGCCGATCTCATGAAGGAGCGTGGCGAGTCGCGGCCTCGTTCCAAGCGGTAGGCCTACCCCCGTCGCCTCGTGGCCAGCCACTTGTCCAATGTCTCCCTTTTGAAAATCAGCTTCCCGATTCCGGGTTGCCGTTCAATCTCCCGGCGATGGTTGTAGATGGTCTGTTTTGCGCACCGGCAGTAGGCCGCAGCCTCGTTCAAGTCGAGGTAGGGGCTTTCGACCGTCCGCTCTTGGCTTGGCCTTGTCTGGGGCGTCGTAGGCGTTGTGGTGGGCGTCTGGGTGTCCATGTCTTGAAGCTCCTACGCTGCCGCGGGCGGGCTGGCCAGAGGTTGGGGCGTGTATCGAAGTCCGGTCGCGTGCGGCGCGAAGTAAGAACCGCACGCGACCTGGTAGCCGCACCACGCAACGAGCGCGGCCGGTTTGCACTATTTGAACGTGGCAACCGCTAAGTTGGTGAGCTTGCCGGCGATCTCGCCAAGCCGTTCGTTCGTAACGTCAAATCTCAACGAACGCGCCGCCGGCTCTCACGTCGGACGAACCGCCTCCGCCTCCGCCTTCTCCACCGGTTGGCATCGCACTACCTCATGGTTACGTTGTGTGTGAAACAAAACCCCGGCCGGTATTCAGGGGACCGGCCGGGGGTGCTTGCCGTCCGTTTTTCCAGCGTGTTGACTAACCCGCACGGGTCACTACTCCGGGCGGTTATCACGATGGCGGGCGACTTGCTTCGCGTTGGGTGGGTGGGTTACGCGCCAGCCGAGCGTTGAGCCGCGCGGTAGTCGCCGAGCGCCCCGCCGAAGTCGTGAACGACGCGGAAGGACTGTTCGAGGCGGTCGGGCGTGGAGTTGAACCCGAACGATTCGAGATTCGGCGTCTCTTTTCCGTTCAGGAAACCGACCACAACGGGCATGTCGGCCGGGCTCGCGAACAGGTACCACGCGGTTGAGGAACCGGCGTAGGTGGTCTTGCTGACAGGATCGGTAACACCGCTTTCGAGACGCGGTTCGACTTCCAAGCGGGCCAGGCCTTGAAAAGTATTTCCCTCGGGTTGGAGGTCCGTGCCCGGATTTCGCATCACGGTTTGGCTATTGAGCAACCCGCGGGCGGTCTGTTCCAACGCGGGCGGCACGACGAGAACGGCGGGCGAAAGGTCGAGGGCGTTCCCGTCTGGGTCTTGCTGGTTGCGCAGCTGCCGAACTGCGGTTGCGAGCGAAGTCGCGGAAAGGGCAGAGCCCGCGCCGGTCTGGTTGTTGTTGTTGCCGGCCGAAAAGAAGCTGCCGGAGTTCGCGAGAACCAGGGCGTAAATCAGGTCTGAGAGTTCGCGAAGGGCTTTCTTGCCGAGCGTGGGCAGGATGTCCGACACTGCGCCCAAATCGTCGTTAACGATGGTGGTTCGGTCGATGGAATACATGGCGGCGAACTGATAAACCCGCCAAGTGAAGTATGATTCCCCGAGCGTGTTGTGACGGATGGTCCCGCCGGACGGAAGCAACTCCAGCTTGCCACCAAAAGTGGGACGAATCGAGGTCTGGGTCTTGAAGTCCGGAGCGGAACGGGTCGCGCACCACGAGCGCCACGTCGCCGGCGCGATTCGCCAGACGTTTTCCAAAACCTTCCCGGCGACGTTCGAGAGCAAGTTCGTCCAGTCGCCTCCGGACAATGCGGCCCGGATCATTTCGTTGCGACCGTGCGGAACGTCTTTGCCAGAAGCCCGAAGTGTGGCGGCGCAGAAATCGGGCAGGCTCGCCCCGTGCATCCGGCGGGACTGTTCGACCGCGGCCGCGCCGTAAGCTTTGACGGCAAGCGATTCGTGGCCGGCTCGAACCATCAAGGCGGCTTCGAGGTGCTTCGCGGTGATGCCGGCTCCTCCGGTTCCGCGATGGGCGGCGGGTGCGTCTGGGCGACTGGCTCGAATCACGTGTAGGGCCTCTCGCCGTACTTGGTTCGTGTTCCATCCGTTCGTGCACGCCATTGCGAGTAGGCTGACTTCGCGGCCGGAATCGTCCGTGGTCATCGGGTTGCCGGCGCTCGCGCAGATTTCCGCGATTTCCTTGTAGCGTCGGGCCAGGATCGCGGGGGCGACGGCGGCGGCATTCGTCGGCGTCGTGATACCGTTCGCGCCGTCGCCGGGTTCCGCTGGCTCGGCGGTCTC
>JAYTGN010000056.1:0-17985 GCA_043733485.1 Gemmataceae bacterium
GTCATAGCTGATTCCTTCAGAGGGACGCAGGAAACCTGTCCATCCTGCTTGCAGCTCAGAATACACCCGCCTCCAGCTCGCAGCTACGGGACTGCACCCGCAGACGCCTTGCATATTGCAGTCGCGGCCGTGAACCGAGTAAGATACCTTCTGACTTGGAACTGTCGCCACATGGCGAACGCCACGATGAGGCCGTTGATCGAATCGATCTGTGCTGCAAAGGGATTTCAGGCTCCGATCATTTGCACGCCCGATCAACTTCTGGGGAGAGCAGTATGAACGATCCGATTGTCGACGAAGTGCGGCGAATCCGCGACGAATACGCCGCCCGCTTCAACTACGATATCGACGCAATGTTCCAGGACCTCAAGGAGAAGGAACGGCTGAGTGGGCGGACGCTTGTTTCCTACGCGCGGGAGGGGAACGAACCGCAGTCGGAGATCGAACCGGTCTCGGTAGCATCCGCTGAAGAAGCTGTTGTCTGCGTGTCGTGAATCGGCGATACAATTCCCCCATGCAAGAACGCCTGACGTACTTCCGCGAAATTCTCCGATACGTGCCGCGGTTCCGCGACCGCGTGTTCGTCATCGCCATCGACGGGGCCGTCGTCGAGCACGAGAACTTCCCCAACCTGCTGCTCGATATCTCGCTGCTGCGCAGCCTGAGCATTCAGGTCGTGCTCGTTCACGGGGCCGCACACCAGGTTAAGCGCTATGCCGAGATGCTCGATATGAACGCCTCCGACCTCGATGGCCTCGGCATCACGGACACGGAAACGCTGCAGGTCGCGATCACCGCGGCGAACCGCGTAACCCACGAGATTCTCGAAGGATTGCTCGCCAACGATCTGCGGGCCGCGTGCCCCAATGCCGTCGTCGCGCATCCGAAAGGCATCCTCGGCGGCGTCGATCACCTGCTCACCGGCCGCGTCGAACGCATCGACGTTGGCTTCCTCCAGACGCTGCTCGAAAAAGACATTATCCCGGTCATCCCGCCGCTCGGCTGCGATGGCGTCGGCAACTCGTACCGACTCAACTCCGATGCCGTGGCCGTGGAAGTGGCCAAGGCCCTTCGCGCCATCAAGCTGATCTACCTCACGAGCGAAGGCGGCGTGCGCGGACCCAAGGGCGAAATCGTTCGCCAGATGACCGTTCAGGAGGCCGAGGTGTTTCTCAAGAAGCACCGAGGCGAGCTTTCGCGCGACTCGACGACCAAGCTCGACCACGCCATCCGGGCCGGCCGCGAGGGCGTCGAACGCATTCACATCATCGATGGCGGTGTCCAGGAAGGGCTCCTCGGTGAAGTCTTTTCCAACGAAGGCATCGGCACGCTGATCTACGCCAACGAGTACCAGTCGATCCGCCCGGCGCAGAAGAAGGACCTTCGCGCCGTGTTCGCGCTCATTCAGCAGGGCGTAAAATCCGACGAACTCGTGAAGCGGACGCGGGCCGATCTCGAGAAGCAGATTCACGAGTTCTACGTGTTCGAGGTGGATCGCAACCCGGTCGCGTGTGTGGCCATGCACCAGTACCCGGAGCAGCAGAAGGCGGAACTGGCGAGCGTGTTCGTGGACGATCGGTACGCCAACCAGGGCATCGGGGTGAAGCTGATTTCGTACGTGGAGAACCTGGCGCGGAACAAGAAGTTCGCGGAGTTGTTCTGCCTTTCCACGCAGGCGGTGAACTACTTCGTGCAGAAGGCGGGCTTCCGGCTCGGCACCCCGGACGACCTGCCTCCGCTGCGTCGGGAGCGCTACGAGCAGAACGGCCGGCGTTCACAGGTGCTGGTGAAGTCGCTGCAGTAGTGCATCCCGCGCTTGACTCCCGCGCTCGCCCCGCCGACACTACAACTCGCTGCCCGAACACCCTCCGAGGCTCTCCCATGCGCTGCTGGCTCTCCCTCGCGCTCTTCGCCGCGTGCCACTTTGCGAACGCCGCCGATCCGACACTCGAAAAGAACGAGGACGCGTTCGAGTTCAAAATCGGCAAGGAGACGGTCGCGAAGTACCAGGCCACGGGGTCGGTGCAACTCGAAAAAGGGGAAGGAACCAAACCGCTGGCGAAGCCCTTTCTCTGGCCGGTACTCGCTCCCAACGGCGTGCCCGTGACCCGAGCCTGGCCCATGGATCGCAGCGGGCCCGACAAGACCGACCACTTCCATCAGAAGTCCGTGTGGTTCTGCCACGGCGACGTGATCCCGGAAGGCATCGACCTCAAGGGAAAACACGCGGTCGATTTCTGGAGCGAAGCCGCGGGCCACGGGCGGATCGTCTGCACGGAAGCCACCATTGGGAAGGGCGCTCAACTCGTCACGCTCAACGAGTGGCAGATGGCCGACGGCGTGAGGATTCTGGACGAGGTTCGGACCATCGTCTTGAGCGAAGTTGCTGGGGGGCGGCTCTTCACCTTCGAGTGCAAGCTCACCGCCAGCGTCTGCCCCATCACTTTTGGCGACACCAAGGAAGGCTCCTTCGGCGTCCGCGTGAACGACGCCATGCGAACCGAGGCCGCGACCGGCGGAACGGTGACCTCCTCCGATGGCACGGTCGCTTCGGCCCCCGCGAAGGACAACCTCCCGATGTGGGGCAAACTGGCGGACTGGCACGACTATTCGGGCACGGTGAACGACAAGCAAGCTGGCATCGCGATCTTCGACCATCCCAAGAACCCGAGCCGCGCCGCCTGGCATACGCGCGGCTACGGCCTCATGGCCGCCAATCCCTTCGGCCGCGACAAGAGCGGCTTCCCCATCTACAAGGGGAACACCGACCTCGTGAAGATCGAGAAGGGGAAGAGCCTCACCTTCCAGTACGCGATCTTCGTACACGATGGCGATGCGAAGGCGGGCAAGGTGGCCGAGGCGTACGAGACGTTCAAGAAGTAGTGGGAAAGGTGGCACCGTGCTTCCAGCCGGTGCTCTGAAGTTGCAATGGGTGGCACCGTGCTTCCAGCCGGTGCTCTGAAGTTGCAGACTCGGTTCTGTGGGAGGAGTCCGCCATGAAGTGCGTGGGAAGTGCGTTCGCCGTGGTCTTTCTGTTCGCCACGGCGCTCGCCGCCGAGCCGAAGAAGCCGCCGACCGCGGCTGAGGAATTGCAGCGGCTCCAAGGCACCTGGCAAATCGAATCGTGGGAAGAAAGCGGCAAGCCGCTCCCCGCCGCGGACCTCAAGAAGCGCGGCGTCTTCTTCGGAGGCAACATCTTCGTCTTCCGCCGCGAGGGGAAAGTCTATCAGGCCGGAGCGGCGCAACTCGATCCCGCCAAATCCCCGCGAACCATCAACCTCTCGATCAAGGAAGGCGAAGGCAAGGACGGTGCGATGCTCGGCATCTACACGCTCGAAGGCGACACCCTCAAACTCTGCTTCGATCCGTTGGGCCAGACCCGCCCCGAGAACTTCCAACCTGAAGGCAAAGACGGGTTCGCGCTGATCGTACTCAAGAAGCCGAAGGTTCCCGAGGATGAGGCGGTCGAGATCGGAGGCAAGTATCGTTCGGAATTGGTGGAAGCGACGGGCAAGTTGGTTGTGGCCCAAGCGGTCGTGGAACGCCGAGGCGATGCATATCTCGTGACCTACACGCTCGACGACAAGGTGCTGTTCGTGGGGACGGCACTGCGCAAGGGCGATCAACTCTCGATGTGCTGGGTGAGTGCCGGGCAGGCGGGCGTTAGCGTTTACAAGATTGAAGCCGGGCCCAAGCTCGTCGGCGAATACACGACGCTCGGCGGCATCGGCGTGACGGGCAAAGAAGTACTCACGCCGTGGAAGAAGCTCGACTGAGCGACACCGGCTGGAAGCCGGTGCCACCCGAATTCGCATCAGTCCGAGACCTTTTTCTTCGGAGGCTCCTTCTTCTCGAGCTGCATGGGTTCCGCGCCGGCGGCCCGCAACTTCTTCGTCACGGCCTTGCGGCGCTCGATGTCCCGCTTGGAGACATCTTCCATCGTCAGCCCTTTCTGCCACGAGGCGATCGCTTCCTTCTTGTTGTCCATCGCCAGGTACACGTCGCCGAGGTGGTCCCAGATTTCGAGGTGGATGCCTTCCTCTTCATCGGCCGCCGCCTTCTTCAAGAAGGGCAGTGCCTCCTTGAACTTCTTCTGCTTGAAGAGTACCCAGCCCATGCTGTCCAGGTACGCGGCCGTCTCCTTCACCTCGTCGATCTTCTTCTCTTTCAGTGCCTTCTCCTGCCGCTCCTTGTCGAGGTCGAGTGCCTCTTGAATCAACTTGGCGGCTTCGTCCATCTTCAGATCGTTGTCGGCGAGAACGAAGCCGAGGTCGTTCTTGTAAGTCGGGTTCTCGGGGTGCTTCTTGATGAGCAGTTCGAGTTGCTTGGTGGCCTTGGGAATGTCTTTGATGTCCACGTAGAGCCCGCTGAGGGTGTAGCGAACGCTGTCCTTGATGCGGTCTTTCTGGTCGACCTTGAGCCGCTTGTTGCCGTCGACTTTGTCGAGTACTTCGAGGTAGGTCTCGATGGCGTCGTCGAACTTGCTGCCTTCGCGCTGCACCCAGCCCTTGGTCATCACGAAGTAGAAACCGCCGTCATCGAGTTGTACGAGCCCTTCCGTGATGCGGAGGGCTTCGTCGATTTTGCCTTGCTTGGCCTTGGCTTGCACGAGCCGTTCGAGGACGAACGGCTTGGCCTGATCCACTTCCATCGGCCCTTTCAGTTCGACGAACTTCTCGCAGGTGTCGATCATGTCGTCGAAGCGGCGCGACTCCCAGTACATGTCGAGCAGGCCGTCGAAGGCCTGGAGGATTTTCTCGCCGCTTTCGAGCTTGGTGGCGGCCTCGGCACACTGCGAGTAGAAGTACTCGGCGGTGTCGTATTCCTTGGTGAAGTGGGCGACGCGGCCGAGGATGATCGAGGCGGCGAAGTTGAAGGGCCGCTCCTTCGGCGTCTTCGCGTCCTTCTGCATTTTCACCGCGATCGCGACCTTCTTCTTGGCCGCAGCCTTGTCCTTGGCGAGTGCGATGAGCGTGGCTTTCTGAGCGTCCTCATCGGTCACGCGGTTCAGCTTGAAGAGTTCGTCCTTGATGGCGTCGCCGCCCGTGGCGGGCTTCGCGGCGTCCGGCTTCTTGTCGTCGGCGAAGGCCGAAAACCCGAGGCACAGAAGGCCGATGCCGAATGCGAACGCTCCGCTGCGGAGGATCTGTCCTTTACCCACCCGTCCCATGGCGTCACCTTAAGATGGGGAATCTGGTTTACCTGGCGCGGCTATTCTACCTGTGCGGGCAGTTGAACGCCACGCGGGTTTCTGAGCCGCTCGTGGAAGGAGCAATCAGAGGGTGTCGCTTACCAAGAGAGTTGCCACTTTGTCTTCTCGTGAGCCAACAACTCGGAAACGATTTGCGGCCGCGACCAATTCGCTCTTGGGAGCGCGCAACGTCGTGACCACCGTTGCCCCCGTCTCGTTGGCCAGAAAATCAGCAGCCTGGCGAAATGCCTCTCCTGACCATCGCCCCGTATCTGGGTTAATCCCTTGCCAATGTGTCGCCATCAGTAAGTAGTTCGGTGCCGGCGAAATTGACGCTTGTTTCAGGAAGTGCTCCCGGATTGCCAACCCAAGTTTAGAGCCCAAGTTCGAGCGAGACCGGGCAGAGAAGATCGCCGCATCGTTACACACCAGGACAAGAATCGTACCAACGGTCGTCTTGACGCGGCGGCTCTTGACAAACTCGTCCGGTACACCATCCAGATTCGAGCAAACGCGCCACCCCACGAGTAACGATGCTTCCGCGCCCGTGGGGTAGATCTTGATGGTGGTGTTCGCCAACGCGACGGTTGGCTTACCCTTGAGGTGAACCACGGCCTGGAGGTGCGTACTTTGTCCGGGAATGCAGCCGTCGACGCCGAGCAGCATCTCCATACTTCCCAAGTCGGTTCGAGAAAGAGCTTGGCTGATTTCCTTCAGACCTGTCTGCAGAGAGTCGAGTGTCGCAGACAGGGGTGACACTTTCACTTTGATCGATCCGGCATCGGTCATCAACAGAGCGCGAGTTGGTCCGATGAATTGCTCGATGTCGTGGAGGAAGTGCTTCTGGAAAATGTCGTTGGCCCAGGGCCCGCAGTGGCCGCGCTGATCATCCACGATCAGGCGGATAATGTCGGCCGACGGGGCGAGCTTCTCGTCTCGTGCAGTGAGCCATTCGCATTTGATGGGTTGGGGCGGGAAGCCGACAAATGAATCCTCAGATGAATCGATCGGCCCATTCGTACGCTCCATCTCATTTCTCCGTGTCGAGGATTTCGAGCATCAGATCGGCGATCTTATCTAATCCCACTGCCGCCAGCGTGAATTCGTCCAGTCGAATCGTGCGACTCAGGCCGTAAGAGAAGGGTAAGCGTTCGCGCAATTCGTCTCGATAGGCTCTCGCCTCGTCGCGGTGTGGCGGATCGAGATCGCGTTTCGGTTTTCTCAGCAGCCGCGGAAGTTCCACTTCCCAGAACCGCGCGGCATAAAGAGGTGCCCAAGGGGCCAAGCGGTTTGCGACGAGTCTGGCCAGCCTGGGCTTTGAAAAGTGCTGCACTTCATCGACCTCAATGAAGCGTCGCAGTCTCGGCGAGTAGATGTCTGCGGTGAGCGTCCAGTTCTTGACGAGGGGTACAGCAGCAGCCAACCGTCCGTCTGTGTGGGCAGCCATTCGGAGCAATTCATACACCTCTCGGCACGCCATTGCAGTTGGCTGGCCGTGCGATTCTGGCCGCGACTCGAAAATGAGCGGCTCGAGTCCTGCTTGGCGAATGTCGCTGCCACCCACGGCATCCGGGTCTACTTCGGCGACGATTCGCTGGAGTACTTGTTTCTCCCATCGGCTTGCCATGATTCTCCCCCAGGCAGGTGCAGCGATCCTCAGTGACGTGCGCTTCCACTTTGAGGTACCGATTGAGTGGAGTGAAGGTATTCGGAACTGTGAGGGATACAATGTCGGTTCACACAAATCCCCGGATGCCTCGATGAACGAACTCGCGTCCTCCAAAGTTCCCGTGATCGGCATCGGGCCGGACGGGCTCGCCGGGCTCACGACGCGATCGCGCGAGTTGCTGCTCGCCGCCGAGGTCGTCTTCGGCTCCGATGGCGTGCTGCGGCTGCTCCCCGAACTCACCGCCCAGCGCGAGCGCATCGGCTCCGACCTTCCCGAGGTCGTCGAGAAGCTCCGCGCCAACCTCGGCAAGAAGCGGCTCGCGCTCGTCGCCACCGGCGACCCGCTCTTCTACGGCACCGCCCGCTACCTCTGCGAAAAGGTCGGGGCCGAACACTTCGAAGTGATGCCGCACGTTTCGTCCATGCAACTCGCCTTCGCCCGGATCAAGGAATCGTGGGAAGACGCGTACCTCACCGATCTCGCGGCGCGTTCCCTCGACGACTCACTGGATAAAATCCGGACCGCAGAGACCGTGGGCCTGTTCACCAGCGAGCGCTATCAGCCCGGACGCATCGCTGCGGAACTCCTCGGTCGCGGCATCGATTACTTCACCGGCATCGTTTGCGAGAACCTCGGCGGCAAGGACGAACGCATCACCCGC
Source organism: Gemmataceae bacterium (assembly GCA_043733485.1). Lineage (GTDB taxonomy): Bacteria > Planctomycetota > Planctomycetia > Gemmatales > Gemmataceae > Urbifossiella. Next base: position 7,522 of record JAYTGN010000056.1, read on the forward strand.
GGCGACCTCGCCGAGATTCGCGAGATGAAGTTCGACCCGTTGAACATTCTCATCCTGCGGCGGAAGCCGAACCGCCCGGATCGGCCGCGGGCTGCGAAACTGCGACGCTTCGGCAACCCGGATGAAGTCTTCGCCCAGACGCGGCCCAAGACCGGCCTCATCACCCAGGCCGAGGTTCGCGCCATCGCGCTGAGTCAACTCGATCTGCACCCCGGCCAGGTGTTCTGGGACGTGGGTGCCGGCAGCGGCAGCGTCGCGATCGAAGCCGCCGGGCTCGTGGCCCCCGGCCACGCGTACGCCATCGAGCAGGACCCCGCCGATTACCACCTCATCGTGGCCAACGCCGAAACCTTCGGCGTCTCGAATGTGAAGCCCGTCTCCGGCACGGCACCCGAAATTTTCGCAAGCCTCCCGGCCCCCGACGCGATCTTCGTTGGCGGCAATGGCGGCGAGGTCGCAAGGCTACTCGAGTCGGCCTTCGCCTCACTGCGACCCGGCGGGCGGCTGGTCACGAACGTGGGCACGGTCGAGATGCTGACCGCGACGTATGCCGTGTTGAAGCGGATCGGTGCGGGTGTGGAGGTGCTGCTGATCAACTTGTCGCGGGGCGTGGAGCAACTGGAATCGCTCCGCTTCGAGGCAGTGAACCCGACCTTCCTGCTGCGGGTTCACAAGCCCGCCCCCGACTGGGTCGTGTAGAATCGGAGAGAGATGAACTCCTCGACTCCCTCAACGATCTCGGCCGATCGAGCGCTGACCATCGCGCAAACCGACGCCATTCGCGCCTATCGAGACCTCACGCCGTACCGCGTGTCGCTAGTTCTGGAAGGCGACGGCTGGCACGTCGATTTCGACCTCAAAGACCCGAGGCGAAAAGGCGGCGGTCCGCATTACGTCATCGATCCCATTGCTGGGACGATTCTCACTAAACGCTACGAGCAATAAACCGACATGGGGGAGGTACCATGAGCATTCTCGCCGAGAGTTTGAAGCTGCAATTGGACGGGCTGCCGCTTTCGGACCGAGCCGACCTTGCTCGGTATTTGCTGACCTCGCTCGAACCCGAGGAAGAAGGTGTTGCCGAGGCCTGGGGCGCGGAAATCGCACGACGTACTTTGGAGATTCGATCCGGCACGGCGAAGGGTACGCCGGCGGAGGATTTCCTCAGCGAATTGCGGGAGAAGTACCCGTGAAGCCCGTGATCGTGCATGACTTGGCGAAGGAGGAAGTTTGGAACGCAGTCGAAGCATACGACCAGTTACAGCCCGAATTCTCAATTTGAACTCGCGGAGGGATTCGCGTGGTACCTCTCGTTCTCGTCTTCGCTTCGAACTTCCTTGCGACCAACGCGCTCCCCGCTGGCGCGGTCCAGCGCCTGGGTAGTCCGCAATTTCGTCACGGTACCGAAATCGTCAGCTCGGCCCTTTCCCAGGATGGAAAGTTGCTGGCCACCGCAGGCACGCGGACGGTGATTGTGTGGGATGTCGCCACGGGTAGGCGGGCGCATACGTTTCCAGCGAGCGGAATCTCCATGCTGGCATTTTCGCCATCGGGTAAGCGGTTCGCAATGACATGGGCCGAGCAGTATCGCGTGTGGGACACGACCAGCGGCCGAGTCGAATGGACGTCGTGGCATTCGGCCGCGTCGGATTTCCGATGCCAGTTCGTGGATACCGACGATGTGCTGGCCTACGGCATTCTCGCGCACCCTCATGAGCCTGGCGGAGAGCTGGTTCGCACCACGGAAACGCGAAAAATCCCGAGTGGAGAGTTGCTCGGCACCCGAATTGGCCAAACGAATTGGCGAGAAACCTCCGGGCGCTTCGCCCTCCGTTTCGATGAGAAAAATGGCGTCGCCACCTTGCTCGAATGGAGCAGCGGTCGCGAAGTCAAACTCCCGGCGCAGTCGGTCGACGAATGGTTCGGATTCGCGGCATCGTCCAATCTGCAGCGCGTGGCCCGAAGGACCAGAACGGGCTGGCTCGAAGTGTTATCCACGGCTTCGGGTTCCGTTGTCTCCATCCCGCTCCCCGACTCCCTCCGCGGCAAAGCGCAGGGGCCAGCCGGTCCGCAACAGATCATCGATTACTGGGCGGGCACCGTCGGCATCTCGGATGATGGAACGGAAGTTTGCGTCCGAGTGAATGGCGAATTGAGTTACGGAATTGCTCCTGACGCGGTTCGCAGCGTTCATCGCTGGGATGCTGCAACGGGAAAGGAACTCCCGCGCCTCGCCGGCCACGACCTCGGCACCGTCGGCGTCCACTTCCCTTCAGACGGCAAGACCATCGTCACCACCGGGTGCGATGGCACGATTCGCGTTTGGGATCGAGCGACGGGCCGCGCGGTTGGTCCGGCTCCCGATGCAGGAGGGGCCGCCGCGTTCTCGTCGCACGGTTCCACATTCGCGACCGCTGGCGACGGGCAACTCGCGGTATTCGACACCCAGACGGGGGAGCGGCAAGCCTACCCGTTACCCCGAGTGCCCGTCAGCGGGTTGGCTCTCAGCCCGACGGGACTGACCGCTGCCACCGGGTTCCGCAATGGCACCATCAAGTTGGTGGAAACGACAACCGGTCGAGAACGACCGACGCCTCTGCCCGATCCAACGGTTCCCCAGTGGTCCGCGTGGCGGAGAAAACTGGAGTTCAGTCCGGGCGGGGAACACCTCGCTTTCATGGGAAACCGAGGGCTCATCGTTTGGAATGCGACAACCGGCCGCGCTCGAAGCGAATCTCCGGGCTGTGGAGTTTCAACTATCACGAGCGATGGGCAAGTACTGACCTTTGGAAACGATGCGAAAACGCTCGTCCAGATCAACCCGATCACGGGCCATTTCACGCCCAAGCACTCGATCGCTTCGCCCGATCCGAAGTTGCCCGATCTACCGTGGTTGGGGTCGGTGTTGACCACATCGCCGGACGGCAAATGGATCGCCGCCGCGTCGCCTCAGGGGCCAGTGGTCGTCCAGGAATTGGAGACGGGCAAGTTGCTTCATCGCTTGCCGGTGATGCCGCTGGTGGATTCGATGGAGGCGATGTTCGGCACGAATCCCGACCGCCCTTCCGCCCTCGCGTTCTCCGCCGATTCCAAATGGATTGCGGTCGGCACCAGCACCCACGCCGTCGAGGTCTGGGAAGTCGCCTCCGGCCAGCGCCTGCTCCATTTTGAAGGACACGATACCGCCGTCCGAGTCGTGCAGTTCGCACCCGATGGCCGAACCCTGTGGTCCGCCGGGAACGATGGATTGGCTTATCGCTGGGACGTACTGCCTCGATCGCGAGCGCCGCGGGAGTGGGGCCAAGTCTGGGCCCGGCTTACCAAGGGAGAACCTTCTTCCGTGCCTGCGACTTTGCGCGAAATCGTGGACGATCCATCCGGCGCGGCTTCCTTCCTTCGCAAGATGTACCAGCCCCCAACCCGCCGAGATCGAGAGCGAATCGCGGCACTCATTCAGGAACTCGGCGACGAAGAGTTCGCCGTGCGCGAAGTTGCCGAGGAGGACATCTTCTCGTTTGGCCTCGCGGCGCTCGCGCCGCTGCAAGCGGCCTCGCGCGATCCCAATCCCGAGCGGTCGGTTCGAGTGGCCCGCGTTCTGAGGCGGCTCGCGCCCGAGGAGCGAGCGGCTTCGTTGCGTGCCGGTCGAATCGCGACGGCACTCGAGTTGGCCGGAACGCCCGAGGCGCGGGGACTGCTGGCAGAGTGGTCCAAAATCGCGCCCGACGAATACCTCGGTGCCGAGGCGAAGGCCGCGACCGAGCGACTCTTACGATCGTCGCGCTGAGCCGTTCACCTGGTGCGAATCGCCGTTCCCGAGTTGCGCGTACTCGGGGTACTTCTGCGGTCACGCCCTTACGATTCGACTCAAGGCTTCGGGCACGGGCGATTCCAGGTTCAGCCTTTCGCCCGTGAGCGGATGCGTGAATGCGAGCTTCCAAGCGTGAAGCCCGAGGCGGCGCGCGGGGTTGGTCTTGGCTCCGTAATCGTTGTCGCCGATCACGGGGCAGCCCAGGCCCGCGAGGTGAACGCGAATCTGATGCTTGCGGCCCGTCACCAGTTTCACTTCAACACGCGAATAGCTGCCGTGTGAACCCACGACTCGATATTGCGTGATGGCCTGTTTCGCCTCGGTGCCCGCCCGGCCGACGCGGACCCGCAGGTTGCTCCCCTCGATCAGGAAATTCTCGATCGTCCCCTCGGCCGGCCTCGGCACACTCTCCACGATGGCCAGATACGTCTTCTCGACGGCGTTCCAATTCTGTTGAAGGCGATCGCGTGCGGCTGCGTTCTTGGCGAAGAGCAAGAGGCCAGACGTGTCGCGGTCGAGGCGATGGACGACGAACGGCCTCGGGGCGTCGCGCCCCGCCAGCCGCGCGAACGCCGTGTCGAGCTTCTCCAAATCGGTCGCCACGGCAAGCAGCCCGCACGGCTTGTCGATGACGACGATCGACTCGTCCTCGTGAATCACGTTGAGCTCGACTTCGGATTTCGGAGCCTGCGGCGTGTGGCTAATCGCGATGGCATCGGCAGGATGAATCGGGTGGTCGTGGCGCGTGATCGGCGACCCATTCACGTGAACGAACCCGTGCCGCAGCAGTTGCTTGAGGCGCGTGCGGTTCGACTCGGGGAGCGACTCGATCAGCCACGCGAGAAGCGGTTTCTCGGTCAGCGGCGAAGGAACGCGGCGATCGGGCGGTGGAGTTGGCATTGGGGCAATCCGAATTTTCGGCGCTCGCGCGCGAAGATTTAGCGAATAGGGTGGTTCTGAGGGCGCTCGCGTCGGGTAGGATTTCTATCTTCTCAGAAGAATTCGTCGCCGACGGAGTTGGACGCCATGATTCGCAGCGCCTTTTGGTGGACTCGCAACCTGCGTCGCAAGCCAATTCATCCTTCGACCCGCTTGCGGCTCGAATCGCTGGAAGACCGCACCGTTCCCGCCGCCTTCACGGCAGGGAACTTGGTAGTATACCGCATCGGCGATGGCTCAGCGGCCTTGACGCCCATTGCGACAGCCTCGTTTCTCGACGAATACAGCGCGAGTGGTAGTCTCGTTCAATCCATTGCCCTGCCGACGTCGGCCAGCGGGTCGCAACTGGCACTAACGAATAGCGGAAATCAGGCTTCGGAAGGGGCGTTATCCCTCTCGGCGGACGGGCAATATCTGCTCTTCGCGGGCTACAACGCCGTCATCGGCACGACTAGCGTGAACAGCACTTCGACTTCGGGTCCTACACCGATCCTCCGTGTCATCGGACGAGCGGGAATCGACGGTACTCTGGATACATCCACCTCGACCACGAGTTTCAGTAGCGGCGCCATTCGGACCGCAACGAGTACCAATGGAACGGATCTGTGGGCCGCTGGGGCCAACACCGGTGTCGTGTATACCACCTTCGGCTCGAGTGGTGCCGGTGCAGTTATCAGTAGCAACAGTACGAGTAACCGCGTTCTGAATATTTTCGGGACTCAACTCTACTCCTCGAGCGGATTGGGAGCCAACACGTTTAAAGGTGTGAACACCGTGGGCACGGGAACCCCGACTACGGGTTCGAATAACCAAGTCCGACTGCCCGGCCTCACGGATACGACGAACCCGAGTACCTACTCGTTCTACTTCGCCGATCTGGATGCCGGCGTGAGCGGCGTCGATACGCTTTACGTCGCGGACGATGCCGCCGGCGCCCTGACGAAGTTCTCGCTAGTCAGCGGAAGTTGGACGTCCAACGGCACGGTGGGTGCCGATGCCGACGATTACCGCGGGGTGACGGCCTACATATCGGGCTCGACCGTGACACTCTACGCCATGCGGGACAAGGGTATTAGTGCGGCCGACGAACTGGTGAAACTCACCGATAGCAGCGGGTACAACGGTGCCTTCTCCGGTACGCCGACCGTGATCGCCACAGCGGCGACGAACACCGCCTTCCGCGGGATCGCGCGCGCGCCTGCGGCTGGAGATACTACTGCGCCTACCGTAACTAGCGTGAGTTCGACTAAGGCCAACGGTGCGTACACGGTCGGCGAGACGATTGCGGTCACGGTGCTGTTCAGCGAAGTGGTCACTGTTTCGGGTACGCCTCAACTCACGCTCGAAACCGGAGCCACGGACCGCATCGTGAACTACACGAGCGGTTCGGGCACCAACACGCTGACGTTCACGTACACGGTTCAGGCTGGAGATACGACGCTCGACCTCGACTATGTGGCCACGACTTCGCTGACGCTCAACGGTGGGACCATCCTGGACGCGGCCACGAACGCCGCGACGCTGACGCTCCCCGCGCCGGCCGCAAGCGGGTCGCTCGGCGCGAACAAGGCCATCGTCATCGACACGACCGCACCCACGGTGTCGAACGTGACCTCGACCAAGGCCAACGGTGCGTACACGGTCGGCGAGACGATTGCGGTCACGGTGCTGTTCAGCGAAAGCGTGACGGTTTCGGGTACGCCTCAACTCACGCTGGAAACCGGTGCCACGGACCGCACCGTGAACTACACGAGCGGCTCGGGCACCAACACGCTGACGTTCACCTACACGGTTCAGGCTGGCGACACGACGCCCGACCTCGACTATGTGGCCACGACTTCGCTGACGCTCAACGGTGGCACGATCAACGACGCGGCCGGGAATATCGGCGTGCTGACGCTGCCGACTCCAGGTGCGAGCGGCTCGCTCGGCGCGAACAAGGCCATCGTCATCGACACGACTGCGCCGACGGTGTCGGATGTGAGTTCGACCAAGGCCAACGGTGCCTACACGGTTGGCGAAGCGATTGCGGTCACGGTTTTGTTCAGCGAAGTGGTGACGGTTTCGGGTACGCCGCAACTCACGCTGGAAACGGGTGCCACGGACCGCACCGTGAACTACACGAGCGGTTCGGGCACCAACACGCTGACGTTCACCTACACGGTGCAGGCTGGCGACACGACTGCCGACCTCGATTACGTGGGAGCGGGTTCGCTCGCACTCAACAGCGGCACGATCAATGACGCGGCCGGGAATATCGGCGTGCTGACGCTGACGGCTCCAGGCGCGAGCGGGTCGCTCGGCGCGAACAAAGCCATCGTCATCGACACCACTGCGCCCACCGTTTCCAGCGTCTCGTCCACCAAGGCCAACGGTGCGTACACGGTTGGCGAGACGATTGCGGTCACGGTGCTGTTCAGCGAAAGCGTGACGGTTTCGGGTACGCCGCAACTCACGCTGGAAACGGGTGCCACCGACCGCATCGTGAACTACACGAGCGGTTCGGGCACCAACACGCTGACCTTCACCTACACGGTTCAGGCTGGCGACACGACTGCCGACCTCGATTACGTGGGAGCGGGTTCGCTGGCGCTGAACAGCGGGACCATCCTGGACGCGGCCACGAACGCCGCGACGCTGACGCTCCCCGCGCCGGGAACGAGCGGCTCGCTCGGCGCGAACAAGGCCATCGTCATCGACACCACTGCGCCCACCGTTTCCAGCGTCACGTCGACCAAGGCGAACGGCGCGTACGCGGTCGGTGAGGTGATTGCGGTCACGGTGCTGTTCAGCGAAGTGGTGACGGTTTCGGGTACGCCGCAACTCACGCTCGAAACCGGTGCCACCGACCGCACCGTGAACTACACGAGCGGTTCGGGCACCAACACGCTCACCTTCACCTACACGGTTCAAGCCGGCGATACGACGCTCGACCTCGATTACGTTTCGACCTCGTCTTTGGCGCTGAACAGCGGGACCATCTTGGACGCGGCCACGAACGTAGCGACGCTGACGCTCCCCGCGCCGGGAACGAGCGGCTCGCTCGGCGCGAACAAAGCCATTGTCATCGACACGACTGCCCCGACGGTGTCGAACGTGACTTCGGCCAAGGCCGACGGTGCGTACACGGTCGGCGAGGCGATTGCGGTCACGGTGCTGTTCAGCGAAAGCGTGACGGTTTCGGGTACGCCTCAACTCACGCTCGAAACGGGTGCCACGGACCGCATCGTGAACTACACGAGCGGCTCGGGCACCAACACGCTGACCTTCACCTACACGGTGCAGGCTGGCGACACGACACCCGATCTCGATTACGTGGGAGCGGGTTCGCTCACACTCAACAGCGGGACCATCCTGGACGCGGCCACGAACGCCGCGACGCTGACGCTCCCTGCGCCGGCCGCAAGCGGGTCGCTCGGCGCGAACAAGGCCATCGTCATCGACACCACTGCGCCGACGGTGACCGCGAATCAAGCCGGCACTCAGTCCGATCCGACGAGCGCACAGCCGATCCACTTCGCCGTGATCTTCAGCGAACCGGTGAGCTTCACGAGTTCGCACGTCACCCTCACGGGCAGTGCGGGCGGGCTGGGGTCAGCAACGAAGACCGTCACGAATCCGAGCAGTGATGGAAAGACGTTCGACGTTGCCGTGTCCGGGCTCACCGGCGATGGCACGGTGACGATCGCCATCGCGGCCGGCACTCTCACCGACGATGCGGGCAATCCCAATGAGGCGAGCACGACCTCGGACGATACGGTGCTCTACGATGCGAACGCACCGGTCGTCGCGAGCATCGTTCGAGACGGTGCCACGGCATCGCTCACGAACGCGGCGACGGTCGGCTTCTTCGTGAACTTCAGCGAGTCGGTGAGCGGGATCGATCTGAACGCGGCCGGCGGGTTCGACAACTTCACCCTCGCGGCTAGCGGCGTGAGTGGGGCGAGCATCGTCTCAGTTGCCGCCACCGCCGACCCGCGGGTCTTCCTCGTGACGGTGGACACGGGTACGGGCGACGGCTCGATCGGGCTCGATCTCAGCAACGCAGGCGCGATCGTGGATGTCGCCGGCAATGCACTCTCCGGCACGCACCTCGGCGACGAATCGTACGCGATCGACAAGACCGCGCCGGACGCGAGCTTCACCGCCGTCTCGCCCGATCCGCGGAACGTAGCCGTCGCTCAGATCGATCTGAACTTCGACGACGTTGTCACGGGCCTCGATCTGAGCGACTTCACGCTCACCCGCAACGGCAATCTCGTCCCACTCGTCGGTGCCTCGCTCGGCGGGTTCGGAAGCAGCTACACGATCTCGGGCCTTACAACGGTCACTGCCGCGGAAGGCGCTTACGTTTTGACGTTGAATTCCACACTCGCAGGTGTGATCGATCTCGCGGGGAATGCCCTGGTCGCGGATCCGACCACCACGTTCACCGTGGACGCGACGGCCCCAACGGTTTCGATTGCCGCGCCGACCGCTGGGCCGACGAACTCGCCGACGCTGCAATTCACCGTCAACTTCAGTGAGGCCGTACTCGGGATCGACACCGACCCGAACGGCGGCTTCGACAACTTCAGCCTCACGCGTACCGGAAGCCTGACCGGCTCGGGAATCACCAACGTGTTCCCGACGGCGACGCCGGGCGAGTACTTCGTCCAGGTGGATAGCGGCACGGGTGTCGGCACGCTCACTCTGGTGATCGCCTCGACTCCGACCATCAGCGACGTAGCAGGGAACTCAGCCACGGGGCTTCCGGCTTCGAGCATCGCGGTGGCGATCGACACGGTGTCGCCGAACGTGCTGAGCATCGTGCGGCAAACGCCTTCCGCCGCTCTGACGAATGCGAACAGCGTCGCGTTCGCCGTCACGTTCTCGGAACCGGTGACGGGCGTGGATGCCGCCGACTTCGCACTTGCGACGAGCGGCGTGCTGAACGGAGCGAGCATCACGAGCGTGAGCGGCAGCGGCAGCACCTACACCATCACGGTGAACACGGGCACCGGCGACGGCACGATCGGCCTCAATCTCGCCGACGACGACAGCATTCAAGACGGAGCCACGAACCTGCTCGGCGGAACGGGTCTGGGCAACGGCGATTTCACGGGCCCAGTTTACACCATCGACAAGTCGGCCCCGACCGTAGCGGTGTCGCAAGCTTCGGGCCAAGGCGATCCCACCAGGACGCAGCCGATTCACTTTGCGGTCGCCTTCACCGAGGCGGTCGTCGGCTTCGGCTCCGCATCCGTTTCACTCGCCGGAACCGCGGGCGGGCTGGCCGGTGCAATCCGGACCGTCACGAACCCGAGTTCGGACAACAAAACTTTCGACGTGGCCATCAGCGGGTTGGCGAGTGACGGAACGGTTCTCCTTTCCGTCGCGGCCGGCGCGGTGACCGATGTCGCCGGGAACGCGAACGCGGCCAGCACCGCGAGCGACAACTCCGTGACGCTCGACACCACCGCGCCGAGCGTTTCGACCCCGGACCTGACCGCGGCCAGCGATAGCGGTTCGAGTGCCACCGACAACATCACCAACGTCACGACGCCGACCTTTACGGGAACGGCCGAGGCCGGTGCGGCCATCGAAGTGTTTGAAGGATCGACCTCGCTCGGCACGACAACCGCGACGGGCGGGAACTGGACCATCGCCGCGAGTTCCCTCGCGGACGGCGTTCACAACGTCTTCGCGCGGGCCACCGACGCGGCCGGCAACGTCGC
>JAYTGN010000057.1:0-83779 GCA_043733485.1 Gemmataceae bacterium
GCTGTTCCAGCAGCGCGCCGGCCGCGCGACCCTCCCGATCCCGGCCGCCACGCGGGCACTCTACAACGCGCTCATGGATCGCGACGAACCCGAGCAAGCCTTCGCCGCGCTCGATCAGGCCATCAACAAACTCGCGAACGGCGCTCGCGAGGCCGCAGGCTCCACGTCGCTCGGCGACCTGTATCTCTTTCGCGCTGAGAGCCATGCGGGATTTGGCCGCAGCACGGAGGCAAACGCCGATCTCGCCTCTGCTCAGCCGCTTTCGCTGCCCGCAGTTTGGAACAAGGCGGCCGCACGTATCGCTCGCATCGAGCCCGATCTGGGTGCCGCGGTGGTTCACACGCTGGAGTTTCTCAAGCTCGACCCGACCTCGCCGGAAGGGCACCGCAGCGCGATTGCACTCTTGAACGAAACGGATGGCCGCGCCGCGGCACGCACGCATCTCGGCCAGGCCACTCAGCGATTCCCGCATCATTATCCGCTTCTCAAGTTGCAGGCGGAGTTCCTCTCGGGCGATGCCGACGCCGACCCCGATCGCGTGATTCAACAACTGCTCGACGAGTGCCCGGCGGATGCGTGGGCGTGGCGTCAACGGGCGCTCTTGCTCGCCGACCGCAAGCAGCACGAGGACGCACTCGCAGCCGTTCTGCGGTCCAACGAATTGGAGCCGAATCATCCGTGGTATTACGGCGTCGCCAGCCAGGTTCATCGCCGCGCCGACCGCGCCGAGGAGGCGCTCGAGGTGCTGCGCGAAGGACTTCGTCGAAACATCGATCAGGAACTCCTCGTGAGCGAGTTGGTCCAAACCAGTCGAGGCCGAGACGAAAAGCGGGACTCACTGGCATTCGTGGAAGGGGAACTGCGCCGGCAACCGCACGTCGGCGATGGCCTCATCGCGTTCGTGGCTCATTCCCATCAGGTGTTCACCGAGGCGGACGAGCACCTCGAACTGTTGGAAACGCTCGAGGAATTTTTGGACCTCCGCCCCGACCTTTGGCAGGCTTGGTCTCTGGCGATTCAACAAATGGCTGGCTTGAACCGGCTCGAAGAAGCGTACCAACTCGCGCGGGAAGCCACCGACCGATTCCCGCTTCTCGCCAAACTCTGGCTCGACCGCGCGCAGGTGAGCCACGCAATGGCCAATCCCGAGGGGCGGCTCGACTCGCTCCGTCAGGCCGTGGCCGTGGCACCGGGATGGTCTCCCGCGGCCCGCGAACTTGCCGAGGCATTCGAAGACGCCGACGAACCCGACGACGGCATCGCGGTACTTCGGCGCAACGCTTCGCGCTCCCCGCTGGACCCCATGGCACACGGCTTCCTCGCCGAACTGTTGTGGGAAGCGGGCCACTCGCGCGAAGCGATGGACCGCGCCAAGCTCGCACTCCGGCACGAACCCGGATACGAATGGGCCTGGCACGCCGTGCAACTCTGGTCCGAGCGGCTCGACGAACCGGACGAACCGATCGAACTGGCACGGGAACTGGCTCGCGAACGCCCCGGCGATCCGCGCATCTGGCTTCGGCTCGCTCGCCTGCTCCAGCATCCTCGGCACAACGACGAAGTGCTCACGGCCCTGGATCGAGTCGTGCTCCTCGACCCGCGTAGCATCGAGGCTCACGACCTTCGCGCGGAACGGCTCGCCGAGATGGGCCGCTACGACGAGGCCCTGGCGGCCGCGAAGCCGATTCAGCTTCTCACGCCCGAGTTGCCGATTCTGTTGCAAGGCCGCGCCGCCTGGATCGAGGCGCGCCGTGGAAATTACGCCGCGGCCATCCCGCCGATGCAGGCACTCGTGGCCGTCGATCCGAAGTACGTCTGGGGCTGGCACCAACTCGCCGAGTGGTACAACGAAACGGGTCGCCCCGAGGGCTACCTCGAAGCCGCGTCCGAACTCGCGAGGCTGCAACCCGGGCACCCCGTCGCACTCACCATGCGCGGCGAAGCCAAGATTCAGACCGGCGACCGCGATGGCGGTAAAGCCGATCTTCGCGACGCTCTGAAGACCAGTGCCGCCTACTCCGCCGCGGCCGCCGTGCTCTTCGATGCGCACCTCGAAGACGAAGAGTATCGCGAAGCCCGGCAGATTCTCGCCGTGCTTCAAGAGCACCTCGCCGGGCCCGAGGTCGCGGTCAAGCAGATGCAATTCGCGTGCAAGACGAACGACGTAGACGCAGCCGTTCAAGCCTTCACCGAGATCTGCGAGGGGCCGGGGCAATCGCCGTATCCGATTCAGGCCGGGCTCACCGAGATGCGGTCCGCCGGTTGGGGCGAACGAGCGATGCGCGTCCTGCGCGAATCGTGGCAGAGCGGCGGGCCCTTCCATCCCTGGGCACCGATCTTCTGGATCGATTCCCCCGACGGCGAGGAAGCAGACCCCGGCGAGCGGTTGCGCGCTGCGGATTCCACCATCAAGGCCTATCCGAAGTTCGTTCCTGGGCACGACTCGAAGGCCGAGCAACTCGCACTGGCCGAGCGCTACGACGAAGCGTTGATCGCATGCCGGCCCGTGGAACTCGGCGATCCGCAGCCGCTCGAACTGCGTGGCCGCACCGCTTGGATCGAAGCGAAGCGCGGCGACCGCAACAAGGCCATCGCCCTCATGAAGCAGATCGTGGCCGAGGAGCCGGGCTTCGTTCACGGCTGGAGGCAACTCGCCGCTTGGTACGATTCCTCCGACCGATTCCGCGAGTGCTTCGAAGCTTCCGAGCAATTCGTCAAGCTCGAGCCGCACAATCCCGTGGCCTACGTCTACCGAGGCGAGGCGAGGCGAAGCCTGGGCGACCACCGCGGCGCACTCCACGACTTTAACAAAGCGTTCGAGATCGATCCCGCGTTCGAAGCCGCCGGCTTGAACCTCATCGTCGAGCAACTGGCCACCGGCGACACCGCCGGCGCGGCCCGCACTCTCGCCGAGGTGCGCGAACACAGCGATGGCCCAGTCGTGCGGCTTCGCGCCGTGCAGATCGCCTGCCGCCAGGGCGAACGCGAACAAGCCGCGATGCACTTCCGCGAACTGGCAGCCGACGCCGGGGCCAGCCGAAGCCTTCTCAAGGATGCACTCGCCGCGTTCGATGCCGAGAACTGGGGCTCTGAGATCACGGACGAACTCAAAGAGATGACCTTCGCGGAAAGCGCGAACCCCAACCTTGCGGGTCTGTGGGCGGAGCGGGCGGCGAGCGAGGGCACCCTCGATTCCATGGCCGACCGCTTGCCCGAACTGCTGGCTCGCAACCCGGCGGCGGGCCGCGAAGCCGTGCTCGCTTACGCCTGGGCCATGGCCGAGGCACGCAAGCCCGTTCAAGGCATTATTCAGAGATACAGCGACGTGCTTCGGGCCGAAGACCCTTCCTGGGCGCGGGCTGGAGCCGCGCTCGTCGCCGCTGGGCACTTCGCGCTCGGCGTGGCCTGGCTCGCGGAATATCGCGAACGAGAAAACCTCGAAGCCTGGATGCTCCGGCCGCTCACCATCGCGTACCGGGCCCTCGATCAGGACGATAAAGCGATTGAAGTGTGCCGGGCTGCCGTGAAACTCGGCGGCTCCGACGAACTCCTCGCCGACTTCCGCGCCTGGCTCGCGCTCGACCAAGCCTTGAGCGCCCAGGTGGATGAAGCCGCCAGCCTGATCGCGAGGGTCGATAGCGTCACGGCGGGCGACGGCACCCGGATCATCCTGGCGATGGCCGAGGCCACCCTCATGCTGCTGCGTTCCGGCCCGGAGGGGAAGGCGGCGGCGTTCGCCGAGGCGAAGGAACACTTGCGGACCGCAGCGGGTTCGTGTGCCGCCGGCGACGTGCCTTTCGGAGCGAGCCGCGCCTACCGCAAGGTCGTGAACCGCATCGTCGACGAAGTGGGCACCCTCAGTGCGAACCTCTGGGCGCTCTGGCAGCGAGTGGCCCCGTGGGTGAAGTGAAAGCGGTCTCGAGAATGTGCGGCAACATCATCCCGGTATCGATTTCATTGTCACTCGCGGGATGGCTTGCGATCCCTGAACGAAATGACTCGCTGTCGCGCCCGCTCGAATGGGGGATGGTCGTGTTACCTGAGCTGGATCGGGTGGGTGTGGCAGGGTCGGGTGGCCCCCCAGAACCAATTGGCTACTTCGAGAGTCACGGGGTAGGCGACTTGCCCTCGACCCCATCTCGCCTCCGCCTTATAACAATCCGCACAATTTAAATCGGGACGCATCCCAACGGAGAAGACTGCCGTGGCCGAACGCTATTTATTCACGAGTGAATCCGTGTCGATGGGCCACCCGGACAAGGTGGCGGACCAGATCAGCGATGCCGTCCTCGATTTCTGCCTGACGGCTGATCCGATGAGCCGCGTGGCGTGCGAAACGCTCGTGACGACGGACCTCGCCGTAGTGGCTGGGGAGATCACGACCAAGGCCAACCTCACGCGTGAAGCCGTGGACAAACTCGTCCGCGATGTGATCCGCGAGATCGGCTACGTAGCGAAGGATCAGGCCGAACGCGACGAGATCGGTTTCACGGCGGACGCCTGCCAGGTCGATTGCCGCATTCACGCGCAGAGCCCGCACATCAGCCAGGGCGTGGACGTGGGCGGGGCCGGCGATCAAGGCCTGATGTTCGGCTTCGCCTGCGACGAAACCCCCACGCTCATGCCACTTCCTATCGATCTCTCGCACCGGCTCGTCGCCCAGCATGCCGAGCTCCGCAAGAACGGCAAGTTGAAGTGGCTCCGACCCGATGCCAAGAGCCAGGTCACGGTCGAATACAACGCGGACGGCACGCCCAACCGCATTCACACCGTCGTGCTGAGTACGCAGCACGACCGTTCCGTAATGCAGACCAAGAACGGCGGCGATTACTTCACGGATGAAGCCCGGCAAGAAGTGATCGAGAAGTTGATCAAGCCGGTGCTCATGGCGGATCGCGCGGACCTCGTGAAGGGCAACCTCGCGATGATCGTGCCGGGCACCAAGGGCCAGAAGCTCGGTGCCAACGACATCGCCTGCCACATCAACCCGACGGGTTGCTTCCTGACCGGCGGCCCGCACGGCGACTGCGGCCTGACCGGTCGCAAGATCATCGTGGACACCTACGGCGGCCGCGGCCGGCACGGAGGTGGTGCCTTCAGCGGTAAGGATCCCACCAAAGTGGACCGCAGTGCCGCGTACATCGCCCGCTACATCGCCAAGAACATCGTGAAGGCCGGCCTCGCCAGCCAGTGCGAAGTGCAACTCAGCTACGCCATCGGCTACCCGGACCCGCTCAACATCTGGGTGCAGACCAACGGCACCGCGAAGGTGCCCGAGGCGAAGCTCATCGACCTCATCCGTTCGCACTTCGAATTGACGCCCAAGGGCATCATCGCCACGCTCGACCTGCGCCGGCCGATCTACCGCGAGACGGCTCGCCACGGCCACTTCGGCCGCGAACTGCCTCAATTCACGTGGGAAAAGACGGACAAGGCCGAGGCTTTGAAGAAAGCCGCGGGCGTGTGAACCAAGTTTAGCCGCTTGTGGCACGGCCCGCGACCGTGCCACTACTTCGACCGAAATAGCACTCCAGTCGCCTCTTAGGAACCCGCGGGCCGCCGGAGTGTGTCACGCTCTACCGCTGGCTTTACTTCTTCGTGAAGCTCAAGGCGAGGAGTGCGAAGGACGTGGCCAGTTCCGGTGCGTTTTCCAAGAACGCCGCGTCCGTGTTCGCCCAGCTTCCATCGGCCTTTTGCTTCTTCTTCAACTCGTCGAACAGTTCCTGACGCCAGTCGTGCTTGACGCCCTGGGCATCGACGAACGGGTCTTCGCCGAATGCCTCCATCGCCTTCGCGAACGTCGTGTAGTAGTAGTAGAGCCCCGCCAGTTTCTGGCCGGGGTTCTCGGTGACCGAGTAGTTCTTCCGGATCCAACTTACGGCGGCCTTCACGCGCGGGTCGTCCTTCCCGACGCCGGCATAGAGGAAACTCTTGAGCCCGGCGTAGGTCATGCCGCCTTCGGTCCGCAGCCCGCCCCCCGCCGTCCGCTTGGGGCTCTTCGCGTTGTCCTGATCGCTCGGGTTGTACACGAAACCGCCCTTATCGTCGTCGCTCACCTTCTCGGCAAACGGTTGATCGTTGAACTCGCTCTTGAGGTTCTGACAACGGCTGATGAACCCCACGGCCTTCTTGATCGCAGGGTCGTCCTTCGGCACGCCAGAGGCGATGAGTGCCTCGACCATGAACTGCGTGTTCGAGAGATCGGGTCGATCTTGGCCGCCCGGTTTGCCGTAGCCCGCGCCGCCGTACTTCAGGTCCTTCTCGGTGAGGCCCTCGCTGTACTGCAAACCCTGAACGTACTTCGAGGCCGCCGCGAGAACCTTGTCGTACTTACCGGCGGCGTTCGCTCCCTTGAAGGTCACGATGGCCAGCGACGTCGTGTACGTTTCCAACCCTTGGCTGTACACGCCGCCATCGGGTTGGACGTTCTTCTCGAGGAAGGCAAGCCCCTTGACCGCGACCGGGTCGTCGGCGTACCCGTTGCGAATGAGCGCGGAGACCGCCAGGGCCGTGATGCCGGGGCCAGCCCGAGGCGTCGGGGAAAGGTCGCCGTTTTCCTTCTGGCGAGTGGCGAGGAACTTCACCGCCTTGGCGACGACTTCCTTGAGGTCTGCTTCGGTCGGGGCCACGGCGAACGCGAGGTGGCTCGTTGCGAGTGCGGCCGGGGCAATCGCGGCGGCACGCAGCCACTCGCGGCGGGAAAGCACGGTCATGGGTTTCTCCGGTGTTGTGGGAAATGAGAAGCGGAGGCTCACGTATTGAAAGAATAGCCGCAAGGAAAGCTTGCGGCGCGAACATTCGAGGTGCCGCTGGTAACGAAACGCGTCAGCGACCCTTCGCCAAGTACATCAAGTTCTTGCTCGGTGACGTGCCGACCTGACAGAGTTGATCGAACTGATAGAGCTTGATCATGCGAATGACGGCCTCGCCTTCCTCGGCACTGTTCACCTCGAAGAGATGCCGCCCGCGATCCGTGATGGCCCACTTCGGCCCCATCGCTGCGACCCGGAGCCCGTTCTGATCGAACCGTTTGCCCTGGACGAACAGCGGCATCCGGCTCGGCGTCGCACCATTGGAAAGGAAGAAATTGAGCCCCGGTGGGCCGGGCCGGCAGACCTCCGTGAACTGACCATCTTGAATGAGGCGCAGGGTGTCGCGGGCCGCGTTCTGATCCTGTCCGAAGCGACCGAGTACATCGCCGCCGAAGGCCACGATCCAGTCCGCTCCATCGCGGCGCAGCTCGACCTTCCGGGAGTCGATCTTGATCATCTCGCCCATGTAGCCGACGCCGGGTACGGGGATGCCGGTGCGGCGGAGTGCCATTTCCTGCGACGCGATGACCAGCCCGTTGACCGTCGTCGGCTTGGCCCCATCGGCTTCCAGCGCAACGAAGAAATACGAGAGCGCCGGTGCCGTCGCATCGCTGCCCACGATCCCGATTCGGTTGAAGCCGTACTTGCGAACCACGGCCAGCGCCTGGTCCGCGTCGCCCTTGTTCAACCCGAAGTTGAAGTGGATGTTGCCGTCGTCTTTGAGGCACCACACGCCTTTGATCGGAGCCACGCACACCGTGCGCAGATCGACGGGCACCACACCGCGCGGGAAGCTGCCCCCACTCGAAGGGCGACCGTCGATCAGGCCGTACTCCACGATCGGCCGCGGCGAACCGATCGAGACCCATTCCGTGGGGTGCTGATCGTGCAAGAGGCGAACGATGTCCTTCGCGCCGGCCTCGTCGCTTCCCAGATTCTTGAATGGCCGCGGGCCGCACCAGACTTGCCACGAGCCGTTGATCTTCTTCATCGTCATCGCGCCGGGATCGACGGAGAATTTGGATTCGGGCTGAGGGAGTGGTGTCTCCACGCGGGAAGCCGAATTCACGGTGCCGTCGGGAAGCGCTAGCGGCGCGGGCGCTGAAGCCGCAGGTTGAGAGCGCGACGGCGGAAGCGGCGAGCCGGGAGGCGCGAATGGGGCGCGCGGTATCTGAAGCGGCGCGGACGGCGTAAACGGCGAAGGGCCTCTCGACTGCGGAAGCGGGCTCGGCGGCGGGAACTGGGCGAGCAACGGCGCGAAACTGGTGAAGATACCCAGGCCCGCACTCAGCAATCGTCCGCGCATGATCCACCTCCCGAGGCCGCGACGCGGCCCTCCGAAAGGTATCGGTTATTCCGACGGTGGAGTTTGGCTCGTTTGCAGAGAGCGAAGGCCTCCGTAGCATGAGCCACGTCGGGCTCGTGCCCCGATGCTCGCTTCGGAGTCGCGATGCCTCCCGATCTCGATTGGACCTACCTGCTGCTGGCCGCGAGCGCGTTCTTCGCCGGGGCGATGAACTCGATCGCGGGTGGCGGAACGCTGCTCACGTTTCCCGCGCTCACCGGTGTGATGTCGCCGGCGTTCGCCAACGCGACCAGTACCGTGGCCCTGCTTCCCGGCTCCATCGCCGGTGCCTTCGGGTATCGGAAGGAACTCGCGCCGTCGCGCCGATTCGTCCTGCGAATGCTGGTTCCGAGCCTGCTCGGGGGCTTCCTCGGAGCCTGGCTCGTGGGCCAGGATACGTCCGCCTTCGCCACGCTCGTGCCCTGGCTCATCCTCATCGCGGCCTTGCTCTTCGTGATTCAAGCGCCGATCTCGCGCTGGATGAAGGCCCACCGGCCCGACCGCGAACCCGGCCTCGCCCTGCAAGTCGGGCTCGTGTTCTTCCAGTTCCTCATCGCGGTCTACGGCGGCTACTTCGGAGCGGGAATTGGAATCCTCATGATCACCGCGCTCGGCTTCATGGGCGTCGGCGACATCCACCTCGTGAACGCCGTGAAGACCTTCCTCGCCGCCCTCATCAACGGGGCCTCGGTGGTCGTCTTCATTCACGACGATTTGGTGAAGTGGAACTATGCGGCGGTAATGGCCGGGTCCGCCATCCTCGGCGGCTACCTCGGAGCCCGCATGGCCCGACGCATGCCCGCTTCTTACGTTCGCTATGCGGTCATCGCGATCGGCTTCGGCCTCTCGGCTTTCTATTTCATCCGCCAGTATGGCTGATGGCTGCCGTAGATCGCGACGCACGGATCGAGCAATCTCACCCATCGTCTTCGTGCGGACCGGATTCGCCGAGCTGAATGGAGAAGGCGAGTTGTTCCAACTGAATGGAGAGGTCCACGGTCACGAGTTTGACGCGAGTCGGCAGTTTGAGCAGCACGGGTGCGAAGTTGAGGATGCCGCGAACGCCGGCTTCGACGAGTACGTCCGCGACGCTCTGTGCGGCTTCGGCGGGCACCGTGAGCACGCCGAGTTCCGCAGCCAACTGGGGAGTCCGTTCGCCGAGTTGGGCGAGCGGTAAGACAGTGAGCCCTTCGACCGCACTCCCGATCTTGGAGGAATCGTTGTCGAAAAGTCCGACGATATCGAAGCCTTGGGCGCGGAAACCGCGGTAGCGGAGGAGGGCGCGGGCGAGGTTGCCGACGCCGACGAGTACGGCTCGCCAGGTGCGATCGATGCCGAGGGCGGGGCGAATCGCGGCGATGAGGTCGCTGGCTTCGTAGCCGATGCCGCGCTGTCCGAGGTTGCCCAACGAGGCGAGATCGCGGCGAACCTGAGCATCCGTGACGCCGCACGCCTGGGCAATTCGGCTACTCGAAATCTTTCCGGAGTCCGATGGCCACGCGGCCAGCGCGCGAAGGTAAAGGCTCAATCGATGGGCGGCGGCCCGCGATAGCCGATCCCCCGTTGGTCGTTGCTCGCTCAAGGCCGCCTCCGCCCACGATGCGACAAACCGCCCAATTGTATCACTTCTTGACCGCCAAAGTCCACGACACGGGAATCGAGACGATCTGACCGGCCGGTTCCGCGAGGCGAACTCGAACCACGGTCGAACCCGCCTGAGCAGCCGCCGCGCCGCCGACGATCACGCGAACCGTGGCCACGGGCCCCGCCTCCATCGAGAACTTCGCGGTCACGGCCGGGAGTTCGCACGTCGCGGATTCGATGCGCAGATTCTTGCCGTCCGGAGACCGCAATTGCACCAAGGACGACACTTCCTCCTGACCCGCGGCGAATCGCACGACCACTTCCTCCGGCGTCGCGGCCACGGTTCCGGGGGCCTTCTTCAAGACGCGGACCGGTACGCGAAATTCGGGGTACTCCTCGTCGTCCGTCTGGAGAACGATCACTTCATCGCGATGGCCCGCGGGTGCGTCGGCGGAGAGCTTCAACCCAATCTTCTGGGAGTGGGTTCCGTTGGATTCGAGCAGCGGTGCCGCGATCGTCGCCGTGAGGTGCGGCGACGAGCCGATTGCCTTGGTCACGGTCAGCGGCTTGCGGCGGCGATCCGTCACGGTGAGCGTTTGCGCGGCTTCTCCCGCAGTCGAGAAGCCCACTTGCGGCGGGTTCACCGACACCTCGCGCGACAACTTCGCCGTCACGGCCACCGCGAGTTCACCCGATTGTTTCGGTTCCGTTCCATCGAGCGAGTAGCTCACGATCGCCTGCCAGCGGTTCGGTCCGTCCGTCTGCGTGAGCGTGTTCACTTCTAGCGTCAGTTTCGCGGTTTCGCCGGGCTTCAGAGTCGTGGCAGAAAGTGCTCGACGAACGCAACCGCAGCCGGCTTCGACCTTCGTAATCGTGAGGGTGTGGGTGCCGCGATGGGTGAGTTCGAAGGTTTGAGCGAATGGCGGACCGCCCTTGATGTCGCCTTTGGCGACGAGTGGGGCCGGGCAGTGCAGCGGGGCATCGGTCGGCGGGTTCGCAACCACGAGAAGCGCGAGAATGGCGTTCATGACCGCGCGATATAACCAACGCTCCCTGGTCGGGCAAGCCCGAGGTGCGTTAGGTTGTGCCTCTCGCTGTAGGTGTGGGTGGCAACGGCTTCCAGGCGACTGTAGAACAGCATTGGGAGGGTCACAATCGCATGAGTATGGACTGGCCCGCGTTTCGCGCCCACTTTCCGATTGCTCAGAAGTGGGCGTTCCTCGACCACGCGGCGGTGGCCCCGCTGCCGGACGTGGCCGTGACTGCGTTGAACGAATACGGCCAGAGCCTCGCCGAGAACGGTGTCGCCGCGATCCGCGAGTGGATCGCCCGAATTGCACAAACCCGTAAGCTCGCCGCCCGGCTGATCAACTCACCCGATCCGGACGACGTCTTCTTCATCCCCAACACCACTCACGGCATTGGCATCATCGCGGAAGGATTCCCCTGGCAACCCGGCGACAACGCCGTGGTGCCGGCCGAGGAATATCCCGCGAATCAGTACCCGTGGATGAACCTGCACAGTCGCGGTGTGACCGTGCGAAGCGTGCCGAGTCGCGGCAATCGCGTGAGCATCGACGACATCCGCGCCGCGATGGACCACCGCACCCGCGTGCTCGCCATCTCGGCCGTCGAGTTCGCCAGCGGCTTCCGAAACGATCTCGACGACCTGGGCGAACTCTGCCGCGAACGCGACATCTTTTTCTTCGTCGACGCCATCCAGGCTCTCGGTGCCTTCCCGATCGACGTGCAGCGGACGCCCATCGACGCACTCGCCGCCGACGGCCACAAATGGCTCCTCGGACCGGAAGGGGCCGGCATCGGCTACATTCGCCGCGCTTGGGTCGAGCGTCTTCACCCCATCGGCGTCGGGGCCAACAGCGTGGTGAAGCCCTTCGCTTACAGCAACATCGACTTCACGTTGAAGCCGCACGCCGGGCGCTGGGAAGGTGGCGCGTTCAACATGCCGGGGATCGTGGCCTTCGGCGCGAGCCTCGAACTATTGATGAACGCCGGCATCGAGAACGTCGAACGCCGCGTGATCGAGTTGACCGACTACTTGTGTGACAAGGCGGTGTCACTCGGACTCGAGGTCTTCAGCAGCCGGGAGCCGCGCGAGAAGTCCAGCATCGTGTCGCTGGTGAAGCCCGGCGTGTCGCCCGAGGCGATCGTGAAGGCGTGTCGAGCCGCGGGCGTGATTGTGAACTTCCGAGGCGGTCGCGTCCGCGTCAGCCCCCATGCGTACAACACCTTCGAGGAACTGGATCGCTTCTTGGAAGTGGTGCGTTAAAGCCCAGGGACGGCCGTCCCTGGGCTTGAGGGATGCTCTCCATGCCCGACCGGACCCTGAACCCGCGCGTTGCCGTCTATACGGGCACCTTCGACCCCGTGCACCTCGGGCACCTCGATATCATCACGCGCGGCAGCCAACTTTACGAAAAGCTCGTCGTCGGCGTCGGCATCAACCCCGATAAGTCCCCGCTCTTCACCATCGAGGAACGCGTGCAACTCGTGGAAGCCGTTACCCGCGAGTTCGGGAACATCGAGGTCCATTCGTTCACGGGGCTCGCCGTGCAGTTCGTTCGCTCGCTCGGGGCCGGAGTCATGCTCCGCGGTCTGCGAACTACCAGCGACATGGAGAACGAGTTCGCCATGTCGCTCATGAACCTCAACCTCGACTCCGGCATCGAGACGGTCTTCCTCATGGCGAGCGAACAGTTCTCGCACGTGAGCAGTTCGCTGTTGCGGCAGATCGCGTCGCTCGGCGGCGATCTTTCGAAGTTCCTCCCGGAAGCCGTGAAGATGCCGCTCCTCGACCGAGCGAAAGTGACGCGGTGAACGCGGATTTTGGCGAACCGGCGACGTAAGTCGCCGGGTGCTACCGAAACCCGGCGACTCACGTCGCCGGTTCGCCTGGTCAGGCCTCAAGTGCCAAACTCGATCTGCGCAATCGGTAAACGCTCGAAGGTTTCCCGAACCGGCATCCTCGACTAAACTGAATATCGCGACGCCGCACGCAGCTCGAACACATAACGGAGACGCCATGCAACAGCCACTCGACTGGCTCACGAGCAATCACGAAGGCATCGTTCACGGGCTCGCCGAGCTCGTCGCGATTCAAAGCATCAGCACCGACGGCGAGCACGCCGCCGAGATCGATCGCACCGCCTCGCTCACCGCGACCCAGATGCGCGACGCCGGTCTGCACAATGTGGAAGTCCTCCGCGTCGGCCATTCGCAGCCCTACGCCTACGGCGAATGGCTCGAAGCCCCGGGCAAGCCCACCGTCTTCCTCTACGCCCACCACGACGTGCAGCCGATCAACTACGTCGAGCAGTGGCTGTCGGATCCGTGGAAGCTCACCCGCCGCGACGGCCGGCTCTTCGCGCGCGGTTCCGCCGACGATAAAGGTGCGATCAGCGCCCAACTCGGGGCCATTGCCGCCTACCGCAAGACGAGCAACCACCTGCCCGTGAACATCAAGATGCTCGTGGAAGGCGAAGAAGAAGTCGGTTCCAAGAACCTCATGAAGTTCTTCGACGTCCACCGCGACCGCATCAAGTCCGACGTGATCATCGTCTGCGACACGGAGAACATCGAAGTCGGCATCCCGAGCATCACCTACTCCCTTCGCGGCATCGTGTCCGTGACCGTGGAGGTGACGAGCGCGAAGATTCCGGTTCACAGCGGCACCGGCGGCGGAGCGCTTCCCGATTCGGCCATCGCCCTGAACGTGATCCTGAGTCGCCTCTTCGCGGATCGCGCCCCGCTGCCCATCCCCGGCTTCTACGACAAGGTTCGCGTGCTCACCGAGAAGGAGAAGCAAGCCTTCCGCGAGCTGCCGTTCGACGGCGAGAAGTTCCGCCACGAGATGGGGATGGTTTCTACCGCGAAGTACATCGTGGAGAAGGACTCGAACGTCTACGAACAAACGTGGCGTCGCCCTTCCGCAACCGTGATCGCGCAGGAAGCGAGTTCGATCAAGGGGGCTTCGAACCAGGTGCTGCCCAAGGCCTCGGCCATCGTGAGTTGCCGAATCGTACCGGATCAGGATCCGGAGGAAGTGTTGAAGCAACTGCAGGCGTTCTTCACGGTCGATCCGCCGTGGGGCGTGGAGGTGAAGGTGACGCCGCACGGTCCGCCGGTGAAGTGGTGGATGACCGACCCGAACGGCCCGGCGTTTGAAGCGGCCCTCTCGGGGATGCGGGCCGGATTCGATCGCGATCCGGTCGCCATCGGCTGCGGCGGCAGCATCGGCTTCGTCGGCCCGCTCTCCGATCTCTTCAACGGTGCCCCGGCCCTGCTCATGGGCATTGAAGATCCGGCGAGCAACGCCCACGCCCCCAACGAGAGCCTCCACGAAGGCGACTTCAAGAAGCTCATGGTCTCGATGGTGAAGACGTTCGAGAACCTCGGCAAGCTCACGCCGAGCACGGTGAAGTGAAATGGCTCACCGGCTGGCGGCGTACATGAGCTTCCCGTCGGCGACGACCGCGTACTCCGGTTCGACCATCATCGGCGACGGGGCCAACCGCACGGCCCGCACGTCGTGAAGTCGCTTCACCCCGTCTTGAAAGGCGGGCAACGGCAACTCGGGGAACTTCACCCGCACCGCGTGGAACAACTCCGGCAGCGGGCAGGTGCCGCCCGCCCCGCCCGTCTCGCGTCGATCCAGATATTCCATCGCGTCCACGGCCCACGGCACCACGCGGCCAACCGGTTCGGCCACGCTCGGAGCTTTACTCTCGGCCCGCCGGATCGCCGACTCCACGCGCTCGGCCACGTCGTCGAGCCGCTTCAACATGGCCGTGGCTCGCGCGTCGAAGCGGAACGAAATGTCCGCGAGTTCCGCCTTCGCGTCGTGCATCCACTGCGGCACGCCATCCCGCGTCGCCTGCAAAACTTCTTTCAGTTCGCGCAGCACGGACTTGGGCGAATCGTGCTCGTGAACGTAGCCCACGGCCTTGGCGGTGGCCTGGACCCACTCGACGACGAGTTTGCCGCGCTGCTCGGTGCGGGTCGATTCGAGCAAGCCCATGCGCAGTGCCAAGCCGGCGGCTTCGGCGGAGAGACCGGCCCGACTCGGGAAGAGCCCCGCGAGCCGGCCGAAGCGAAAGAGCCGTTGTTCGCCCGCCGTCGCGATTGCCATCTTGAGGCCATCGAGGAGCAGTTCGGACCGGCGTTCCGCGACGATCGGCGCGTTCGAGAGCGGCGCGGGCATGTCCGAGTATGGGGGCGGTGTGGCATCCATGCCGGAACCCGGTGAGTTGTTCGGTGAGCGAAGCGGGCGTACTCTACCCGAGAGTGGAATGGAAAATAAAGCCCACCCATGGCAATGGGTGGGCCCTGAAAGTAATTCATGAGCCAGCAGAAACGCATCCTCAGCGGCGTGCAGCCTTCGGGCAAACTCCACCTCGGCAACTACTTCGGGGCCATCAAGCAGCACATCGAACTGCAGGACCGCGGCGAAGCCTTCTACTTCATCGCCGACTACCACGCCCTGACCACGCTGAAACAAGCCGAGGAAGCGGAAGCCGGTGCCGCCGCGAAGAACAAGGCCTTGAAGGCCCGCCCGGCCCGCGACATCCTCGCCGACAACGTCCGCGATGTCGCCCTCGATTACCTCGCACTCGGCCTCGACCCCGCGAAGGCCACCTTCTATCGGCAGTCGGACGTGCCCGAAGTCGCGGAACTCGCCTGGTTCCTCGCCACGGTCACGGGAATGGGCCTGCTCGAACGCGCCACGTCATACAAGGACAAAGTCGAGAACGGCATCGCGGCCAGCGTCGGGCTCTTCACCTACCCCGTGCTGATGGCCGCGGACATTCTCGCCGTGAGGTCCCACATCGTGCCGGTCGGCAAGGATCAAGTGCAGCACCTAGAGATGACCCGCGACATGGCCGGCTACTTCAACCAGAACTACGGCGAAGTCTTTCCCGAACCGAAGGAGATGCACGGCGAAGCGGCCCAGGTTCCCGGCACCGATGGCCGCAAGATGAGCAAGAGCTATGGGAACACGATCGAGATCTTCGCCGAGGGGAAGCCGCTGAAGGCGGCGGTGATGGGGATCAAGACCGACTCGACGCCGGTGGATCAGCCGAAGCACCCCGAGACGTGCAACGCCTTCGCCATGTTCAAGCTGTTCTCCACAATCGACGAGCAGGCGCAGTTGGCGGAGTTGTATCGGAATCCGATGAAGGATGCCGCATCGCGAGGCGGTCGGCCGTTCGGCTACGGCGACGCGAAGACGATGCTCTTGGCGAAGATCGACGCGTACTTCGCCCCGGCCCGCGAACGCCGTAAGCAACTCGCGGCGCAACCCGATTATGTGGAAGGCGTACTTCTTGCCGGGGCTCGCAAGGCCCGCGCGGAGGCGCAAGCGACGCTGAGTCTGGTTCGGGCGGCCGTCGGAATGCTACCGCGGCCGGTGTGAATGGCGAATCACGCGATGCCGCGTTCCAGTTTCGAGCGGAGGAACGCCGTCTGACGAAGGCGGACGTCATCCGCGGCATCGGGGTCGAAGTCGAGCGGTGCGCGTTCCTTCGTCAGGTACTTCAACACTTCAAAGGCTCGCCGGCGCAAGAGCGGCTCGCGCCGTTCGAGTGCTTCCAACAAGAGCGGGATGGCCACCGGCCCCTTGCCGACAATCGCGACCATCGCCGCCTTCACTTTTGAATCGTCGAGCAGCGATTCGACATCGCGGCGCAACATTTCCAGGCTCAACATGCCGCCGACTGTACCGGTGAAGGCGCTCCCGGGCATCGGCGTGATCGTCGGGAAGCTCGAAGGTGGTGCCGGTGAATACGTGATGGGGGCCAGCGTGGCGGTGGAAGTCGAGCTTGCTTTTGTCGCAGCGTGCTTTACAGGAGCCGTACTTCTCGGTGCGGGCGGCGGCAGTTCCAATGGAGGTGGCGTGATGGCCGGCATCGGCTGAAACTTCCGAGGAGCCACCGTCGCACCCGTCGGCAGCGGCGCGGAACGGCTCACGAACTGCCGCGTGAAGCCGTCTTCCTCGAAGCTGCGGCCGAGGTACGCATCGATCGCCCGCTGATCGTTCACGAGTTCGTGCGGCGTGCCGTGCGTTACCACTTCGCCGTTGTGAATCAGGTACACGCGGTCGGCACTGCGAAAGACTTCGCGCACGTTGTGGTCGGTGATCAGGATGCCGATGCCGTGGTTCGCGAGGTCGCGGATGTTGGAGCGAATGTCTTCGGTCGTGATCGGATCGACGGCCGCGAACGGTTCGTCGAGGAGAATGAGGAGCGGCTCGCAGACGAGGCAGCGGGCGATCTCGAGACGGCGCTTTTCGCCGCCGGAGCAACGGCCGGCGACGCTCTTGCGCACGCCGTCGAGTTTGAACCGCGTGAGCGCTTCGTTGGTGCGCTCCCAGCGTTCGCGGCTCGTGAGCCGGCGACCCAAACTGCGGCTGCGCGGCAAGGCTTCCAAAATCGCGAGCAGGTTCTTCTCGACCGTGAGTTTGCGGAAGACGCTCGGTTCCTGCGAAAGGTAGCCCATGCCGCGGCGAGCCCGCTGGTACATAGGAAGCGAGGTCACGTCTTCGCCGTTAAACTGAACGGTGCCGCCATTGGGCGCGATTTGGCCCGTGGCCATGCGGAAGCTGGTGGTCTTGCCGGCACCGTTGGGCCCGAGCAGCCCGACGACTTCGCCGGGGTTGACGTTGAACGAAACGCCCTTGACGACCTGACGGCTGCCGAAAAACTTCACGAGTCCGGAAACTTCCAGCAACGCCATTCCCGCGTCCCTCAGGAGAAACTCGACGCCCGCCGAAATTCCCGCCGGGGAATACCCGATCCCGGCGTCGGAAGCAAGCAGAACCGCAAAATCTCGATCGCTCGGCCCTTTAATCGCTTGACGCCCGCGTTCGAACGCCGCCTTCGCGTCCGCCGTCCCCCTCGCCGAAGACCGCCTGAGAGCACTGGCTCACGAGGTGCCGGACGAGTGCCTCGCTGGAGGCCGGGATTTCAATCGTGATCGTGGGTTCCATGGAACGTCCTGTTCGGGTCGAGGAGTCGCCCCCTCTTACCTAAACCCCGCCATCAACACCACAGAGATTGGTTACACCCACCCAATCGATACAGACTCCTTCTCGGGACAGGCGTTCCTCGCCTTCACAAAAAGACTCGAGCCCGACGCGCAAACAAGGATGAACGCTCACCTTTGCTTGCGCGTCGGGCTCGTGATTCAACACTCATCTCGCCGCGAGCGCCTTCACGGCTCGCGGCTCCGGCCCCTTATACAAACCGCGTGGGCGGATGAGCCGGTTGTTGTCCAGTTGTTCGATGATGTGAGCGGACCAGCCGGTGATCCGCGACATCGCGAAGATCGGCGTGTACAGCGGAATTTCGAGCTTCATCGCGTGGTAAAGCCGACCCGCGGGCCAGTCGAGGTTCGGGTACATGTTCTTCTCGGCGGCCATGATCCGCTCAATGGCGTCGGCCGTGGCTTCCAACTGAAGGAGCGGCGCAAGCCCACCGGTGGCCACCGGTGGGCTCTGGGCCTCGGCCATGTCCCGCGCATACTTCTTGAGAATGCCCGCGCGCACGTCCCCGGCCTTGTAGACGCGGTGGCCGAAGCCCATGATCCGTTCCTTGCGGGCGAGTGCCGCGCGAATCCAGACTTCGGCCGATTCCGGCGTGCCGCCCGCTGCCGAGAGAATGTCGACCACCTTCTCGTTTGCCCCGCCGTGCAGCGGGCCCTTCAACGCGCCAATTGCTCCCGTGATTCCTGCATGAAGGTCCGAGAGCGTCGAAACGATGACCCGCGCCGCAAACGTGCTCGCGTTGAATTCGTGCTCGGCGTACAGGATCAGCGACACGTCCATCGCCTTCACTTCCTCCGGGCCCGGTTCGGTGCCGCGCAGCATGTAAAGGAAGTTCGCGGAGTGGCCGAGATCCTGGCGAGCGGCGATCGGCGTGTTCCCGCGGCTGAGTGCGAATTGATCCGCGATCGCGACGGGAATCTGCGCGAGCAGCCGCTCGGCCTTACGGAGGTTCGCATCGTGCGAATTGTCGTTCACGTCTGGGTCGAAGTGGGCGAGCCCGCTGACGACGGTTCGCAGTGCATCGAGTGGCGTGGTCCACTTGGGGAGTGCGGCGAGCAGGTCGCGGAACGGCGGCGGGATTCGCCTCGCTGCGGCAACGCGATCCTGGAACGCTTTCAACTCCGCCGCGCTGGGCAGTTCGCCGTGCACTAGCAAGTACGCGACTTCGTCGAAGGTGCAGTTCTCGGCGAGGTCGCCGACGAAGTAGCCTCGGTAGCTGAGCCCGCCCTCGACGGTGCAGATGGCCGTTTCACCGGCGATCACGCCTTCGAGCCCGGGAGAGTAGGTGGCGTTGGACATGATAAAAACCTCACCGCTTAGCCGCGAGGCGGAGTCTTCGGAGCCGAGCGTGGGCAGTTGCCGCGCCGTCTACGAAAGGACACCGCAAGTATCGTGAAAAACAACAACGGTCCAAACAAAATCGAGGCGGAACAGATCGTGAAGACGACCGTTTCCCGAGGGCCAAATCCAGCAAAACAGGGTTCCATCCCTTGCGTTATCCTCCAAAGTACGTCCGATCCCGTTCCTCATACCCTGAGTAGCCCAGGACATCGTACAGTTCCGCGCGCGTCTGCATCTTCGGCACCGTACCCTTCTGCG
Source organism: Gemmataceae bacterium (assembly GCA_043733485.1). Taxonomy (GTDB): domain Bacteria; phylum Planctomycetota; class Planctomycetia; order Gemmatales; family Gemmataceae; genus Urbifossiella. The sequence continues at coordinate 19,403 of JAYTGN010000057.1, forward strand.
TTCCTGTGCGAAACACCTCCGCCAACGTTTCCTCGGCAGCCTTCATCGCCACACGGAACGCCGTCAGCGGAAACAGCACCAACCGGTATCCCAGCGAACCGAGCGTCGCCACGTCGAGTAGCTGGCTTTTGCCGAACTCGGTCATGTTCGCGAGCAGCGTCGTCGGCACTTCCTTCGCGAAGCGGGCGAACTCCTCGGCCGTCTCGAGCGCTTCCGGGAAGATGCCGTCAGCCCCTGCAGCGAGATACAACTTCGCACGCTTCACGGCGTCGTCGAAGCCGGTAACGCCGCGGGCATCGGTGCGGGCCAGGATCACGAAGTCCGGATCGCGCCGCGCCGCCACGGCCGCCCGAATCTTCGCGGCCATCACCTCGGGTTCCACCAGCGACTTCCCGGAAAGGTGCCCGCAACGTTTCGGCATCTGCTGATCTTCAAGGTGAATCCCGGCCACGCCAGCCGCTTCGAAGAGCCGCACGGTTCGCTCGACGTTCAGCGATTCGCCGAAACCGGTGTCGGCATCGCAGAGCACGGGCAGGGTCGTGGCCTGTGCGGTGAGTTGGGCGTGATAGACGAACTCGGTGAGCGTGAGCAGCCCGATGTCCGGGATGCCGTTGCCGGCAGACAACGCTCCGCCGGAAAGGTAGACGGCGCGGAAGCCGATCCGCTCGGCCATTTTGGCGACGAGCGGATTGAAGACGCCCGGCAATGCGATCGGCCCGGCGTTCCAGGCGTCGCGGAGCTGCCGACCGGGAGAAGCGAAAGTTGCGGGCATGATGCCGGTTAGAATAGGGATTCCGTGGCGTCGCGCGAACCCGATCGCCAGCGGGTTCGTCCAAATTCCACGAGCAGAGTTGACACCAGCGGCAACTCACTTATAATCTCTCACTGTAACCCTTCTTCACGGTGGCCGATGATCGCGACCCGGATTATTATCGCAGCGGGGTAGCTCTCACCGGGAACCGGGTGTTCCGTGAGAGCCAAACCGGATTCGGTTTGGCTTTTGTGTTTGAAGGGATTGGCTTCGCGCGTATAGCTCAGTTGGCTAGAGCGCAGCTCTGATAAAGCTGAGGTCCTTGGTTCGAATCCAAGTACGCGCACTGAGAGTTGGCGAGCCGAGCCCCGTCAGGGGCCGGGTGAGTCGGATGCATGCAAGCGGGGAAGTAGCTCAACTGGTAGAGCGCCTGCTTTGCAAGCAGGAGGTCAGGGGTTCGATTCCCCTCTTCTCCATTCGTAGCGTTTCACGCTACCTCAGGTCTGTTCCGGGTGCGACGAATGGCGAATTCTGTGGAAGCCTTCCACCGAATCACCCGATAGCTCGTTCTCGCAACCTCATCCCCTCCTACCTTGCTCGCCCTTCGCGGTCGCGGCCGATCCCGACGACCCGCCGATGGCGAGAAACATGGCGTTCGCGCAGCGGCCGAGGCGGGCGCGTACCGGTTAGCGTTAGCGGCTCTTGATACACTTCGCTGGCGACTCGGATCAAGAAGCGGTGTCCGATGGAAGTACTTCCGGTCCTGGCACTTCCCGACGCCGTTCACTGGCCGCCGGTCGATCTGGCTGCGGAGCCCAACCAACCCTACGACCTCGCGGCATTCTTCTCGCCCGTGCCTCCGAGCGAGAATGCCGCACCACTTTATCTCGACGCTCTGGCCGAGTTCGATTCGGGAATGTCCGTGTGCTTCCCAGAGAAACGGCGAGCCGCCGTCCACGAGCGAGGCCTGCGTCGCCAGGAAGCACTCGCGCAGATTCTCGATTCGGCCTCCGGCCGAGCTGCTCTCTGGGTGAACGCGGAGACTCAAGAGCGCGTGCTCGGCACCTACGATTTGGGCTTCCAGAAACTACAGAGGGCACAAGAACGGCCCAAGTGTTCGTTCGAGCTCGGCCCTACGGCGTCCGCTCAGGTGCCTCATGCAATGGCAGCTCGACAAGTCGTAACGATCGCTCGCATGCGAAATGATCGCGAGTTGTTTCGCGGCGAGTTCGGCCGGCCAATTGCGACTCTGGAAATCGTCTTTCGTCTTGCCCGAGATCTCAAGGCGCGGGCCTCGCTGATGTGTCAGTTGGTCGCCATCGGGTTGGAATCTCAGATTCGCGAATTGGTTCTGGACATCCTCCGCCGCCCCGATTTACGCGTTGAACATCTGGATGGCTTGCTGCGCGCCCTAGAGCGTGCTGAGCGAGAGGCTTTGCCCGATCCGCTGGCGGAAGGCCACAGCGTGGAGTACGTCTACGCCCGCGCTGGTCTCCGCGACCTAGAGCATCGCACCGGCGACTGGTCGCACGAAGGCATCCCGAAGTTGGGGGCGGCCTGGGGTGAGATCAACACCTTCGGTGAGTTCATGGTCCAGTGCGGGAAGATGTTCACCGCAATGAATTCGGCCGACAACATCGAGCGAACTGCGGAAGAGATCGACGCGGAACTCGACCGGATGGGGCGGGAGGATTTCCAGCGGGAAGTCCGGCAGGTTGTCGAGTATTATCGGAAGCTGATCGCCGTCTCACGTCGGCCGTACCAGGATCAGGTCGCCAATTTCCCCAAGGCAGAAGGGTTCTACCTGAATCTCCCGGGAGCATCTCGCGCCAAATTCCCGCTGATCTTTGCGCGTCCCGTGGCCGGGTTGCGGTTGGTCCGCTGCCTGGTCGCCGTTCGCCGCTGGCAATTGACGGAGTCGAGTCCGCCGACGGACCTTCAAGTTGTCGTTCGGGCCGCGGGGCTGGATGTCGTGCCGACTGACCCATTCGGCGATGGTCCGATCCGGATGGCCTGGGTGGCCGGCGAACCGGTGGTCTATTCTGTCGGAGCGGATGGTCGGGACGATGGCGGCCTGATCGACTGGAACAACGGCGAACGACCCGGCGACTTCATCCTTCGCTTGAACCCGTTGCCGCAAACGGCCGCGCCGCAATCGCCGCAACCACCGACACAGGTCGTGCAGTTGCCGGTTGCCGGCGGAGCTTCCCCGAGGCCCTCGAAGGGATCTTTCAAGCTCTTTCGCTTTGCGGGAACGGATGTCTACGTTCACTGGTCGTGGTTTCTGGTCGCGTTCATTCTGATCCGCGACCGGCCGGTACTTTACTCTTCGTTCGCTTGGGACGTGGCGGCATACGCGGGTGGGTTCGTCCTCGTGTTGCTCCACGAATTCGGCCATGTGTTCGCGTGCCGGAGCGTCCGCGGATCTGCGGATCGAATCGTATTGTGGCCATTGGGTGGGCTGGCCTTCGTCGCACCGCCGCCGCGGCCAGGTGCCTATCTGTGGACGATCGTCGCCGGACCGCTTGTCAATGTGATTCTCGCGCCGATCCTGATCGGTTTGGCCTGGGCAACTGTGCCCGTCGGAAACGTGGGAACGAACCGGGACTTTTTTCTCTTGATGCGGGAATGGGCGGTCTTCAATCTGGTGATGTTGGTGTTCAATGCGTTGCCCGCTTTCCCACTCGATGGCGGCCAAATCCTGTTCGCGATCCTTTGGAAGTGCTTCGGCCGGTCGCGGGGTCTGATGATTGCGAGCGTCTTTGGGCTCGTCTGTGGGATCGTGCTCTTCGCGCTCGCGGCACTTTACGCCAAGTGGTGGCCCGCCATCACGGCCGCGTTCATCTGCTACGGAGCAGTGAGCGGCATCCGGGCGGCCCGCAAGCTCGCTCCTCTCGATCGCGCAACCCGTCGACGGGAATACACGTGCCCCGGCTGCCGAAGTCATCCACCCATCGGGGCATTCTGGAGTTGCCCACAGTGCAAGGTGACCACGGATGTCTTCGATCCGTTGCAGGTTTGCCCCAAGTGCAAGATACTCTTCCTTGTCGTGAGTTGCCCGGAGTGCGGACAGCAGCGGTTTGGCGGCGAGTGGTTTCAGTCTGAAGGTGGGTCGCAGACTTGATTTCTCACGATCCTCATCGTTGGGCTAGTTCGCGAAGCGTGCGGGCGGTTCCCGCCTGCCAGGAGGAAGAACGATTGCGATACAGATGTACATGCAAGTCTTCGGTAAGATGATTGCCTCATTTCGCCCGTCGTTCGTTCCGGATGTGAGTCCATGCTTCGCTACCTTGCCGCGGCTTGCCAGACGGACTTTCCGAACCCGGCCACCCGCGCCGAAATCCCGGACCGCGTCGGCCACATGCTCGGCATGATCGATCGCGCCGTCATCGGCTACCGGCCCTTCGGCGATGTCAAACTTTGCGTCTTCCCCGAGTTCGCCCACACCGCGCCCATCTTCGAAACGGTCGAGGAACTCCGCGACAAACTCGCCGTCGCGCTGCCCAACGACCAGACCGACCGCTATGCGAAAAAGTGCAAGGAACTCGGCGTCTACGTTCAAACCGGCAGCTTCCTCGAAGTGGACGCGAAGTACCTCGGCGTCGTGTTCAACACCACGTGCCTCATCGGCCCGGACGGGTTGCTGTACAAGTACCGCAAGGTGCATCCGTGGCTGCCGTGGGAAGTTCACGCCAGCCCGCACGACATCCCCGGCTACTCGGAGCCGATGTTCCCCGTTGCCGAGACCGAGATCGGCGTGCTCGGCTGTGCCATCTGCTACGACTGGCTCTTTCCCGAGGCGATTCGCGAACTCGCACTTCAAGGAGCCGAGGTACTCATCCGCGTCTCGGCGTACATGGACCCGTGGGGCGCGACCGCACCGATGGATTGGTGGACGGTGGTGAATCGCTGCCGGGCGCTGGAGAATGTGGCATGCGTGGTGGCCGCGAATCAGGGGGCCGGCGCGAAGCACTACCCGCCGTTCACGTGGCCCGGCGGCAGCATGATCGTCGATCACGACGGTCGCATTCTTACGCAGGCGGACCCCGGCCCCGGGGAGAAGATCGTGGTCGGCCCCGTGGATGTGGCCGCGGTTCGGGCCGAACGCGAACGGCGCACCGGGCACTGCATGTTGGCGCATCGCCGGGTCGAGGCGTATCCGCATTCGCTCGCGCCGTCGTATCCCACGGGCATGGCGGCCGCGGGTTCCCTCACGGTTGTGGGGAACGAGGAGCGGACGCGCGAAGCGAAGGCCCGTGGTGTTCGCGCGAAGGCCTGATCTGCGTACAATTCCTGGAAGCGAATTCGTTCCCGCTCATCACGAGACTCCGCGATGCGATTGATTTTGGCACTGATCACCGGCGTGTTATTGCTCGGCACCGCGCAGGCCGAAGATTGGCCTCAGTGGCTCGGCGCGAAGCGCGATGGCGTCTGGCGCGAAACCGGCATCGTGGACAAATTCCCGGCCGGCGGGCCGAAGGTGCTTTGGCGGCAGCCGTGCGGCGCGGGATACTCCAGCCCCACCGTCGCCAACGGCAAACTGTTCCTCTCCGAGTTCGTTCCCAACGAAGGTGAGAAACTCCCCTCGGGTGGCTTCAGCAAGAGCCGCACCGTGGGGAAGGAACGCCTCTCGTGCCGCGACGCCACCACGGGCAAGGAAGCGTGGGTCGTCGACTTCCCCGTGACGTACACGATCTCGTATCCCGGCGGGCCGCGGGTGATGCCCACCGTCGATGGCGACCGCGTTTACACCATGGGCGCGATGGGCGATCTTCGCTGCCACGAGGTCGCTGGCGGCAAGCTCGTCTGGTCGAAGAACTTCCCCAAGGATTACGAAGCGCAGATACCCATCTGGGGCTTCTCGTCGCATCCGCTCATCGACGGCGACAAACTCATCTGCCTCGCGGGGGGTTCCAACGATCGCCTCGCGATGGCCTTCGACAAGAAGACCGGCAAGGAACTGTGGGCTTCGCAGAGCTGCGCCGGCGATTTCGGCTACTGCCCGCCGATGATCTACGAGTTCGGCGGCAAGCGCCAGTTGATCGTCTGGCATACCCGCGCCGTCGTCGGCCTCGACCCCGAGACCGGCAAGCGAATCTGGCGCACCGACTTCGACGTGAAGTTCGCCCTCACCGCACCGACGCCTCGCAAGGTCGGCGACGACGGCCTGTTCATCACCTCGTTCTACAACGGCTCGCTGTTCTTGAAGGTGAGCGCGGACAAGGCCGAGGTGGTGTGGAAGAGCCAGGCCAAGGGCGAACAGGCGGGCCAGACGACCGACCTGAGTTCGATCATGCCGACGCCCGTTGTCGATGGCGACTACGTCTACGGCGTCTGCAGCTACGGCCAACTCCGCTGCCTGGAGGCGAAAACGGGCAAGCGAGTGTGGGAGTCGATGCAGGCCACGCGCGGGAAACTCACTCCGGAGAAGGTCGCCGCCGAGGAGACGCCGGGTCAGGGCGAACGCTGGTCCAACGCATTTCTCACGCCGCACGAAGGCCGTTACTTTCTCTTCAACGAGCAGGGCGATTTGATCATCGCGAAGCTCTCGCCGAAAGGCTACGAGGAACTCGACCGCACGCACGTGATCGATCCGACGAACACGATGGCCGGCCGCAAGGTGGTCTGGGTGCCTCCCGCGTTCGCGAACAAGTGCGTCTTCATTCGCAACGATACCGAGGTGATCTGCGTCAGCCTGGCGAAGTGATAAGAGGCTGCGGTATTTTCGGAGGGGGCGTGGTAAGCTAATCGTAGCGTTCTCGCCCAGGGGCAGCGCATGGATCTTCGTTACCATCGTTCGCCGACTACAGGCTTACCCCACATCTACGATCACGGTGTGAGGGAAGCGGAGGTCGAATGAATCCTGGCCCATCCCGGCGAGGAAGGTCCAGGAACAAATGGCTCACGGCAGGCGATAGGACAAACAGAATCCGGGCGCTTTCTCCGAGTAGTCTTTGTACCCGATGAGGATGGGGATGGGATTTTCGTGGTGACGGCTTACCCGCTTGCGGGCAAGGCGCTCCAGGCTTACCACAAGCGAAAAAGGAGACGCAAGCAATGAACGAACAGAAATTTCCGCCGGGCTGGGACGAGTCGCGGGTTCAAAAACTCATTGAGGAACTCGATGCTCGGAGCGACGACGAATGGGTCGCGGCCGATGAAGCCTCCGCAGCCGATGGGGAGGAGCAAACGGTCGTGACTGTTCCATCGAAATTGATGCCGGAGATTCGACGACTTCTCGCGACTCACAAGAGTCCGTGAAGTCTTCGCTCACGCGACTCCGGGCAGCAAGTCCAGCAGTTCCGCGAAGTCTTTCAGCACGCGGTCCGGCCCCGTCGCTTCGGCGGACTCTTTTCCTGCGGCTCCGCCGTGCACCAACCACACGATCATGTCCGCGGCCCGCGCCGTGTGAACGTCGATGGCCATGTCCCCGACATAGACGCTCTCTTCGCGAGAAACGCCGAGAAGCCGAAGTGCCTCGATTACCATCGCGGGGTCCGGCTTCGCCCGACCCTGAACGTCGTCCGGCCCCAGCACCGCCAGCATCATCGGGCTCAACCCGAACGACTCGACCAACTGCTTCGTGAAACTCACCTGCTTGTTGCTGCACACGGCGAGTTTCAGACCGCGGCGGTCCAGTTCTCGCAACGTGGCCTCGACGCCCGGCATCAACTTGGTTCCCGCGAACATCACGGAGGCGTGGTGTTCGCGGTAGCGTTCGACGGCTTCGTGCGGATCGTGGCCGGGAACCAGTTCCACCATGAGTTGCGGAAGGCCGAAGCCGACGTGCTCGCGAACGGTTGCTTCGTGCAGCGCTGGCAAGCCAAACGTGGAGCGCACGTGATTCGTACTCGCCGTGATGGCGGCGAAACTATCGGCGAGCGTTCCATCGAAATCGAACAGAGCGGCGCGAATTGGCATGAAACGTTCCTCGGTAGTCTCTTCCCGATTGGTATAATGCGCCCAGTACCGCGCGAGCAAGCGATGACCCAGATTGAACCCGTAACTGCCGAGCTAGTGTTCCGCGAGCACGCGCCGCGGATCTACAACATCGCTCGGCGCATGCTCGGTAACGACGCCGACGCCGAGGATGTCACTCAAGACGTGCTCCTTCAAGTCATCCGCAAGATCGACACCTTCCGCGGGGATTCGCAACTGTCCACTTGGCTGCACCGCGTGACCGTGAACGCGGCCCTCGCCTTCCGCCAGAAGCGATCCAACCGCCAGAAGCACGAAACGTCCGAGGTGCCGGACAGTTTGCTCGAAGTGGCTCCGGTTCATTCGCCGGTGAAGCGTTGGAACGTGGGGCCGGACGAACCCGTACTCGAAGCCGAGCAGAGTGCCGTGATCGAGAAGGCAATTGGGGAACTGCCCGGCCCCTTTCGCGACGTCTACGTCTTGGCGGATGTCGAGGGGTTGCCCAACGACGAAATCGCGGGCATGCTCGGGCTCTCGGTTCCGGCGGTGAAGAGCCGCCTGCATCGCGCCCGATTGCGGATGCGCGATTCGCTGGCCCCGCACTTCGAGGGAGGGATCGCCACGTGAACCTGACCTGCGAAGAACTGCTGCAATTGCTCTACGACCACCACGAAGGCGAACTCGCGATCGAAGTTCGCGAGTCGTTCGAAGCCCACCTGGTGATCTGCCGGGATTGCACGCACTACGTGGAATCGTACACGCACACGGTTCGGATCGTGCGGAAGCTGCCGCGCTGCGGGATCCCTCAGGACGTGGAAGCTCGCCTCCGCGCGAAGCTGAGCGAACACCTCGGCGAGACCATAGACTAGCTCCATGCCGCGCATCCTTCAGCTTCCTCCCGGCGTCGTTGCGAAGATCGCCGCCGGCGAGGTCATCGAGCGGCCCGCGTCCGTCGTTAAAGAGCTCCTCGAAAACTCCGTGGACGCGGGCAGCACCCGCATCGACATCGAGCTCGAAGCCGGCGGCACCGAACTCATCCGCATCGTCGACGACGGCTGCGGCATCGTCCCCGAAGACCTGCACCTCGCCTTCGCCTCGCACGCCACCAGCAAGTTAAAAAACGCGGACGACCTCTTCCGCATCGGCACCCTGGGCTTCCGCGGCGAAGCGCTTTCATCCATCGCTGGCATTGCGAAAGTGACGCTGCAATCGCGACCGCACGATCTCGATGCCGGGGCCGAGATTCGCATCGACGATGGCGAACTGTCGCCCGTTCGGCCTTGGAATGGGTCGCCCGGCACGCGGCTCGAAGTGCGGCACCTCTTCTACAACGTGCCCGTTCGCAAGAAGTTCCTCAAGAGCCAAGCCACCGAGTTCGGGCACGTTTGCGAAACCGTCACCCGGCTAGCGCTGGCCAACCCGCACCTGCACCTCGTCCTGCGGCACAACGGCAAGCTCGTTTATGAAATCCCGGCTACCGCGAGCCTGCTCGATCGCATTGCGCTCTTCTTCACCAAGAACGTTCGCGACTCGCTTTATGAAATCGACTCCGGCCCCGGCCCGCTGCGACTCACCGGCTTCATCGCGGACCCGAAGTGCGATCGCGGTAACGCCAAGCTGCAATATCTGTTCGTGAACGGCCGGTGGTTCCGCGACCGGAGCTTGGCGTACTCGCTGCAAGATTCCTACCGCGGGTTGCTCATGACCGGCCGCTACGCCATCGGCTTTCTCTTCCTGACCGTGCCGCCGGACCAAGTGGATGTGAACGTTCACCCGACCAAATCCGAGGTGCGATTTCAGGAGAACTCACTGATCTATTCGCTGGTGCGGGCGACGGTGAAAGGGCGACTGCTGCGCGAGAACTTGATCCCGACGCTGACGATGCCGTTGGGTCAGGAAGTCGGCGAGCGAAGCTCGGAACCCGAAGAGTTGCGAGGGTTCACGCTCTCGCCTTCGCCGCCAGTTCAGGAGCGATTGCCCTTCGAGAATCTGCGGCTTCCGGAGCCTCCGTTCGCGCTTTCGCCTCCGCCTCCGGTTCAAGCGCGATTGCCGTTTGCGCCGCCGGTGGAACCCGAGCCCGTGCTGCCGCCCGAAGCTCCGATTCGCCCCCTCGCCCAAGAGCCCGATCCGAGTACCGCGATTCAGCTTCACGACTCGTACCTGGTTCTCGAAACCCGCGACGGCATGCTCGTGATCGATCAGCATGCCTTGCACGAACGCATCCTCTTCGAGCAACTTCGGAGGCGGGTGCGGGATGGGAAGTTGGAAGTGCAGCGGTTGCTGATTCCCGAGCCGATCGAGTTGCCGGCGGAGCAGGCGGCCCTCGTGCTCGAAGCTGCGGATGCGCTTCAACAACTCGGGCTCGAAGTCTCGGACTTCGGAGGCAACACGGTGCTGCTGTCGAGCTACCCGACGCTCCTGGGTCGTCGGGCCCCGCACGAGATCTTCCAGGGCGTCGTCGATTTTTTGCTGTCGAAGGAGAGACCGCCGACGCGAGAAGCTCTGCTGCACAACCTGACCGCGACGATGGCGTGCAAGGCCGCCGTGAAGGCCGGCGACCCACTCACGAAAGAAGAAATCGCGTACCTCTTGCACCTGCGGTCGATGGCGGAAGACTCGCACCACTGCCCGCACGGCCGGCCCACGTCCTTGCTCTTCAGCCGTACCGAACTCGACAAGCAGTTTCGCCGAACGTGAGAATCACCTCGCCTCCGGCGTCGTGCCGAGGACCACGTTGAACGTCGCCGCCAACTCGCCGATCTTCGAGCCCTTGATCTTCGCGAAGTCGATGGTCACCGAGTCGCGCTGTTTCTCGTCCTTCACGGCCTTCCAGACGAAGTCCTTCTCGTTGCCGGGGAAGCCCTTGATGTAGCACTGCGTGCAGAGCAGTTCCTTCTTGCCGAGCTTCACCTTCACGTGAATGTGCGGGGCCGGCCGCTGCGGGTAGAGTACCGGCTTGATCGTGCGGAAGTAGTATTCGCCGGTCGACCCGGTGAGGAAGCGGCCGAAGCCCTGGAAGTTCTTGTCCTGCTTGTCCTGCTTGTCGCCGCTATCCGCCGTGTGGAGGTAGACGCCCTTGGCGTCGCACTGCCAGATTTCGACGAGCGCGTTCTTGACCGGGTTCCCCTTCGCATCCAGGATCGTGCCGGTGAGGTGCGTGATCTCGCCGACGGCCGGCGTGATGCCTTCGTTGATCACGATCAGGTCGTTGTCGGTGTCGAGCGGCAGCTTGTTCGGGTAGAACGGCCCCTCGGTCTGGGCCGGCGTTTTGGTGAGGTCGTCGAGCAGGTTGGCGAACGCCCCACGTACCGTGAAGAGCGGCAGTGCCGCCGACGCGAGGAACAGCCGGCGACTCGAAACGTGAATCATGACGCGACTCCGCGAGTGGAACGGAAAGGCGATGGGTCGAGGGAAGTGTAGCCGGGTGCCGATGAGAAGTGAAGGAGAACGCCTTTGAAGGTATTGTGCATTTCTCAAAGCACATCTCGCGACTACGGCACTATTCGCTTCGGCACCGCGCCCACCTTCGGACAAAGCGAATGCAGCGGGCACTCCTCGCAGCGAGGTTTGCGAGCGTCGCAGATTTGCCGCCCGTGCAAAATCAGTTCGTGGCTCGCGATGGTCCAGAGTGGCGGAGGTATCAACGCCATCAATTCGAGTTCGACTTTCTCGGGGTCGGTGTTCCGCGTGAACCCGAGCCGGCGAGCGAGCCTGCCGACGTGCGTATCGACCGTGATGCCCGGCGTGTCGAAGGCGTTGCCGAGCACGACGTTCGCGGTCTTGCGACCGACGCCGGGAAGCGCCACGAGTTCATCGAGCGTGCGGGGCACTTCGCCGCCGTGCTGCTCCACAATCGCGATGCAGCAGCCTTTGATGTTCTTCGCTTTGTTGTGGAAGAAGCCGGTGGTCCGGATCAAACCTTCGAGTTCGGGCAGATGCGAATTCGCGAAGTCGGTCGCGGTGGGGTACCGCGCGAAGAGTGCCGGCGTGACCAGGTTCACGCGCTTGTCGGTACACTGCGCCGAGAGGATCGTGGCCACGAGAAGTTGGAGCGGGTTCGCGTGAACGAGGGCGCACTCGGCGTTCGGATAGAGCCGAGCCAACTCCGCGAGAATGGGTGCGATACGCTGCTTCGCAGTCGGGAACTTAGGAACGGCTTTCTTCGGCATGACGATATGGTAGTCACGCGGAGACGAGTTCGAGCGCGGGAATCGTGCCGCCGACTTCGCGCTTGCCCTCGTCTAACTTGAGGCGCTCGCGAGCCTGCTCGGCTTCTAACGGCGTGAGGAACCCGCGGGCGAGTGCCCGTGCGATTCCGGAAAGGCTCTCGACGTGGATCGTTTCGCAATGCTCCAACGAGTCGCGAAGTCGGAAGTGGCTCTGGGCGAAGGCCTGCCGCTCGTTGGCCAGACCGCTCAGTTCGCGAGAACGCCTCGGACTCGCGGCACCCCGTTCGAGTTCGTCCAGGAAGGTCCGCAGTTCGATCTTGGCTCGCCGTTCGCAAAACGCGCGATCGACGAATCCCAGCTTCCGCGCTTCTCGACCCGAGAAGGTGCGGCCCGATTCGAGTACGGTTTTGGCGAGCCGATGGCCCAGACGTTCACGCAGCCGAGGCCCGCCTCCGAAGCACGTCGGCACGCGATCCGGGAATCCCAGATGCGTCGCGATCGTGGTACAACACAGCCGATAATCGCAAGCGAGAGCCAATTCCAGACCGGCCCCGAGGCACGGGCCCTCGAGGTATGCTACGGTGGTGGCGCGGAGCGATCCGAGCCGCGCGAAGACGCTTTGCCCGAGCCATGAGAACGCGGCGCGATCCGCGCCAGTCGCGAGGCTTGCGAGTGCCTCCGAACGAATGCCCGCACAAAAGCCGGCGGGCTTGCCACTGCGAATCACGACGATGTCGACGAAGACGTTTCGCTCGATGGCCGCCAGCGCCGCATCGAGTTCCCGCAGCCGTGCGGCATCGAGCGCATTCACGGGCGATCCCGGGAACCCCAGCCAGAGCGTGGCGGTGCCGAACTCGAAGGCAACGCGCACGTTTGCGGACTCGAAAAGCATGGAACAATGGTCGCGAATTGCCTCCGCACGGTCAACCCGAACCGTAAGCTACTCCACCAGACGCGGGAAAGGAGCCGGCATGATTCCCATCGACGAACAGCTTGCGATTCCGGAGGAGGAGATCGAGTGGAGCTACGCGCGGTCCGGCGGGCCCGGCGGCCAAAACGTGAACAAAGTTTCTTCAAAAGCGGTGCTGCGCTGGAGGGCGGCCGTTACGGTGGTTCCGATCCCGCTCGCCGCCTGGGAACGCATGAAAGCGCGGTTCCCCAGTCGCTTCACGACCGAAGGCGATCTGCTCCTCACGTCGCAGGCGTTCCGCGATCAGGAACGCAATCGACAAGCGTGCGAGGAGAAACTCGTCGAGATGATTCGCGCCGCACTCGTCGCGCCGACCGTGCGCAAGAAGACGAAAGTGAGCAAGGGTGCGAAGAAACGCCGCGTCGCGGATAAGCGCAAGCAATCGGAAAAGAAACAAGGTCGGCGGGCGAGCGGCCACGACGACTGACTTGCATCAGCGCGGAGACTTCGGTGTGTGAACTCGCAACAGGCTCAGGATGGGCGACGTGGCCACGGTGGTGACGAGGGCCATTACGACCATCATGGCGAAGAGCTTGGGCGAAATGACGCCCATGTTCAGGCCGATGTCGAGGACGATGAGGCCCATGAGTCCGCGCGTGTTCATCATCGCGCCGAGGGCTGCGGCCGAACGCGCGTCTTTCCCAGCCATGCGAGCGGCCAGGAAGGTGCCGCCGAACTTCCCGAGCGTCGCCGCGACGATGATCGCGGCGCAGATGAGCCAGCTATCCCATCCCGAGACGAGCCCGATTTCCGTTCGCAATCCGGTGAGCGCGAAGAACGCGGGCAGAAGCAGCACGGTGACCACGTCCTTGAGTTTGTGGGTGAACTCGCGGGCGAGTCGCGAGTCGTGGGGGATCACTGCGCCGAGTAGGAACGCACCGAATACGGCATGCACGCCGATGGCCTCGGTGGCAAGCGCGGAGAGCAGCACTGCGACCAACGCGATGGGGATCGCAGCGGGCGGAAGCGCCGCTTGCGTCTTCGCGCTGTCCATCCACCGACAGACCCTTCCCACGAACGGCCGCACGACGAAGAACATTCCCAGGATGAAGGCGAGTGCCGCAAGCGCGACGAGGGCCGCTTCCCCAACTTGGGCCTGAGCCACGCCGACCACGAATGCGAGCAGGCACCACGCCGTGACGTCGTCCGCGGCGGCACACCCGAGCGCGATCACACCGGTCTCGGTTTTATCGAGCCCGCGGTCGGCCAGGATTCGCGCGAGAACGGGGAACGCCGTCACGGAGAGCGCCACGCCCATGAACAGCGCGAAGCTCGTGAAGGGAACGCCCTGGTGCGATAGGATCGGATAAAGCCACAGAGCCAGCGCGGCCCCAAGAACGAACGGCGCGACGATGCTGGCGTGCGAGATTGCCACGGTCGCATGGGCTTGGTGCCGGAGCTTTGCTCCGTTCAGTTCGAGCCCGACGAGGAACATGTAGAGCACGACACCGAGCTGGGCGATGGCCTTGAGTGCGGAGAGCACCTGACCCTTCGGATCGGCATCGACACTGGGAATGAGCCAATGCATGGCCTCCGGCGAGATCGCACCCAACAGCGATGGACCGAGCAGAATCCCGGCCACGACTTCACCGATCACCGGCGGCTGCCCGAAGAAACGAAACGCCCGACCGAGCAGAAAACCACTTCCCACCACGGCCGCGAGTGTGGCAAGCACGTGGGCCATGACATCGACCTGACCGGACTTCGGGGAAGCGACCGAGATGGCACCGGCTGGTGCTTCTGGCGCGAGGAGCGTTTCGCCGAAGTGCCGGATGAGGATGAACAGCCCCACGGCCGCTACGAGCATGAGGACATAGGCGACCGCAGCCGGCCAACTGGACCGGCAAACGGTTCGAACGGGCTCGGCTACAGCGATGCTCATCGATCTCACAAACTATCATTGGGAGGGCGAGGCCAGTCGTTTAAACGTCTTCCGATGGCATGCAACTGTGGTTCTAACAGCATGGATTACAGTAAGCTCTGTCGCCGCGGATGCGGCGTCCGATAGTAGCCAGGGGTGGAGCGAAGCGGAACCCCTGGAACATTTCGTGAGACCCTTGAGCCCCGGAGGGGCGGCGGGTAGTTGCGATCGCCCCTCCGGGGCTCGATCGACAATCCGGTTATAATTGCCGTGTTCCAGGGGCTTCGTTCGCAAAGCCTCACTTCACCCCTGGCTACCATCGGACGCCGCATCCGCGGCGAAAAGCCGTGTTTCGCCTGCGGGGCAGAACTCTCGAAGACGTTTAAACGACTGGGGCGAGGTTCCTGCCGAGCTGCGGTCACGCCTTCCATGTCTAAACGGCTCGGCAGGAGCCTCGCCCTCCCATGTGCCAAACTCCACTGGAGTACACCCACAGGGGGCGTTTCAAGGCAATCTTCTTTCGTTCTTTTCTGCTCTGTGCCTCTGTGTCTCTGTGGTTCAAGTTTCTTCAGACCGCCTGGTAGGCCGGGAGGTTCTGCTCCGCGCGAAGTTCATCCATCAGCGGCCAGAGTACGTCGACCTCGTCCTTAAACACGTCGCCGATCAGCACGTCGGTCACGAGACCCTTCAAGTGCGGATGCTTCTTCACGAATCGGCCGAAACTCAGGCCGTCGTAGAACTCGCAGACGAGCCGGCGAATGCGGTCCATGCCCTGGAGGAAGGGCACTTCCCACGAGCGCAACTGAGCCTCGGACGTGTCGCCCTTAATGATCGCTTCGTCGATCGCATCAGCAGCCATGGAAGCCGAGGTCATGGCGAGCAAGAGGCCCGAGGAGTAGAGAGGATCGAGGAAGCCGAAGGCGTCGCCGACGAGGCACCAGCCGTCGCCGGCCACCTTCTTCGCGCGGTAGGTGTACTCCTTCTGAATGCGAAAAATGTCCGAGCGGGTCGCGTTGGCGATGAGCGGTTGCAGGCCCGGAGCCTTCGCCACTTCCTCGAAGTAGATCGCCTCGGGGTCCTTGTTGTCGCGGTCCTTGAGCAGGTAATTCGCATCGGCCACGACGCCGACGCTGATCACGTCGTCGTGCAGCGGGATGTACCAGAACCAGCCCTTCTTGCCTTCGGTCTGAATGACGAGCGTCGCGCCTTCATCGCGGCCCGTGTCGCGGCGAGCGCCCTTCCAATAAGTCCACAACGCAGCCTTCTTCAACTGCGGATCCCAGTCGCGCAACCCGAATCGATCGATGATGAGCGCGCTCTGGCCGCTGGCGTCGATCACGACTTTCGCCCGCACTTCGCGTTCGGGGCCGTCCTCGGGCTTCACGCGAATGCCGACCGCACGAGTGCCTTCGAACAGCACCTCGATCACGCGGGCCCCTTCGCTCACCTTCACGCCGTTGTCGCGGGCATGATCGAGCGACAGCTTGTCGAACTCGCTGCGCCGCACCTGCCAGGTCTGGCTCGATTCGTGCGGCTTGTTGTCCTCGAAGTAGAACGGTTCGCTGAGCCGACCCTTCTGGTTGATGAACTGCACGCTGTGCTTCTTGATGAAGTGGCTGCCTTTCATTTTGTTCAGCAGGCCGGTGCGCTCGAGCGCGAAGTACGTGTTGGGGATCATCGATTCGCCGATGTGGAATCGCGGGAAGTGTTCGCGCTCGAACAGTTCGACCGAGTAGCCCTTCTGGGCGAGGATCGTGGCGACGGTGCTGCCCGAAGGGCCGCCGCCGATGACGATGATGTCGGGATTCACATCGATCTCCCATTTAGCCCGCCGTTCACGGCGGGTCTCGAATCCCGCCGTAAACGGCGGGCTATATCAGCGCCACACACTTTCATCCGTTTCGTGCGGCGCTCGGGCCGCCTTCAACAGTGCAATCAATTTCACGAGATCCGTCGCCGGCACGTGCCCGAGTTGCTTCGCATGGCAGGCACGCAACGGCCCGGCAATTTCGTCGATGAGTGAAATACCGGCCTCGGTGATGGCCACCAGCACGGATCGGCGATTCTCCGGCGGGCGCGTCCGCGTGATCAGGCGACGCTCTTCCAACTTGTCCACCAACCTCGTGATGTCCGGAGCCCGCGACACGAGACGCTCGGCGAGCACGAGCGTGGGAAGCGGCTCGGGATGCTCGGCCCGCAGCAACCGCAACGCGTTGTACTGTTGCGCCGTGAGGTTGAACCTCGCGAAGAGTTCGTCTTCGAACATCCGCAGGCGATCGTAGGTTCGCCAGAGCGCGAGGTACGCCTCCTGCTGGGGCGAATCGAATCGCCGCGTCGCCTTCTGCGGTTTGGTCGGGGTCGCGGCCATGCGGGAATCATACTCCTCTCGACAATAGTTGTCCAGACAATTGTTTGGAAAGCTTCGCTCCGTTCCCACTCCTTGCTAAAGACCCATTGTGAAAATCGCCGATTGAGTTTAGGTTCTGCCCTGGAGAAGCCATGTCGAAGCCGATCGGCCGAATGCTGCCCTTATCGCCTTATCGCCGCACCGTCGCGGACCTAATGCACTTCAGCCAGCAAGTTCCGGCCGTGACGGCGGAACGCCGCATGGACCTGAGCGCCCTCATCGCCGCCCGTACGGCCGCGCCGCTTCGTTCGAGTTGGACCGTCCTCTTCAGCAAGGCCTATGCGATCGTCGGACGCGATTACCCAGAACTGCGGCGGTCGTACCTCAAGTTCCCCTGGGCCCACCTCTACGAACATCCGCACAGCATCGCGGCCCTAAACATCGAACGGCGACTCGCCGACGAAGACGTCGTACTCTTCTGCCTCATCCGCAGCCCCGAGAATCGCTCGCTCGAAGAAATGGACGCGATGGTGCGCTACCACCGTGACACGCCGATCGAGCAACTCCGCTGCTTCCAGCGTTCGGTCGGGTTAGGGAAGGTGCCGTGGCCATTCCGCAGAGGGGTCTGGTGGATGGGATTGAACGCGTTCGGTCGCCGCCGCTGCCACAACTTCGGCACCTTCAGCGTCTCGTCGATCGCGTCGCAGGGCGCGGGGCTGGTCTCGCTCATTCCCATTCTCACCTCGGCCATGCACTACGGGTTGTTCGAGCCGAACGGCATGCTCCCAATGCGGATCACGTGGGACCACCGCGTGATGGACGGCGCGACGATCGCCCGAGTTCTGGTCGATCTGGAATCCGTGCTGAATCGCGAGATGGTCCGCGAACTGTCCGGCAGCTACCGCGCCGCCGCCTAACACCGCTCGCCTTCGAAGGGCATTTCTCGTTCAATCTGAGTATGGCCATCGACCTGACCCAAACGCTCGCCGACCTCGTGCGGATTCCCTCGGTGAATCCGATGGGCCGCACGGACCTGCCCGCGGACATCCTGTTCGAACCGCGCGTGACCGCGTACCTGGAAGCACGCCTCCGCGGTCTCGGGTGTTCGCCGCGCCGCCAAACGGTACTGCCCGGCCGCGACAACCTCATCACCGTTTACGAGCCTCCGACCCCGCCGCCGTTCATCGTCATCTTCGAGTGTCATCAGGACACGGTGCCCGTCGATGGCATGATCGTCGAGCCATTCGGGGGAAAGGTCGATGGGGGAAAACTATTCGGCCGCGGTGCCTGCGACGTGAAGGCCGGCGCGACCGTAATGCTCGCCGCGTTCGCCCGACTCGTGCAGGAGAAGCCCGCCGGTTCCGCGCGGGTGATTCTCGCTTACACCGCGGACGAAGAACACACCTTCCTCGGCGTCCAGGAACTCGTCAAGCACGACCTCGTGGCGGACTATGCCATCGTGGCCGAGCCGACGCTCTTGAACATTGTGCGGGCTCACAAGGGTGTGGTCCGCTGGGTGATCGAAACGCCGGGCCGTGCCTGCCACAGTTCGCGGCCCGAGAACGGCGTGAACGCGATCTACCGCATGGGCCGCTTGCTCGCCGCCATCGAGGCCTATGCCGCGGACCTGCACGCTCGCACGCCCGATCCGCTGCTCGGGCCGCGAACCATCTCCGTCGGTCGCATCCTCGGCGGCGTCTCGGCCAACACCGTACCGGATGTCTGCCGCATTGACGTGGATCGACGGCTCGTTCCGGGCGAATCCGCGTCCGACGCCGGCCGCGATCTCGAATCATTCTTGAAGGGCTTCGCCGGAATCGACTTCCCCTTCGCCTTGAAGGAATCGCACACTCCGTGCCAGCCACTGAGCCCGGGACTGTCCGGCCCACTCGTCTCGCGGCTCGGCCGGGCCATCGATTCCGTCGTGGGACATCACGAAGTGCAGGTCGTGCCTTTCGGCACCGATGCGTCCACGATTGCCCGCGCCGGCATCCCCGCCGTCGTCTTCGGCCCCGGCGACATCGCGCAGGCCCACACCAAGGACGAGTGGATCGACCTCGCCCAGCTCGAACCCGCCGCCGAGATTCTTTATCGCTTTGCACTGGGAACGTGACGAACCGCGAATCGCGAATTAGACTGAACAGCGCAGCACCACCATAAACGGGAGACACGGATGAGCATCGTTCGCATGGGCATGTCGGAAGACGGGAAGTTCGGCGACGGCTACGACTCGATCTTCGGGAAGAAGACGACGGGCGAGAAGCCGGCGGCGAAGGTCGAGAAGAAGCCGGCCAAGAAGCCCGCCAAGAAGCCCGCCAAGAAAAAGTAGCCAGCGTACGCAGCCGATTTTTTCGCACGTCGCGCGCTCGTCTCGGAGTTCCTGCGTAAAATGCCGCCAAAGCGGAGCGGTTCCATGCGTGTGATTCTCGTCCTTCTTGCGTTCGGGCTTTACGTTCCCTCGTCGCAGGCGGACGATCCGCCTCGGGAAGTCGCGGCCAAGGCGCGTTCGCTCGCCGCCACGTTCGCGGCGCGGCCGGTTGGAACGGCCGGGTTCAAGATTCTGCCCGAAAACGCGGATCTGTTTTCCTCCGATCTCTTGGTCACGCTTCCCGGTGCGAGCCTCGAATCGAAGAACGGCGCAGTCGCGGTCAAGTCGCTGGCGGACTACGACGGCAAGTCGCCGTTGCCGGCTCTCGAAACGGCGTTCACGCTGAATGAAGCAAGGGATGTCGACCTCGATCTGACGCTCGACCGAGGCCGCGTGGACCTGACCAGCCTCAAGGCCACGGCGACCGTTCGCGTGCGGTTCTGGGATCAGTCGTGGAAGATTTCGCTCGACGGGAAGGGAACGCGGGTGGCGTTGGAACTGTGCGGCCGCTGGCCGGCGGGCTCGCGATTCAAGGTCGCGGTGAAGGGAACGGACAAGCCGCCCGAGCCGGTGGCGTCGCTGGTGATGCTGGTGGTAAATGGTTCCGCGGCCGCGGACTTGGGCGGGATCACGTTGGGTTTAAAGGCGCCGCCGGGGCCGGCGCTGGTCGAGTGGGATAGCGTGGCGGGAACGCGGCCTCAACCGCAAAAGCTCGACAAACTCCCCGACTGGGCGGACCCTGAAGCCTCGCTTTCGGTCGAGGCCAAGAAGACGGCGGCAGGCGTGGAGAAATTTCGCAAGGCCCGCGCCGAGAACGCCGCGACGGCACTGAACGCCTTCCTCGATTCCGCCGACCCCATCGAACAGCGGATTGCGCTGGTCACACTCGGAGCGACCGACGATCTCGAACCGCTCGGCAAGGCCCTGGCCTCCGCCCGGAATGCCGAACAGTGGGACTTCGGCATCACCATCGTTCGCCACTGGCTCGGCCGCTGCCCCGGCAACGATCAGAAACTTTACGCGGTGCTCACCTCGCCGGCACAAGGTTACTCCCCCGCCACGGCCCGAACCATCCTTCAGCTTCTGTTTGGGTTCGACCCGGAGGATCTGAAGCAGCCCGAGACTTTCGAAGTACTCATCGAGTATTTGGCTCACGAGCAGTCGCCGATCCGCAATCTGGCCGCCTGGCACCTCGTGCGGCTCGTGCCTCAGGGCAAGAGCATCGGCTTCAAGCCGAACGGGACGAAGGAAGAATCCGACGCGACGTACCGTGCCTGGAAGAAACTGATTCCGCCGGGAAAGCTTCCACCGGAAGCGAAGAAAGGCTAAAATGGCGGTGGTCGCGATTCGCGGCTTCGCCACAACGAGGCATCCATGAACCAATTCATTCGCTACGGGCTGCAGGGATGCGCCTCCGTCTTATTCCTCGCCGCGTACGCGGCACCGGCCTCGGCCCAATATGTGGGCGGCGGGTTCGGCACTCCCGGGCCCCGCATTCCCGGCGTGCAATTCAACTACATGCAGACCCGGCAATACTCCGTGGGCAGCGGCCTAGGGCCGGGCATCAGCTTCGGCTACACCCTCTCCGGGCCCGTCGGCTACGGCATCTACAACCGCAACAACTACCAGCCGTCGTCGTTCCTCTCGACGCCGAGTTACAGCGGCTACATGACGGGCGGCGCTCGGCCCAACGATGCGGCGGCCCGCGACTTCGCCCGCGCCCAACAGCAGGCGGCCTCGGCGGCGCGGTCGAGCCCCGTCGCGGCCCGCAACGCCATCTACGACCAGTGGGCATATGAGAAGCTCGGCGTGGTCGGCCTGCCCGGCATCAAGGCGGGTGAAGACGCACCGGCCGCGCTCCTGAAAGCGCTCAACGGCGCGAACGAAGTCGAGATTGCTTCGGGCGAGGCGCTGAACCACATCGTGGTCGGCATCGTGGCCGCGGAGAAGAAAGGGAAGGCGGATTCGGCTTACCTTCCGCCGAACCTCTTGGCGGAGGTCCGCTTCGCCGGTCCGCCCGCGGCCGACGCCATCAACCTGATGCGACAAGTCGGCAAGCTCAACTTCCCGGCGGCATTCGACGACAGCGCCCTGACCGAGATTCGTCCGGTTCTCGAAAAGGATTTCGCGGCCGCGGTTGCACCCGTTCTCATCGGTAAGGCTGCGGACTTCACCAAAGTGGCGAAGTTGGAACAGGATGTCGCAAAGGCTCGTGCGATCCTCGACCCGATCACCAAGAACCTGGAATTCGCGGACGCAACAGCGGCTCGCCGCTTCCTCAATCAACTCGATGCGACCGTGGGCGTGCTCAAGGGTGCGGGCACCTCGGGGCTGATCGACCCGCGTTGGGCCACGGAAGGAACGAGCGTCGCGGATTTGGTGAAGCACCTCGTCAAGAACAAGCTGCTCTTCGCACCGGTGGCCAAGGGTGATGAAGACGCTTATGTCGCGCTCCACCGCGGCCTCGCAGCGTATCACTTCGTGCTTAACGAAAGCCAGAAGCCCCCGAAGAAGTAAGAAAAGATCATGACAACCACATCAAACCAATCGGCCAAAACGCGCTCGATCCCTCCTCTGGCAGTTGTGGCGATCTTGGGGACGGCGTGGCTTCCCGCCATCATTTTGGCGGCGTTTCTTCCTCGATTTGTATCTGTCTTCGACCGCATCTCCGAGAAAGGCGAATTGCCCACTCTTGCCCGCACCATGCTTCCACTAGGCCGACTTGGGCCAATCCCAGCGGTGCTTATTGTTGCCGGCTGTGTCGCGGTGCTGGTCGGTATCTTTCATGTCTGGTCGCGAGCCGGCCTCCGTCACAGATGGATCGTCCTCTCCGCCCTTTCGTTCGCAGGGTTTGCAGCGTTCTCCATCGGTTTAATCGGCCTGATTCAGCCTGTTTATTCGATCGGCGCTCAAGTCCGGTAGCCGCCTACGGCTTGTTCATTTCTCTCAGCGGGAATAAACCAAACACCATCGGGGTCAAACCCGCGAGATCGGTCTCCCTCGCAACGGACCCCCACGTACAAAAAGGTGGACATGAAGCGGGCACTCATCACCGGCGTCACCGGCCAAGACGGAAGCTACCTCGCGGAACTGCTCCTCGATCAGGGCTACGAAGTCCACGGAATCGTGCGCCGATCCAGCACCGAATCCTTCGAACGCATCCACCACCTCACCGGCAAGATTCACCTCCACCAGGCCGATTTGCTCGATCAGCTTTCCATCATCGACGTGATGAAGGAATCGAAGCCCGAAGAGGTGTACAACCTCGCGGCGCAAAGCTTCGTGCCGACGAGTTGGAAGCAGCCGGTACTCACCAGCGAGTTCACGGCCATCGGCGTCACCCGCGTGCTCGAAGCCATTCGCCTGCTCGGGCCAGACACAATCCGCTTCTATCAGGCCTCTTCGAGCGAGATGTTCGGCAAGGTGGTCGAGGTGCCTCAGACGGAGACGACACCGTTCTATCCGCGGAGCCCGTACGGCGTGGCCAAGGTCTACGGCCACTGGATCACGGTGAACTACCGCGAAAGCTACAACATGTACTGCTGCTCGGGCATCCTCTTCAACCACGAGAGCGAACGCCGTGGCCGCGAGTTCGTCACGCGGAAGGTCACGGACGGCGTGGCCCGCATCAAGCTCGGCATGGCCAAGGAACTCCGCCTCGGCAACCTCGACTCCAAGCGCGACTGGGGCTTTGCCGGCGATTACGTCCGCGCCATGTGGCTGATGTTGCAGCAACCCAAGCCCGACGATTACGTCGTCGCCACGGGTCAGACGCACACGGTGAAGAAGCTCGTCGAACTCGCATTCCAGGCCGCTGGTCTCGACTGGGAAAAGTACGTCGTCTGCGATCCGGCTCTGGTTCGCCCCGCGGAAGTGGACCTACTCATCGGCGACCCCGCGAAAGCGAAGGCGAAGCTCGGCTGGGTGCCCGAAGTGACGTTCGAGAAGCTGATCGAACGCATGGTGAAGGCGGACCTGGCCCGCCTCCAGGGCCAGCCGCTCCCAGACTTCAAGGCACGCGGAATCTGAGTGACCATGTGGGAGGCGTTCGTGAAACAGAATCTTCGACTTGCATTGGTCGTCGTCGCCACCGTGGCGGTCGCAATCGTTCTGAGCCGCTACAAGACCTTTCGCGACACCACGACGACCACGACATCCCCCGAGGTCGAGCCTCCTTCCGTTCGGCTCGTCCCGGCCAAATTGTTCTCGGGCGATTTCGAACGACTCCGACCACATCTGCGCCTGACGGCAACCGGCTTCTTCCGCGCGGAGATCACGGGGCGGGAGGTCATGCTCGGCTCGGACTGGGAGATGTGGAAGGATGGGAAGAAAAGCCAGGAACTCGGAAGCCATTTGACCCGAACGGAATCACCGGCGGAAGTGTCGTACTCGCTGCAGGCATTCGTCACCCATGAGGGGAAAAAGAAATTCAGTCTGGTCGATGCGATCACGGGAGTCACGGGAGGCACGCACACAACGGAATTCGACCAGCCGGAGTCACTCGGCACTACGATGTCCGGCACTGCGGAAATCCGCGAGCCCGTGGTTCTGCCCGAGGGCGAATCCGTGCTGATCTGGGCCTATTTGATTCACAACGACATGAAACGGCCCGTCTTGAGCCCGATTGAGGATGCGGTGAAGAACTCGCGTTGGGCTCTCGTCGTGAAAGCGCGTTGGGAACGGCCTGAGACGTCGAAGTGATCCGAGTGCGAGTGCCTGAACTTGACACCCGTGCCTTCAACCATCATTCTGCATCATGGGACCACGCTGCATCGGGCCCAACGGATCGTTGCGAACGGGCCGGATGCCTATTACGTGGAGCCGGGCGGTGTTCGTCGATGGGACGAACCGGGATTCTCCGCCAGGCGGGTTGATATCAAGACCGACGCCTTGGCTTCGCCCCAAGAATACGCCCGTTTGAAGGCGAAGAACTTCCCGCATGAAGGCGGTCCGGTGATTCTGGAGATGGAAGTGCCGGCCGATGTGATCGCCGTCCTTGAAACCGACCCGTTGGCGAAGTTCGCCATGGACAGCGGAGATGCATGCTTCGATCCTCAAGTCGGCATGAACGAGTTGCTAGCGGCTTGGCCGACAATCGTGAAACGGGTGATTACCTTATGACATCCGCAGCACAGATCCTGAGACACTTCCATGATCGGCCCGCCGGAGTAACGTTGGACTGGATCATCGAGCAGTTCCTCGCCTCAGCCCGCGAACTAGGAGCCCTTTCGATCGAAATCCCTCACAGCGAGCCGTCCCGCCTCGAAGCCACAGCAAATGGCGAGAAGGCAAGTGACACGGGTCGGCCGGGATTGCGGTTGTTACGTACGGTATTGGCCCGGATGGCCAAGATGGGGGCGGACGAGTGCGAAGTCGAGTTCCAGCCTTATGGCGGCCAAGTTGTGTTCCAACGGGACGGAACCCGAATCGAAGTGGACTTCGAAAACACGACCGTCAATCAGCGATTCTCGATGATCGCGGTTCCCTCAACAATCTCGTCGGGCTCCCAGACTGGATCGAGAAATCCCGCACTCTCAGGTGCGGGTTGAGGATGCGAATCCTGATTACGGGCATCACCGGGTTCGTCGGCGGGCACCTCGTCGAGGCGCTGGCGGGGTCGCACGCACTCGTAGGAATCTCCCGCAAACCGAATCCGACCATTCCCGCGGATCTCTTCACCGGCGAACTCACGGACACGGCCCGCGTCGAAGAGATCGTCCGCACATTCCGTCCGGAGTGGCTCATTCACCTCGCGGGGTACGCCAATACCGGTGGCTCGTTCAAGGAGCCGGACGCTTGCTGGCGCGATAATCTCACCGCCACCCGGTCGCTTTACGACGCCATCGCCCGGACCGAGATTCGTCCTCGAATTCTGTTCGTTTCCACCGGCCTGATTTACGGCGACCCGGATGAGCCCGGTCAGCCGTGCGACGAACGCACGACGCTGAAACCCGCCAGCCCCTATGCCGCGAGCAAGGCCGCAGCCGACCTGCTCAGCTATCAGTACACGCGGAACCCCGGCCTCGACATCGTCCGCATTCGGCTCTTCAACCAGATCGGCCCGAGGCAATCCCCAGACTACGCCGTGGGTAACTTCGCTCGACAAATCGCAGCCATCGAAGCTGGGAAGCAACCTCCGCGAATCGAGACCGGCGATCTCTCGGCCCAGCGCGACATCACCGACGTGCGCGATACCGTTGCCGCGTTCCCGCTCCTGCTCCAAAAAGGCCTCAAGGGTGAAGCCTACAACGCGGGTCGCGGCGAAACTTACTCCATGCAGGACATCCTCGACCGGTTGCTAGCGATTTCCAAAGTGAAGGTCGAGGTGGTTCAGAAGGTGGATCGGAAAGCGGACACGGCGATTACCCGCGCCGACCCCCGAAAACTGAGCCATACTACCGGCTGGAGTCCGAAGATTCCCCTGGATCAGACGCTGACGGATATTTTGAATTACTGGCGTTCCGCTTAGCCGCTTGCGGCTTCGCGATTGAACATTACGACACGCATCGCGAAGCCGCAAGCGGCGAGAGGCATCATGAAAGTGACCGTGATCGGAACCGGATACGTCGGCCTCGTGACGGGCACCTGCCTGGCCGAGTGCGGCAACGATGTAATCTGCGTGGACAACAACTCCGACAAGATTGCGATGCTCAACGCCAACCGCATCCCGATCTACGAGCCGGGATTGCAGGAACTCGTGCTGCGAAACAAGGAAGATGGCCGGCTGCACTTCACGCAAGATTTGGCCACCGCTGTGAAATCGGCGCGGCTCGTGTTCATTGCCGTCGGCACACCGCAATCGAAAGCCGGCGACGCGGACCTCACTGCGGTCTTCGCCGTCGCGGATGCCATCGGCGAAGCCCTGAAAGGCATTCCGCCCGGTGCCGCCGGTTCACGCGTCGTCGTCACCAAGAGCACGGTGCCCGTCGGCACCAACGCCAAGGTCGCGGAACGGCTCGCGGCCAAGGGCTGTGCCCACGTCGATGTCGCCAGCAATCCGGAGTTCTTGAAGGAAGGCGCGGCCATCGACGACTTCATGAAGCCCGATCGCGTCGTGGTCGGCGTGCGCAAACCCGAAGTGGCGGAAGCCCTTCGCGAACTTTATGGGCCGTTCCTCCGCACAGAACGGCCCTTTCTCGTGATGACGCCCGAATCAGCGGAGATGACCAAATACGCCGCCAACGCCATGCTCGCCACGAAGATCAGCTTCATCAACGAAATGGCGAACCTCTGCGACGCCCTGAACGCGGACATCAACGACGTGCGGAAGGGCATCGGCCACGATCAGCGGATCGGCTTCCAGTTCCTCTTTCCCGGCCCCGGCTACGGCGGGTCGTGCTTCCCGAAGGACATCGAAGCGATCATCGCGATGGGCCGTCGCCGGGAGTTGCCGTTGAAGCTGATGCAGGCGGTGGATGAAGTGAACGACGCGCAGAAGCGGGTACTCGCCGACAAGATTCAGAAGCACTTCGGTGCCGCGCTCGCCGGCAAGACCATCGCCATCTGGGGCTTGGCGTTCAAGCCGCGAACGGACGACATCCGCGAAGCACCGGCCCTCACGCTCATCGATTCGCTGTTGGCGGCGGGCGCGAGCATCCGCGTTCACGATCCCGAGGCCATGGAGAACGTGAAGGCGATCTACGGCAGCAAACTCCACTACGCGGATCGGCCTTACGGAGCGCTCGAAGGTGCCGACGGGCTGGCGCTCGTGACCGAGTGGCCCGAGTTCCGCAACCCGGACTTCGAATTGATCCGGAAGTTGCTGCAGAGTCCGGTGATCTTCGACGGTCGCAACATCTACGACGAGCGGAGCATGGCCCAGCTCGGCTTCACGTATTACGGCATCGGACGCGGCAAGAGGTGACCGGCGTCACTCTATTCAAAGAACGCAGACACGCGGACCGCAAAGCCGGGAAGCACATCCGGCAGGGTCAATTCATGGTCGCTGCCGAGTTGAACCGGCAGTTCCTCGTTGCGGAAGATCGTCGCCGATTGCGTCTCCGGGAAGAGCAGTACAACCACCGCGACGCCGGCTTCGAGATACTCGTACGCCTTGCCCATCAGTCGGTTCAACCGATCGGTCGGCGACCGCACCTCGATGACCAGATCGGGTGACGGGACCGAACCGTTCGGCGTTTCCTGATCCTTCGGTAAGCGCGAATAGCTGAGGTAGCAGACGTCGGCTCCACGGGTCGAATCAACGCCCGTTCGAGTGAAGGTGTCGTTCGTCATGACTCGACCGAGGTCGTGCCTTTTGATGAAGCCTCCAACGAGGAGTGCAACATTGAAGCAGACTTCGCCGTGTTTTCCGCCTGGCATGGAATACCTCACGACGCGGCCCTTCACCAGTTCCACGTTGGATTCGTCGCCGTGGAGCGCGAGGAACTCCTCGGCCGTCATCAACGGCACGACCGGCACTGGTGCAGGGGGTGTTGCGGTTGCACTCATCTCGGATGCCTCTCCTGTTCTCCACTTCACTTTACCCAATCTCGTCGGCGCGTGCCATTACTTCTGACGGGTCAACGAGTCGCGGCCCGCGCCGTATCACAAGAGGTGCCCCCATCAGATTTCCAGGAGCACCATGAATCCGCTTTCACCCGATGTCGTGCTGGCCGGTTTGAAGTGGCGCTACGCCACCAAGAAGTTCGACGCCGCTAAGAAGATTCCCGCGGACGTCTGGTCCGCGCTCGAACAAGCACTGGTGCTGGCACCATCGTCGACCGGTTTGCAGCCGTGGAAGTTCGTCGTGGTGACCGACCCCGAGATGCGGAAGATGTTGCACCCGGCGGCTTACGGCCAGCCGCAGATTCTGGACTGCTCGCATCTGGTCGTGGTGTGTGCGAAGGCACCGCCCACGGTCGCGGATGCCGACCGGCACGTGGCCCGTACCGCCGAGGTTCGCGGCGTACCGATCGACTCGCTGGACGCCTTTCGCAAGATGGTGGTCGGAACCACTGATAAGCCCGAAGCCGAGGGTACCGCCTGGGCCGCGAGGCAGGCCTATATCGCGTTGGGGTTCTTCCTGGCGAGTGCCGCGATGATCGGCGTCGATGCCTGCCCGATGGAAGGGTTCGACCCGGTGAAGTTCGACGAGATTCTCGGGCTCAAAGCCCACGGCGTGAAGTCGTTCGCGCTCGCCGCCGCTGGCTACCGCGTGGCCGACGACAAGTACGCAAGCCTGCCGAAGGTGCGATTCCCCGAGAATGAAGTGATCGTGCGCGTCTGAGGAATCACTCGCCACGGCGGGTCTCGCAGAGCCTCGACCCGCCCTACTTCGCGATCTGCTCTTTCGCTGCCTTCACGATGTTCTCGACCGTGAAGCCGAAGTGCGGCATCAGATCCTTGAGCGGAGCCGAGGCACCGAAGGATCGCATCGCGATGATGGCCCCCGTGAAGCCCGCGTAGCGTTCCCAACCGAAGGCGCTCGCCATCTCCACGCAGACCCGCGCTGCGATGCTCGGCGGCAACACGGTCTCGCGGTACTCCTTCGATTGCTTTTCAAACAAGTCCCACGACGGCAGGCTGACCACGCGGGCTTTCACGCCCTCGGCCGTCAACTTCGCGTAAGCTTCGACGCAAAGCGAAACCTCGCTGCCCGTCGCGATCAGAAGCACGTCGGGCTTCGCGTCGGGTGCGTCGATGAGCGTGTAGCCGCCCTTGGCGAGACCGCTGGCCGGCGCGAACTTCGTGCGGTCCACGGTGGGCAGGTTCTGCCGCGTCATCGAGAGAACGACGGGGTTGTGCCCACTCAGCGCGACCCGGTACGCCTCGGCCACTTCGTTCGCATCCGCGGGGCGAATAACGCAGAGGTTCGGCATCGCTCGCAGGCTGGCGAGGTGTTCGATCGGCTGGTGCGTCGGGCCGTCCTCCCCCACGCCGATCGAGTCGTGCGTGAAGATGTAGAGCACGGGAATGTGCATCACGGCTCCGAGGCGAAGCGCGCCGCGGCCGTAGTCGCTGAAGATCAGGAACCCCGAGCCGTAGGCCCGCAGGTTCGAGAGCGTGAGACCGTTCATGATCGCGCCCATCGCATGTTCGCGGACGCCGAAGTGGATGTTTCTCCCGACAGGAGTGGCCGCCGTGAAGACCCCGGCCCCGTCGAACAGCAACTTCGTTTTGGTGGACGGGTTCAGATCCGCCGAGCCGCCGAGGATCCAGGGTACGTTCTTCGCGATGGCGTTGAGTACCTTGCCGGAACTTTCGCGGGTGGCGAGGCCCTTGGCATCCGCCGGGAAGACGGGAATGTCCTTGTCCCAGCCCGCGGGGAGTTCGCGCTTCTCCATCCTCTCGACCAGTGCCGCCAGGTCCGGGTGCTTCGCCTTGTACTCGGCGAAGGTCTTGGTCCAGGCGGCGAACGCCTCCGCGCCGCGCTTGCCGATGCCGTTCTTGAAGTGATCGTAGACGCCGTCCGGCACGAGGAACGACGAGTCTTCGGGCCAGCCGTAGACCTTCTTGGTGAGTTTGATTTCGTCGGGGCCGAGGGGTTCGCCGTGGGCACCGTGGGTGTCCTGTTTGTTGGGCGAACCGTAGCCGATGTGCGTCTTCACGAGGACGAGGGTTGGGCGGTCCGCGTTCTTCTTGAAGGCCTGCAACTCGGCGGCCAACTCGATCGTGTCGTTGCCGTCGGCGATGCGCTGAATGGCCCAGCCGTAGGCTTCGAAACGGGCCGCGACGTCTTCGGTGAAGGCGAGGCTGGTGTGGCCATCGATGGTGATACCATTGTCGTCGTAGAGCAGGCAGAGGTTGTTGAGCTTGAGGTGTCCGGCGAGCGACGCGGCCTCGGAGGCGATGCCTTCCATCATGCAGCCGTCGCCGCAGATGGCGTAGATTTTGTGGTCGAAGAGCGACTCGAAGCCAGGGCGGCCGAAGTACGCGGCCATCCACTTTTGGGCGATGGCCATGCCGACGGCGTTGCCGATGCCTTGACCGAGCGGGCCGGTGGTGGTTTCGATTCCGGAGGTCGCTTCTTGCTCGGGGTGCCCCGGCGTGCGGCTGCCGAGTTGCCGAAAGAGTTTGAGTTGTTCGAGCGGGAGCGAAGGGCGATCGACGGTGTTGCCGTGCTCGTCGCGATCGCGGATCCCGGCGAGGTGGACGAGTGCGTAGAGCAGCATCGAGGCGTGGCCGTTCGAGAGCACGAAGCGATCTCGGTTGGTCCACTTCGGCTGCGCGGGGTCGTAGCTGAGGAACTGATTCCACAGCGTGTAGGCGACGGGAGCGAGGCCCATCGGCGCGCCCGGATGCCCCGAATTCGCCTTCTGAACCGCGTCCATGGCGAGGGTGCGAATCGTATTGATGCAAGTGAGATCGAGGTCGGGCATGGTCGTCTCGCAAAACGGGAGTCGCGTTCAATTTGATGATACGAACTGCCCGCGACCCGCAACCAGTGGCGAAAGCCCACGAATGGCGAGCTGATCGAACTTCTTCAAAAACACGCACAAAACGAGCGAATTTACGGGCTCGGCTCGAAAGCCCGTGCCGCGAATCGCGGTATTTTTCGGGGAAATCGCGGTGGACTGTTGACAACCCACCCCAAAACTCCTTAGTTTCCGTGGAGTTTTGCGTCTGGAACCATTACATTCACGGAGAGAGCACCATGGCCAAGAGCGCGCCGGCGAAGAGCGGGAAGTCGATCACCAAGTCGGAGTTCTACAACCGCGTCGCCGAGTCGACCGAGTTGAAGAAGACCGAGGTCGCGAAGGTGTTCGACGCCATCACGGACGTGATCAAGAAGGAACTGAGCCAGAAGGGTCCGGGCGTGTTGACGCTGCCGGGCCTGTTCAAGCTGAAGGCCAAGCGAGTTCCGGCGCAGAAGGGCGGCAAGACCGTCCCGAACCGCTTCAAGCCGGGCGAAATGACGGTGACGAAGGACAAGGCGGCCTCGACCCGCGTGACGGCCCGTGCCCTGAAGGGTCTCAAGGAACTGCTCAAGTAATCGAGCGCGATGCGAAGTGAACCGCCGGGGCAACCCCGGCGGTTTTTTTGTAGACTGTGAGGAGCCATGACCCGGTCGCTCACGCGACTCGGCTCGCCACGCGATCTCACCGCCCACTTCCTCTCTCCGGAGCCGCACCATGACTTGCCTGCGGATCGCTCTCTTCTCCCTCGGCCTCGCCGCGCTGCTTCCCGCCGCCTTCGCACAACCCGTCAAGGCCCACACGGCACTCGTTCACGCGCTCGCGGTTTCGCCCGACGGCAAGTTGCTCGCCACCGCTGGGTTCGACAACACCGTCAAAATTTGGGACGTGGCCGCGGACGGCAGCCTCAAGGAAAAGAAGGTCCTCACGGGGCACACCGGCCCGGTTTACGCGGTTTCTTTCCATCCGAAAGATGGCGTGCTCGTGAGCGCCAGCCTCGACAAGACCGCTCGCGTCTGGAACCTCGCGGACGGCAAGATGACGCAGGAGATCAAGGGCCACACCGACATCGTCGATGCGGTCGCGTTCTCGCCGGACGGCAAGTCGATCGCCACCGCGGGTGCCGATAAATCGGTGCGACTTTGGAACGCGGCCGACGGCAAGGAACTCAAGAACCTCGGCGTTCACACCGGTTCCGTTTACTCGGTCGCGTTCTCCCCGGACGGCAAATCCCTCGCCTCGGCGGGCGGCGACGCCAACAACAAAGACCACGTCATCAAAGTGTGGGATGTGGTGGGTTTGAAGGAACTCAAGACGCTGAAGGGCCACGAGGCACCGGTCACGGCCGTGACCTTCGGGGCGGACGCGAACACGCTCATCTCGGCTTCGATGGACCGCACGATTCGCGTCTGGGACATCGCGATGGGCAAGGACACGAAGAAGCTCGGACCCACGGTCGACGATCCTTACGCCATCGCGTGGGATCCCAAGTCGAAGACCTTTGCCGTGTGCGGCTACTCGGGGCAACTGAGCGTCTGGTTGCTGACCGCGGACAAGCCGATCTTCACGAAGGCGATCAAATCGGTGGGTTATTGCGTGGCGTTCACGAGCGACGGGAAGGGACTCTACTCGGGGCACGACAACGGCTCGGTGGTGTTCACGCCGATCGTGGTGGGGAAGTAAGCGGCGAAACCCGGTTTCTGCTTTGGAAACCGGGTTTCTGTTCGACAAAAACCCGGTTTCCAAAGCATAAACCGGGTTTTGAAGCGATTCACTTTCCAACCGACTTGAGTTGATCGCTGACGGTCTGCACGTATTCTCCGGCCTTGGGGAACTTGATGTGCAGGCCGTTGATGTCCTGATCCGGGCCGCCATCCTTCGTAATCACCTGATACGGCATCGAGCCCTTCACGCGCTTCGACGTGTCGCCCCGTGCTTCGGCGGCGAGAATCTCCACCGTCTTGTAACCGTAGTTGTAAGGGTCTTGTACGACCGTCCCCTCGATGTCCCCGGCAGCGATGGCCCGCAGCGTGTCGCGGTGCTCGTCGAAGCCGATGATTTTCACCTTACCGATGAGTTTCTTGGCTTTCACGGCAGCGAGGATCGCCGGCGGGTTCGAGTTGTAGAGTCCGATAAATGCGATGTTGGGATCGCCTTCGATGCGGCTGAGCATGTCGCGAGGGTTGGCGATTTGACGATCGGCGAGGCCGTCGTCCGTCTTCGATTCGCCATCGACGAGGAAGTACTTGCCGTACCACTTTCCCTTGATCTCGGGGCGTTGCGGATGGACGCCGTCCTTGCCGTTCGCCTCGGGCGTGGCGAGTTCTTCGAGTACGCCAGCGGGTCGGGCGACGCCGTTCGCCGAGGCCGTGCTTCCGATGAACAGCGCGATGGTGCCGCCGTTAGGCATCACCTTCTTCACGAGCCGACCCACCCCGCGCCCCGCCTCTTTGTTATCGACGCCCACGTAGCAGATGCGGTTGCTCTTCTCGGCGTCGTTGTCCATCGTCACCAGCGGCATCTTCTTGGCCACGACCGCGAGGTCTTCCGTCTGGCCCTTGGGGTCGATCACGCTGACGCCGATGCCGCTCACACCCTGGCTCACCCACGAATCGATGATCGGCTTTTGAACCTCAGACGACATGCGTTCGGGTTGCCGAAACAGGAGTTCCACGTCGTTGTCCGCGGCGGACTTCTTGGCCCCGGCTTCGCACAGATCCCAGAACGGGTCGGTGCAGTTGGTCACGATGGCGACCTTGATCTTGTTGTTGTTCTTGCCGCCGCACGCGGGCACGGCAGCGAGCCAGACGCCGACGGCGAGTACGGCCACGATTCGGAAAAGATGCGACACGAAGCACCGCTTTCGGGAGAGTGTTGGGATGAAGATCAAGTTACCCGACTGCCGGCAAAGTTCCAAGTTTCAGGTTCCAAGTTC
This sequence comes from Gemmataceae bacterium, assembly GCA_043733485.1. Classification (GTDB taxonomy): domain Bacteria; phylum Planctomycetota; class Planctomycetia; order Gemmatales; family Gemmataceae; genus Urbifossiella. The sequence continues at coordinate 53,076 of JAYTGN010000057.1, forward strand.
CAAGTCGATCCGTTCCAACTTGGAACATGGAACATGGAACTTGGAACTTTCAAAACAAGTCCGCGGGCTCGGCGGAATGCACCTTGCGAACGGCGAGCAGGCCCGAGGCGAGGCACATGCCGCAGGTCATCACCAGCACCACGACGGCTCGTTCGGCGGTCATCTCGGTGGGGATGCCGCCGAAGTTTCGGGTGATGGAGTAGAGGCCGAACGAAGCGATGAGGCCGGGGACGTAGCCGAGCACGGCCAGGAGCAAGGCCTGCCAGAGGACGACCGTCGACAGGTAGAAGGGCTTGTAGCCGAGGGCCTTCACGGTGGCGTATTCGGGGAGCATGCCGCGAATGTCCGCCGCCATCATTTGGTAAACGAAGATCGCGCCGACCACCACGGCGAGCACCACCGCGACGCCGAGGAACTGCCCGACGGAGGTGAGTTGCATCCAGTAGCGGCGTTCGTGGTCGCCGATCTCTTCGCGCGTGTAGACGTGAACGTCGGTCGGGAGCAGTTGCTTGAGTTGTTGCCGAGCGACGCTCGGATCGGCACCGGGCTTCAAGGTCACGAGCCCGAGCGTGACGCGATCGCGAGGCTGCCCGGTGGCAGTCGCGAAAGTCTCTTCGCTGCCGAGGAGCATGCCGTTCCAACTGAACCCGGCACCGAGTTCGAAGCCGCCCACGACCTGAACCCGTCGATCGTTCAAGCGGATGGCGTTCCGCTGGTCCGGGTTCTTGGGGTTGCCGCCGAGCGTGCCATCTTCCGGAATGTTGATCACGTCGTCGAGCGAACCGAACTCGGGTTTCGAGCGCGTGTCGTAGAGCAGCGTGCCGTTGCGGGCGAGGGCTTCACCCGCATGTTTTGCCGCCTTCCGCGAGGGGAACACTCGGCCGCGATCGACGGCAAAAACGTCCGCGACGCGGTTCGGCGGCACGCCGAGGATTCCGATGCTACCGATGCCGCCGGGCGGAGTGTAGCCGAGGAGGCCGCGGGTCGCCGGCTTCTGCCAGGTTCCGGTTCCGATGGAAACGGGGAGTACGTCTTCGACTCCATCCGCAGCCCGCGCCTGAGCCAGCCGGCTGCGCGGTAAATCGCCCGGCCGGCCCACGTCGCCGTATTCCGAAGACGTGATCATCAGGTCGAAACGGAGGCCGTCGAAGAGCATGGTCGCGGTGCGTTCCACGCCGCCGAACATGCCGACTTCCATGAAGATGAGCGCGACGGCAAACGACACGCCGGCCGCGGCCACGGCCGTACGCGTTCGCTTGTGTACCAGGTTGCTCCAGGCCAGGCCGAGTGGGGTCATGAGTGCCGCAGTTTGGGTCGAACGAGAAAAACCCATATTACTCGAGAAAAGAGTCAGGCTGCCACATTGCCACTTCCCCACACACGGACTTTGGCAGCCTGACCCTCCGCATCCCAGGATTGTAGGCATTTTTGAAGAAATCTGTCGCGCGGACCGCGTCCAGACGAGAGCGCTTTCGATGCCTATTTCGAAAGGCACACCCGTGGGGGGCGAAGGGATCGATCGAGGAGTGCCGCGGCCGCGAGGTCTCCGCTTCGCACGGCCCCTTCCATCGTTGCGGGCCAACCGGTCGCGGTCCAGTCGCCGGCGAGCACGAGATTGCGAACGGGCGAAGCTTGGAGCGGTCGAAAGCGGTCCACACCGGGCACGGCGCTGAACGTGGCCGTGCGTTCGGTCACGACCTTCGAGCGAAGTAGACTCGCCGCGCGAGCCGCGGGGAAGAGCGTCCCGAGTTCGTCCACGATTCGACGCGTGAGTTCCTCGCGGCTCAGTTCCGACACCGACCGCGCCGCACTGATCACGACCTGAACGTAATGCTCGCCGGGCAGCACCTCGCCACGATTGAACGCCCAGTGACCGAGGCAATCGACGAGTACCGCGTGGGGAAGCGGCATCGTGGGCCGATCGAACCAGAAGTGAACGCTTGTGATGGGCGAGGGCGCGAGGTGCTGGATGTTCGCGAAGTACGGCAGCGCAGCCAGTTCCTCCGGCAACAGATCGAGCACGCGTTCGAAGGGCACCGCCAGCACGAACCAGTCGGCGGCGAGTGTGGTGCCATCGCGAAGAACGACCTCCGAGATAATTCCACCATTGAGTTGAAGCTTGCGGACGGCCGCATTCTCGCGAAGCTCCACGCCCTGCTTCGCGAGCCAGCCGCGGAGTTCTTCGCCGTAGAAGCGCCCGAGCGGCACGGTCGGCACGTACACCACGAAGCCCTCGCGCGTTCGCATGAAGCCTTCGACGAACACCTTGCGAGCGTACTTGAAGCCGAGCCGATCGACGGATTCGTTCAGGGCACTCACGAGAACCGTGGCCCAGAATCGGCAGATGGTACGCGCGTTCTGCCGGTGCGATTTCAACCACTCGAGCAACGGTGGGTCGGCGTCGGGCCGCTCGCGGAGCATGGCGAGAAGCCCCCACGCCACGCGGAGTTTATCCAGCGGCGTGAGGTAGTGCGCGCCGAGCAATGCCCGACCGAGGTGGAACGGAGCCGGCCACGGGTCGGCCTTGAAGACGCTCCTGCGGCGATCCGCCGTGACGAAATGCAGCTTGGGTTGCGGCGAGAGAAAGTTGCGAATCCCGACCGTGCGGCAGAAACGATCGAAGCTCGTGCAGCAACCCATCGTCACGTGCTGGCAGGCATCGACGAGTTGGCCAGTACTCGGATCGGTGAAGGAACTGGCCCGGCCGCCGAGGCGCTGCCGCGATTCGAGAATCGTGACGTGGAGCCCGCGCGGGGCCAATGCCGCGGCTGCCGCAAGGCCCGCGAGTCCGCCACCAATGACGACAACGCGATCGTTCACAACCAACCCCACTTCACCGGCCACGCCGAGAGAAAGATGAGCCCCTTGCGCCAGCGCGGCACACGCACGCGCTTCTCGAACACCGCCTCGGGCCGTCTCGCGATTCGTTCCAGCAACAAGCGGTAGCTGCCGCTCATGACGCGGAAGATGGCACGGCCTTCGTTTGAAAGCAGGCCATCGAGCGCGGCCGCGGCCGTGTAGTAACCGCGAGCACGCTCGATCTGAAACTGCATCAGGTCCCTCCGGTTCGGGAACCGCTCGCGATCCTCGCGCGGGAGATAGTCTCGACCGCGCGCTGCGTCTTCACCCAGGTCGCGGAGAATGTTCGTGAGTTGGAAGGCGATCCCCGCAGCCTTCGCGGGCACATCGGAATCGGCGAATGATGCACCGGGCTTTACGCCCCAGATCCGCACGCAGGCCAGACCCACGGCCGAGGCCACGCGATAACAGTACGGTTCGAGTTGTTCGAACGTCTCGAATCGGAGTGGTTCGAGGTCCATCTCGACGCCGTCGATCACGTCGTAGAGGAACCGAGTGGGAATCGCGAAGCGTCGCACGGTGTCGTGCAGTGCGGCGTGGATCGGATGCGAATAGATGCCGGACAGCGTCAGGTCGAGCGATTTGCGCCAGGCGGTGAGCGCTTCGCGCCGGGCCTGCGGTTCGCCGGGTTCATCTGCGATATCGTCGGTGATGCGTGCAAAGGCGTAGAGCGCATCCATCGCGCGATGCTTTTCCGCGCGGAGGAGTCGAAACGCCATCGGAAAGGAACTGTTCGCGCGGCGAGTGACGGCGCGGCAGGCGGAATAGGATTGTTCGAGCATTATTGCCCGAGGTTGACGCGAACCTTCTGGCCCACGCGGAGCGGCGGCATCCCGGCCGGGCTCGAGTTCTCCACCACGATGGTCGCTTCAATCACACGGGTATCGCTCGGCACCATGCTGTCGCCGGCACCTCGCTTGAACAGAAACGTGTCGCCGATGCGTTCGACCTTCCCCTTGTACGTGATCTTGGGGTCGGTGTTGTCGTAGATCGTCACTTCTTTGCCGATCTTGTCGCGGCCCACGCGATGGGCGAAGTCGGCCTCAATCTCGGCGCGCACGATGCGGGGCCCGGCGGGCACGAGAATCACGGCCGGCGTGCGGGCGCTGATGCCGATGGTGTCGCCGGGGCTCACATTCACGCGCTCGATGGTGCCGGGAACCTGGGTGCGAATCGTACACAGCTCGATGGCCGTTCTGGCTTCGTCGACGAGAGCTTCATAGCGCCGCACTTCGGCCTCGGCGATGGCGATCAGCGCCCCGACATCCGCACTCTGAAGGCCCTTTAAGAGTTCCTCTTCCGCTCGGAGTTCCAACACGGCCGTCCGCCATGCCGTCTCAATCTTGAAGAACTCCGGATCGTTCTTCAACAGTTCCTTGATCCGAACCTCGGTCTCCGATTTGTGCAGGTCGCGGAAGTTGGCTTCATAAACTTCGTAGCCTCGCAGCGTGCGAGCCTTTCGATCGTTCGCGACGTCGATCTTGAGTTTCTGTCCATCGATGCTGGTCTTGTGTTGGTCCTGTTTCGCCCTCGCTCCGCGGACGTTGGCGATGGCCACTTCGACGGCGATCTGTGCTTCCCGGAGTTTGGCTTCGAGCATCTGCGTGTTGAACTTGTAAAGTGGGTCGCCGACGACCATTTTGCCGCCGAAGAGGCGGTATTCGCGAAGTTTCACTTCCTGGCCCGGTTCGACGAACATCTTCACGATCTGGCCCGACTGCAAGACCGGAGGAAGGAAGAACCCGATGGGCGAGGGGTTGCTATCGACGGTGCCGAGGACGACCGGCCCGGAGCCGTCCTTGCCGTTGGTGGGTCCGGGGGGCTTGGCCGGTTCCGCGGTGCCGCCGCCGGCTCCGTGCGTGAGCAATCGCGCTCCGAGCAGGCTGCCGATGATCAGCAACCCACCCAGGACGTAGAGCAGCGGCTTAAGCTTACGCAACATGAGGCACCCTCTTATGAATCGCGAAGTCGCAAGCGGCTTCAGTGGCCCGCCAAGGGCCGTTGTTCCAGGTGGCCGTCTTCCAAATGGTAATAGACGTCCACGTAGGGAAGCAAGCGGTGATCGTGCGACACGACCAGAATCGACGCGCCGCGTTCGTGCGCCGCGTCCCGCAGCAGCTCCATCACCTTCTGCCCGTTCTCCCAATCCAATGCACTCGTCGGTTCGTCCGCGAACATGAAGGTCGGGTTCTTCACGAGCGCCCGGCCGATGGCGACTCGCTGCTTCTCGCCGCCGGAAAGGTACGCCGGCTTCTTGTGGCGATTGGGTGCGAGCCCGAGACGTTCGAGCATCGCATCCGCCTGCCGCTTGGCTTCCCACGTGCCGGCGTAGCCGCCCCACTTGAGGACGATCTCGAGTTGTTGCCGTGCGGTGAGGGCCGGGAACAGATTGTAGCCTTGAAAGACGAACCCGGTCGTGCGAAGTCGGAAATCCTCGCGCTGCTTCGCCGTCATCGCCCACACGTCGCGAAGTTCGCCGCGATCCTCAGCCAGCACCTGACCCGAGTCGGGTTCGAGCAATCCGGAGGCGATGGCGAGCAGCGTCGATTTCCCGCTGCCGGACGGTCCCATCAGCAGTGACAGTTGCCCCGACTGGAGCTCGATCGACACATCATCGAGCGCGAGGCGGCGCTTCGCCCCATCACCGAAGGTCTTGGTGATGTGGACGCCTCTTAGCGCGGGAGTTGTTAAGGTTGCTGGCATAGTTTCGTCGCGAACCCGCAAGCGGCTAGCGTAAGAGGTCCATCGGTTCGATCTTGCGAACGCTTCGCATGGCGAACAGGCCGGAGCCGAGGGCCATGGCGATGGTCACGAGCGCGGTGCCGCCGGTGATCTCCCAACGGAGATCGACATCGGTGTTGCTGAGGCGGGCGATCTCGCGCAGGCCCAGACAGATCGGGTAGGCGCAGAGGATGCCGATGATGCCGACCCAGAACGACTGCGTGAGAACCATGACCATGATGCGCCGGCGCGGGATGCCGAGCGCGAGCAGAATTGCGAACTCCTTGGCGCTGGCCGCGGTCGCGGAGTAGAGCGTCTGGGCCGTGATGACCATGCCGACGATGAGGCCCAAGAGGGCGGCGTAACCGATGGCGATGCCGGCCTTCGTGCGGAACAGCCAATACCACCGGCTGCCCGTCGAGAACTCAATCGTGCTGTAGGCGCACATGTCGTCGGGATATTCGGCCTTCAAGTCGTTCACGACTTGGGCCGCCCGTTCCGCCGAGTCGCAGCGGGCGACCAGATACGTCACGTGGTCCGGCGGCAGGATGAAGCCGAGCAGGTGCCGAGACGTATCGAGCGAACAGAACACCCAAGGGGCCGCGAGGCTCTTCAACCCCTTCACGGTGCCGACGAGCCGGACTTCCTTGCCATTGATCTTGGCGCGCTTGGTCGGGTGGTCGAGTTTGAGCCGCGTCACGTCGGATTCATCGACCACGATGGTATTGCGTTCGGTGAGCGCGAGCCGCAGTTCGGGTGTCAGCACGCCGGCGGTGGCCCGCGCGTCCGGGTCCATGCGGCTACCGAGCAAGTAGCAGAGTTCGGTGCCGCCGACGGGCTTCGTGAAGTTCCCGAAGTTCGCGATGTAATACTCGGGCATCTCCACGCCCGACCGCCCGGCCACCCGCGTCACGTACGATTCGGGGATCGGCTTGCCGAGGTCCACGCTTTGCGTGCCGCTCGACCCAACCCAGATGTCCACGCCCTCGCCCTTGCCGGCCTGAGTTTGGTCCAGCGGGATGGACGTGATCTTGAACAGGCCCAGCAGCAGGCCGCACTGGAGCGCGATGAGGACGGCCGAGAACGTGACCGCGAGTACGCCGGAAGCGTACCGCTGTCGTTCGTGCCAGAGTGTCTGAAGGGCGTAACCCATCTTCTAAAGTTCCAGGTTCCAAGTTCCAAGTTTCAAGCGACACCCGCAACGATGGTTTCCCGTTCCGAACTTGGAACCTGGAACCTGGAACTTGGAACGCGCGTCGGCAAGTCGCAAAGGCCGCCGCCGAGGTACAGGTGGTGCCACAGTTGCGTCGAAGTCACGCCGGTGATTCCCATTTCGAGTCCGGTGCGGGCGAGGCCGCGGCGCATGGTGCCGATCTTCTGACGGGCCGCCTGCACCGCGTCGTAGTCGAAGTAGCCCGCCTTACGAATCGACTCCGCCGAAAGCACCTGATCGATCCAGCCACCGGTTGGCGGGTCGTTCCAGGCATCCATGGGAGCGCGGAACATCTTCTTCCGCCGCCACGCAATGTCCTTGGGCAGCCACTTCTGAGCCACCATTCGCTCCACGAACTTATCCTTGAACACGCCGCGGAGCTTCCACCGCGGGTGAAGTTTCGCAATGTACCCGATTACGTCCTCGTCGAGGAAGGCGTATCGCGTCTCGACCGACGAGTTCATGGCCACGCGGTCGCCCTTGGAGGCGAGCAGGTGGCCGGGCAGCATGATGCGGGCACCGAGGTACATCTGCCGGTTGAACGGATGCCAGCGCTTCATGTCCGGGGAAAGCTCGAGGTCGTCCCAGGGCGAATGGGCGAGGGCGGCTTCCCGAAGGGCCGGCGTGAAGAAGCGGAGCTTGTTCAGGCTCATCATACCGTAGAGGTCGAGCCAGCCGTTGGGTCCGCCGAGTAGCTTCTGCGTGTACTTGTAGTTGCGAAGCGAGAAGTTGGGCTGCCCCGTCGCCTTCAGGATCAGCGTGCGCATCATGCCGCCGAAGGGCAGGCTCGGCACCTTGTCCATGAAGCCGATGAGCTTGTTGATCTTGAACCACGAGTATCCGCCCAGCCACTCGTCGGCCCCTTCGCCGGTGAGCGCGACCTTGTACCCGTTCTGATGCACCGACCGGGCCAGTTCCAACAGAGCGAGGCACGAGGTATCGATGACGGGAATCTCGGCGGCACCGATGAGTTCCGGGTAGCCGACGCGGAGTTCGTCGTGGCCGCTCTTCACGACGATCGGCTTGCAGCCGAGGTACTTGGCAACCTGCAGCGCCTCGCTCTCCTCGTTCAGACCGTGACCTTGAATCGAGATGGTAAAGGTGGGAATGGGGCGGCCGAGAGCCTTGTTCGCCATCGCGACGACCAGACTCGAATCGACGCCGCCGGAGAGGTACGAGACCACGGGAACGTCGGCCCGGAGCCGCTTCTCGATCGCCTTGTAAAGCACGTCGTTGAAGCCGTCGACGACGCGATCGGAGTCTGAACCGTAGTCTTCCTGGCCGCGGTCGGGGTAGGTTGGGTGCCAGTAGGTGTGTTGCCGTTGGGCCTCGGCGGGGCTGGTGTTGCCGAGCTTGAACTGGAGGTATTTACCGGGGCTGAGGATCGACACGCCTTCGAACACGGTGACGGGGCCGGGCATCGCGAAGAACGTGAAGACGTGGTTGAGCCCCTGCAGGTCCGCCTTCGGTTCGACGAACCCGGAGGCGAACAGCGCCTTCATTTCGGAGGCGAAGAGCAGCCAATCGGTGTCGTCGTGGCGGCGAACGGCGTAGAAGAGCGGGCAGATGCCCGAGCGGTCGCGGGCCAGTACGATTTCGTTCGTGCGCTTATCCCACACGCAGATCGCGAACTGCCCCTTGAGGTGGTCGAGGAACTTCTCGCGATGGTCTTCCCAGAGGTGCGGGATGAGTTCGGTATCGGTGTGCGTGCGGAAGGTGTGGCCCTTGCCTTCGAGTTCGCGGCGAGTCTCGGGGTAGTCGAAGAACTCGCCGTTGAAGACGGTCCAGACGTCCTGGGCTTCGTTGCTGATGGGTTGTTTGCCGTCGGCGAGGCCGACGATGGAGAGCCGCGTGTTGGCGAGTTCGAGGCCGGTGCTGGTGAGGAAGCCGTCTTCGTCCGGGCCGCGGTGCACGATGGCCTTGGCCATGCGTGCGACGGCCCCGTGCGGCGCCGCCCGCCGTCCTCCGAGATCGATCATTCCTGCAATCCCGCACATGCAATGAGGCCCCTTGGACAGTGGCAATCACTTATCGAACGCATCTTCATGCACTCGGAACCGGACAACCTGCATCTGCTGCAAGCTGAACCAGATCAGCGATCACGTCTTGAAGCGTAAGTTCGGAAACACCACGCCCAAAATTACCCATCCAGTGCAGAAACGAAGGGAACCAGTCAAAGTCTTGAAGGACCGGCATTGGATCCAACTCTCCGCCGTGGACTCCCGAGATGACCCAGTTGAACGTATCTCCGGGTGTAATCTTCTCAATCACATACCAGCTACTCAACAAGTAGAGTTTGTCCTTTTGAGTACCGTGTTTCGTCATCACCCACATTAACTGGCCGAGCCAAGATTCCGGAATCGACTTCTTGTTGGAAGCCAACGTGAACGGAATCGTATCTACTACTGCACATCCCATCACATCGGGATTGTGGTAGCCGACTATGTGGAGCATTTCACTTCGCCTTTCACTTCACGAACTCGGACGATTCACCCGCAGTAGCAGTCCAGCCAATTCACTCGCTTCCGAGATCGCTACGTGGATCCGATCCGCCAACGCATCAGTGTCCGGGTCACGCGAACACACAACAATCCCACCATGATTCGGATCGATTTCATGAAGCCGGATGAAGTCCCGCCGATTCATCGTCATCACAGCACGTTCGCGGCGGGTCGCTTCGGTCAGAATCTCGGGGTCATCCGTCCCGATATTTGCCAGCCCAGATTCGTGTGTTGTGAGAACATCGTGTCCGAGTTCGCGGAGCCTCTCCACGGTCGGAAACGGAAAATCCTCGTCGGCGAACAGCAGCGACATCGGTCAGGCTTCCTCCTGCTCGCGGATCGCCCGTTCAATCTCGTCGTGATGCTCAGCGTAATACCACCACGCCGCCGAGAGGTCGCCGAGGTTCAACGCAGGATACATCTCCAGGATTCGGGAATCGGAGACGCCGTCTTTGCGGTAGCCGACGAGAAGCCAGATCGGGATGCGCGTGCTGCGGATTCGCGCATCACCTCCGCACACGCTGGGCGTCTTCTCAATCGTTTGGTCGATCACTGCGGACATCGTTGACCCCACCTACCCATTCCGCTTCGCGAACTTCCACACCTTGCGCTGCATGAAGAAGCGCACGCTTCGCGGGAAGAGTCGCCGGAAGAGGCAGACGCCCCACGACACGAAACCCGTCGTCGATTCGGTGCGGTTCCGCATCAGGCCGTTCACCACGACCGCCGCCACATCGTCCGAAGGTTGAGCGTGCTCAAAGTCGAGGTAAATTTTCCCCTCGTTCCGCAGCAGGTGCCGGTTCAGGTCGTCGCTCCGAACCAGCGCCGGCAACACCAGCAGCACGTCGATTCCAAACCGCTCGAACTCGGATTGCAGCGCTTCGCTCAGTCCGACCAAGGCGTGCTTGCTGGCACTGTGCTCAGACAGCGACGGAATGCCCCATCGGCCACAGAGGCTCGCCACGTTCACAATGGCCGGCTGGCTACCTTGCGTCAGGTGCGGCACGCAAAGCCGGATCAGCTCCACCTGGGCGAAGAAGTTCACTTCCAGAACTTGACGGGCGATTTCCTCCGAAGAGGAACTGAACTCGCCGAAACTGCACACCCCCGCGCTGTTCAGCAGAACGTCCAACCCGCCGAACCGCTGGATCACCGCCTCCACCATTTTACTGCGGTCGTCGGCCTTGGTCAGGTCCGCGGGGAAGGTCTCGACCTCGGTTCCCGCGGCCCGCAGGTCGCTGGCGATTTTGTCGAGCTCATCGGCGGAACGCGACGTCAGGGCGAGTCTTGCGCCGAGTTTCGCGAGCCGCTGGGCGGCCCGTTTGCCGATGCCCCGCGAGGCTCCGGTGACCAGCACAACCCGACCTCGCACGTCTCGCCGCATCGAGCGTTACCTCTCATCGTCCCGGCAGAACCCGAAAATCGAACCGATTCGGAGATTCTATTCCAATCGGAGGGGCGAACCAACGTTTCGCACGGAACGGACTTGGGAAGCTCGGCCCGCAACCCGGAACGACCGGAGCAGGGAACGCAGGTTGCCAATTCCCGGCGTGCCGCTTGCGTGTTCGCCCGCGCCGGATAAACCATATCGCGAAGCCGCAAGCGGCTGACAACCAGGGGCTTCAGTCATGGATTACGCGATCGGGGCAGCAGCGGGATTGGTCCTTGGATTCCTCGCGGCCTTCGTCTATTTCTCGTCGCAGGAAGGTTTTGCACTCAGCAAGCGTTCGAAGTCGGACGCGGCGTTCGCGGCGAAACTGAAGGCGATTCTTGCCGGGGCCGACATCAAACCGATCGAGCCACCGAAGCCACTCAAGGCCTCGGGGGCCGCACTCCGCATGCTCGCCATTCTCCAGGCCGAGGCCCGTCTCGTCGATTTCCTTATGGAGGACATTCAGGGCACGACGAAAGAACAACTTGAACAGATTGGGAGCGCAGTCCTTAAGGTCCACAAGGACGCCCAGAACGCACTCAAGCATCACGCCGTCATCGAGACGATACTCAGCGGCAACGAAGGCGACACCACGACCGTGCCGAAGGGCTTCGACCCGTCCGCGATTCGCGTGGTGGGCAACGTGACCGGAGAGCCGCCCTTCACGGGGCAGATTCAACATCCGGGCTGGCGGGTGAAGCAGTTGAAGGTGTCGGCCCTGCCGGAAAGCGCGGACGAATTCGTGCTGCAACCGGCCGAAGTGCAGATCGCGTGATCTGTCTTCCCAGGGAGCCCAGGGCTTCCGCCCTGGGCTAAAAAAGACGGCCGCTCCGCGGCGAAGACATTCTTCGGAGCGGCTGGCTGCTATAGCCCAGGGCGGAAGCCCTGGGCTCCCCCAGGTTTCACTTCTTCTTCGGAATCAATTCTAAACACACCAGCTTGCCCTTACCGCGAACGTAGAGCAAGCCGCCGCTCAGCACCGGCGGGGCCCACGCTGGGTACTGCAACTCGGGAACCTGATACTTCGACACTTCCTCGTACTTCTCCGGATTCACCTTCAACAGCGAGAGTGCTCCGTATTCCGAGAGGCAGACGAAGTGGCCATCGACCATGAGGAGCGAGCTTCGCATGGTGCGCTTCTGCCGCCACTTCACGTCGCCGGTTTTGAGGTCGACGCAGCGCAGTTCTGCCTCGTTGTCGTGTCGGCCGCTGCTCCCATAGACGAAGCCCGCGTGGTGGATCGGCGTATTCCAGTGGCACATCAGCGCCTTGTCGAACTTCTCGCGCTCGAAGTCGGTCCAGAGTTCTTTCGGCTTGCCGTCCTTCAGGTCGAGTAGTGCCGAGCCGGGGCCGTAGCACTCGGTGATGAACACGTGGTTGCCGATGGTCACGGGGTTGGCGGCGTTCACGCTCTCCTCGTCCTTCGCGCGCCACTTGTAGTGGAACTCGGTCTCGCCGGTCCGCGGGTCGAAGCCGAGCAGGCCGGCGCGGGCGAAGTAGAGGCCGGTCTTTTTGCCGTCGATGGTACGAATCACGGGCGTGGAATAGCTGGCGAGGTCGTTCCCCTTCGCGTACTTGACCGCGCCGGTCTTCTTGTCGAGGCCGACGATGGCGGTGCCGTTGGGCTTGGCCTCGCGGAGGTCCGCCGGTCGCGGGCCCTTCTCGCTGCCGCCGACCGGAACGATCACGAGGTCGCCGTCGATGAGCGGAGCGCCGCCGACGCCGAAGAAGTTCTGGTGGAAGTGGTACTTCTCCTTCGTGTCGAACCGCCAGACTTCCTTGCCGTCTTCGACTCGCACGCAGAAGAGCATGCCCTCGGGACCGTAAATGTAGACGCGGTCGCCGTCGACGGTGGGGCAGGCGCGGGGGCCGGGGTCGTAGCCGTAGTAGTCCTTGTAACTGGTGGGGTAGTCGAACTCCCAGACGAGCTTGCCGGTGGTGGCGACGCGGCAGGTGAGCCGGCAGGTGTCGTCGTGCCGATCGAAGTGGTAGAGCTTGCCCGCGGCAATCGCGGGTGGGGCGTAGCCGACGCCGAGCGGGCAGTCCCAAACTTTGCCGAGCCCGGCCTTCGGCCACGGCGCGACGATGCCTTTTTCGTTCGAGATGTTGTCCTGGTTCGGCCCGAGGAACGTCGGCCAATCGGTGCCCGCTGCGGCATTCGCACGCGGTGCCGCCACCGGGGAACTCGGCACGTCCTTCGCGTCGTCGGGAGACGATGTCTCGCTTCCGGCATAGCCCATCCGGCACAGCCCCATCGCGAGAAGCCCGGCGAGTGAAAGAGCAATCGCGGCACGCATCGGCACGACTCCAGACTTCGGTTCAATGAGTCGAGGTTACACGACTCGCGTCCGGAAGCCAAGTGGCGGAGCCCGCGGGGGCCGATTAGCTTTTGGTGTCGAGCCCGGCCACGTGATCCCACTTCGCGCCGAGCACGGCCTTGCTATCGCAGGCCAGCCACGAATCGAGGAGCGTGGCATAAACGCGGCGGAAGTCGGTGTGGTACTTCAAATCGCCGGCGTCGAGGTCCGCGAGGCTCGGATGCTTCCCCACCACGCCGCCCTTCACGCTCGGCCCGGCCACGAACAGGCAAGAAGCCGCGCCGTGATCCGTGCCGCGGCTGCTGTTCTCCAACGTTCGGCGGCCGAACTCCGAGAACGTCATCACGCGGACCCGGTCGGCGTCCTTGCTCTCCTTCAACCCGTCGAAGAAATTACGGATCGAGTCGGCGAGCTCGGCCAGCAATCGCTGGTGTTCCACGGCCTGGTTGGCGTGCGTGTCGAAGCCGTCGATGTTCACGTAGAAGATGCGGGTGCCGAAGCCGCGGGCGATCAGTCCGGCGATCAGTTGCAGCTTCTGGTAGAGGCCGCTTCCGTAGGCGCGAATCGCCTTCGGGCCTTCGAGCAGTTCGCGCAAGTGTTCGACGGCGGTAAGCGTCTGCAACTGCCGTTGCTGAACGAACGAGAGCAGGTCTTCGGATTGCGTGGCGGGTTTGGCCAGGTCTTCGAGGAGCTTGCGGCGCGGGGCGTGTTGCTGGTCGGAGCCGGCTCCCAGATCGAGGCGGAACGCATTCTTCTGTCCGATGCTGACGGCTCCGCTGCCGGGAGCGCCGGCCAAGGCGAGCGGCAACTTCGATCCACCGATCTGAATGATGGGGATGCCGCCCGATTTGTTCTCGGTCTCCGACGCCGTGCGGCCGAGCCAGCCGGTCGGCGTGGCGCGCTTAAGATCGGCCGATTGCCAAATGTCCATGGCCTCGAAGTGCGAACGATCCGGGTTCGGATACCCGACGCCCTGCACGACCGCGAGTTGCCCCGCGTCCCACATCGCCTTGAAGCCCTGCATGCCGCCGTGCAACCCGACGTGGTCGTCGAGTTTCACGACCTTCTCCGCGGTCTGCCGCAGCGTCGGCCGTGCCTTGTGGTAGAGGTCGTCGGCATACGGTATGACGGTGTTGAGCCCGTCGTTGCCGCCGGTCATCTCGACGACGACGAGGATGGTGTCTTTGCCCGGCGCGGCCGCGAGCGCCGTTCGCGCCACGAACTGCGGCACCGCGGCACTCAGCGCCACGAGCGACGACGTCTTCAACGAACGAGTCAGAAACTGACGGCGATGGAACATGGAAGGCACTCCGGGAATCAACACAACTGGTATTCGGGCAGAGTCAGGATCGCGTGAACGGTCTCGCGGACTCGCACGTCGAGCGCACGTCCGGTGGGTTTACCTTCGGCCAGGAAGGCGACGAGTTTCGCTTCCGCCTCGGGCCGCACTCCGCCGGGCAAGTAAGCATCGACCAGAACGCGGACGATCGCTTCGGGTTTCACTCCGCGAACGAGACGGGCCGGGTCGAGAGCCGTCGGCGGTGGCACGCCCTCGGCAACGGTAAACGCGACATTTTGAGCCGCCCACAACGTGCCCGATGCCAGTGCCGAGGCGAAGTTGTTTCGTTCCAGCATGGTCGCGGTGGTCAACCAGGTTCGGCCGCCGGGCCAGCCCTTCACGTTCGGCGGCGCGAAGAGGGTCTGGGCCATGGCGCTGATTCGCGGCACGAGCATCGCGTGCGGCAGCGGCCGATAGTCGGCGTGGCTTTCGTCGTATTCGCGGTACACGGCCCGCGCCGCGCCGAGCACGAACTCCACCGGGCTCTTGATCCGCTTGCGAAAAGCGTTCTCTGAGAAGAACCACTTCGAGGAGAGCATCGTTTTCAGCAGGGCTGCGATGTCGTACTCGCTCGTGCGGAACGAGGCGGCGAGCGGTTCGAGCAAGCCTTCGGGCACCGGCGATTCGCTCACGAAATACGAGTAGAGTTTGCCGACGAGGAACGTCGCCGCGGCGGGTTGTTCGAGGATGATTCGCACGACGTCGCCGCCGTCCCAGGGGCCGGTCTTGCCGAAGAGGCTCTTCTCGCCATCGTCGTGCAGTTCGGGTTTGAAGCGAAACGACTTGCCGTCGGTGTGCCAACCGGTGAAGGCGCGGGCCGCCTCGCGAATGTCCGCCTCGCGATAGTTGCCGACGCCGAGGCTGAAGAGTTCCATCACCTCGCGGGCATAGTTCTCGTTCGGTTTCCCCTTCACATTGCTGTTGGAATCGAGCCAGAGGAGCATGGCCGGGTCGCGGCTCACGGCCTGGAGCAGTGGGCCGAACTTCCCCATACCGTGCTCGCGGAGTAGGACGTTCTGGCGGAACATCGCTTCGGTCCCGCGTACCTTGGCGATGCTCGTGGCGAAGTGATTGTGCCAGAACAGCGTGAGCTTTTCGCGGAGCGGGTGCTGCCCTTGCAGCATGCAGTAGAGCCACCAATCGCGGAGCTTCTCGCCGCCGTCTTCCCGCGCGGCAGCCACGCGGCCCACGTCGCGCAACGTCGTCAGAATCTCGACGGCTTGCGGCCGCCCATTCAACAGCAAGTTGAGGGTCGCCTCGTGACCGATCTTCTCGGCTTCGAGCAGTTCCTCGTGGCTGGCACCGAACCCGGCGCGGCCATAGAGGTGCGCCGCCCACTTGCGGCTCCACGGAGTCGCGGGTGTCGGTCGCCACGGTTCCCAGGCATCGGGTGGTACGCGCATCGTCGCTCCTCACTTCACCGTGATCGAGTAACTCTTGCCGCTGCCGCTGAGCTTCACGGAGGCACCTTCGAGAGCATAACCGAAGGGCCTGCCCGTGAACGGATCGGCGGGAAGCGGCACGGCAATTTCGCTCGGCGTCTGGGGTGGTTTGCCGTCGTGGCTCGCCGCGTGAAGGCGGATCGACTCGACCCACCTCAGCAGCGCGATCCGCTGATCGACCCTCGCCTGAATTCGCACTTGCTCCGGAACGCGCGGGAGGAAGTCCGCGAAGATTCCGTCGCCGCGATCGGCCGGAAACTTCATCGCATCGAGTTGCCAAGGTGCGAGGCCGAGCAGCTTGAGCGACTCGTCGCGGCGCGACTCGAAATCGGTACGCTCGTCCAGCAGGATCAGTTGCAGCGGCGAGTAAGTCAGGAACTTGAGGGCCGCAAGTTTGTCCAGGGTGCCTGCCGAGGGTGCCTCGCCGAGCAGGCGATTGCGAATGCGGGCGACGCGTTCGCGGTCGTCGACTCGCGCCTTGATCGCGGTCCGCATATTCTTCGGCGAACGCCCCGCCTGTTCTCGCAAAGAACCGACCCGGCCCGAGAGGCGGCTCACGAACTGTTCGAGTTCGTCGTCGCTCATGGCTTCATCCGCAAGGATCGCGGCGAGTTCGAGGTCCACCTGTGCGCGTTCCCCCTGGAAGCCCTTGCGGAGCGGAACGAGCGGGCTCGGCAAATCGGTGAGCGCCCAATACAGGTTCGGCGCGCCGGGCTGTTGAAGGAATTCCTCGAGCGTGTCCAGCGCGAGTTCCGCGACTTCGAGACCGAGCCGGTTCGCTTCGAGGTTCGGATACTCACTGAGATGGCGGGCGAACCCGAGCATCGTTTTTGCCGTGCGGATCGCTTTGTCGTAGTCCTGGCGGGCGATCTCGCCGCGAAATCGGACCTGCATCGCTTGAGCCAGCACGCGGAAGGCGGGGAGTTCGGGAGATCGCGGGTCCGGATCCCAGTCCGCCGTGGTGAGGCGGGCGGCCCAGTCCGCCTGGGTGAGTGCAAAGCCACCGTAGTTGCGGAGTTGCTCCTTGGCGAGTTCGGGCAGCGTCATGCCGCGGTAGCGCGTGCGTTCCTCGACGCCTTGTTTGCCGAAGAAGAAATTGCGATGTTCGGCGAAGCAGCGGAGGTACCACTGCACGGCGTTGCCGGCGTTCATTTCGCGAACTTCGGGCAGCAGTTGGTAGCGCAGCGCGGGCTTCGGGGCCGCCATCGGCCGCACGACCAGTGGAGTCGCACCGTCGCCGAGAGCAGCGGCTAATAAGATGACGGCAAGCATGAACGAACGAGCCTCAAGTGCTACTTCCGGATCGTGATTTCGTAGTGCAAGTTGAACGCGGGGCTGTCTTGCTGGCCGATCGGCGGGCTGCCGCGGAGGTGGGCCGTCTCGCCTTCCTTCGCGTAGCGGAACGGCTTGCCCGTGTAAGGATCGACCGGCAACGGCAGCTTGATCTCGTCCAACTTCGTGGGGAGTTTGCCTCCGTTCTCGGCGGCAAAAATGCGGAGCGCCTCGACGTGCCGCAGCAGTGCGATCCGCTGTTCGAGCCGGCCCTGCGCGAGCCGCACCTTGCGAAAGGATGTCACGAATGCGCCCAGAAGTGCGGGCTCGCTCGCCGGCGTTTCTTTCGCGGTAAAGGCCTCGTATTCCCAGGTGGGAAGCTTCATGTACTTGGTCGCCTCGTCGCGGCGAACCTGGAATTCCCGCAATTCATCCAACAGCACGACCTGATCCGCGGGGAATGTCTCGAGTAGCTCCGCGGTCAGGCCCGTCTCGACGAGACGGGCACGCGCCGACTTCAGGTATTTGTCGTCGCGGGTTCGCACGCCGATCCACTGTCGTGAGGTCTGCTTCAGCTTGTCCGACTCGAAGCGGCGAAGTTCCTCGATGCGGTCGATCACCTTCTTGATTTGCGCCGTAGTCATCGCCTGTTTCGAACTCAGGTTGAGGAACTCGGCGACGAGCAACGTCCGTTCGCCGTCCAGTCCCTTCTCGATGGAAATGAGCGGATGAGGCAGGTTCGTGAGTGCCCAGTAGAGGTTCGGGCAGCCGGGCTGTTCGAGCATCTCTTCGAGCGGGGCGATGGCGATCGAGGCAATGGCGATGGCGACGAGGTCGCCGATGATAGTGGGGTGCTCGCCGGTGTGCCGGGCGAGTGCGAACATCGTCTTCGCGGTGACGATGGCATCTTCGAACCGCTGCTGGGCGACTTCCTCCCGAAAGCGGGCCTGAAGACCGACCGCCAGTTCGCGCATTTTTTGAAGGTCGGGCAAAAGCAGGTTGAAGCCTTCCTTCTGAAGTTGCGTCAGGACTTGCCAGTCAGGCTTCTCGAGTCGGGCGGCGCGATCCACGGCGCGAAGTGCGGCCGGACCCAGGTTGGATTCGGGCGTGGTGTTGTCCTGATCGAGCAGGCACTTGAGGTAGGCGGGGATGGGGTTGCCGGGCTTTTGCTCCTGGAGTTCGGGGAGCAGTTGAATGCGCAGGACGGGTTTGGGTGCCGCCATCGCCTGAACGCTGAGGCGAATCAGCGTTTCCGGAGGTGGTGCCGCCGGGCGATTCTTCGGTAATGGGAACGCGATCAGCGCGAAACAAAGGAACGCACTCGGCACGGCGAGACCTCCACGGAATCGATCGACGCCACCATCATGAGTCTTGACGACGGCGGAACCAAGCGATTTCGTGGAAAATTTCAATCGGCTGCGATTTGCGACGAGAACGTGAAAGCTCACGCGCATCGGATCGTCAGCGGGTCTTCGGGCGACGCCGAGGAAGGTGGGTCTTCGTCGTCGCCCAGTAATTCGCGGAGCGTCCGATCGACGCTCCGCGCAAGTTCCTTCGCACGTTTGAGAAGGCGATCCATCAATTGCTTGTTTTCTTCGTCGTTCACGGCTGCTCTCGAAGTGAGCGCGATGGGCGCACTTGGAACAGCAAGGGCCGTGCCGAGTCGGTCGCTGAAATGGAACGAACTGCCGGCTCGGGGAGTTAGTTGGGTGGCCATGAGAGCGGTTCGGCGGCGTCTCACCGAGACAGCTGCCACCGCGCCCCGATACATTTGGTGCCTGAGCGCCCTCCGCCTCGGTCTCCTCAAGAATCGATACGAGACGTGGTGTTAACGTGAAGGGTCGCCCTTCCGCCGATACCATTCTCGCCATCGACCTGGGCCGGTTCGAGTCCGTTGACTGCGTTTATTCGCGCAGCATCCGCGTTCCGCACCATCGACCCCAAACCGGATGCGGATAAATGCAGGTGAGGGCTCTTGTAAGGACCGAGGTCGATGGCGAGAATGAGATCTGACATTCCCCGACGCTGGCCGAACCGCCGTAGGAGAAATGAGCCGCCGTGCCTGAGCGAGTCTACATTGAAACCACGTTCGTCAGCTACTTGACGGCCCGCGCCAGTCGAGATGTGGTTGTCGCGGGGCATCAACAGAGTACCAAAGAGTGATGGGACAATTGTCGCGGAGACTATCAACTTTGCGTTTCGGAACTTGTTTTTCAAGAAGCTGGAGCGGGTGATCCGCAGGCGGCGCAAGAACGCCTCAACATTTTGAAAGACATGCTTCTGTTGGAAACGCGGCAGGAAGCGCAGGATCTTGCAAAGGAACTCGTGCAAGCCGGGGCCCTACCGGCGAAGGCATTTGAAGACGCATTGCACATTGCCGTTGCAACCCATCAGAAGATTTCTTACCTCCTGACCTGGAATCTTCGGCATATGGCAAATGCCACCATGCGACAACTAATTGAAACGGTTTGTGCCAGAAAGGGCTACAAGGCGCCGATCATTTGTACGCCCGAAGAACTCAGGATGGTGAAACCATGAATGAATTCGATCCCATCGTCGATGAAGTTCGTCGCATTCGCGACGCCCATGCCGCCAAGTTCAACTACGACCCGGATGCAATTTTTCGAGACATTAAAGAGCAGGAAAAGCGGAGCGGTCGCAAATACGTTTCGTTTGCCGACGACGCGGTCGTGCCGAACCGCTTTATGGCTACGCCGACTTGAATAACTTCGAGGCCTTTGATGCCTCTGAATGAACCTCGTCAGTTCGCCCGAACCAGAAAGACGATCGCGGCCACGAAGGCGATGGCCGCGACGATCGACAGATAGATCAGCCGCTGCACGAACCAAACTTCGATTCCCTTGCCGAAGCGGATGCCCATCAGCCCCGCGTGGATGCCGGACGAGATCACCAAGTCGATCGGCAGGAACAAGAAGAAGATGATGATCCGGGCTTCCCACTGCGGCACGGCCGCGCTCCGGCAGCCCCATTCCACGAGTTGCACCATGATCAGGTCCGCGAAGAACTGCGCGACCGTGATGAGGAAGAGGTGACCTGTCGCGGAAAGGACCGAGGGCTTCGGCAGGCCGGAGAGCACGCACGATTGCCGAAAGATGTACGTAAACAAGAACAGCCCGAGCGGCAGCATCAGGAAGAAGAGAAAGCAGCAAATGAGGAGTCCAAGGCCGAGCATGCCGTCCTCGCTCAGACATCTTTCGGAGCGGGGAAGTGCTGGCAGAGTTCGAGAACGCTAGCGCGAACGCGGGACAGTGCCGCGGCATCTTCGCGGTTCGCGAGCACCTCGGCGATCCATTTCGCGACTTGCACCATCTCCGATTCCTTCATGCCTCGCGTGGTGAGGGCCGGGGTGCCGAGCCGGATGCCCGAAGGATCGAGCGGCTTCCGCGGATCGAACGGGATCATGTTCTTGTTCACGGTGATGCCGGCGATGTCGAGGGCGTGTTCGGCCTGCTTGCCGGTCGAGCCCTTGGCCGTCACGTCCACGAGCATCAAGTGATTGTCGGTGCCGCCGGACACGATGGGGAAGCTGGCTCGGAGCAACTCTTCCGCCAGCACCTTCGCATTGTCGAGCACCTGCTGGCTGTACAGTTTGAACGACGGTTCGAGCGCCTCTTTGAAGGCGACTGCTTTGGCGGCGATCACGTGCATGAGCGGGCCGCCTTGCACGCCGGGGAACACGGCCGAGTTCACTTTGTCCGCCCATTCCTGACGGCACAGGATGAACCCGGCACGCGGGCCGCGGAGCGTCTTGTGGCTCGTACTCGTCACGAATTCGGCGTGGGGAACGGGGTCCGGGTGCAACTTCGCCGCGACCAGCCCCGCGATGTGCGCCATGTCCACCATGAGCAACGCGCCGACTTCCCGACTGATGGCGGCGAACTTCTCGAAGTCCAGGATGCGCGGATAGGCACTCGCACCGGCGATGATCAACTTCGGCTTGTTGTCGCGGGCTTTCTTGGCGAGGTCGTCGAAGTCGATGCGGTGGTCGTCTTTGCGAACGCCGTAACTGGCGACTTGGAAGTATTTGCCGGAGAAGTTGAGCCGCATGCCGTGGGTGAGGTGCCCGCCGTGGGCGAGGTCGAGGCCCAGGATCGTATCGCCGGGTTGGAGGGCGGCGAGGAAGACGGCCATGTTCGCCTGCGCGCCCGAGTGCGGCTGCACGTTCGCATGATCCGCGCCGAACAGTTGCTTGACGCGTTCGATGGCGAGCCGTTCGACCACATCCACGAATTCGCAGCCGCCGTAATAGCGCTTGCCGGGGTACCCCTCGGCATACTTGTTCGTGAGGCAGGTGCCTTGAGCGGCCATCACCGCAGTACTGGTGTAGTTCTCGCTCGCGATCAGCTCCAGCCCATCTTGCTGACGCCGGCGTTCGCTCGCGATCGCGGCAAACACCGCCGGATCGGCCCGTTCCAAAATACTCATCGGCGTTCCTCAAGACCCCACTCGTGAGGCGAGTGGGCACGGCTACGACCGCTAGTTTATTGGCCGAGGCCCGAGTGTCGAAGGGGCGAAGTCACCTGGGGCGGATGTCGGGTAAACAGTTCCACAGTTGGTGGAAATTTTGTACGGGTAGCGAGCATTCGATGACGGAATTACCCCGAAGGGATTGGAGCCCCCAGCCCAGGGTCAGCCCACCCAAGTGGCGTCGGTCGCGGTGTAGCTGGCGACGCCCTCGGGGAACCAAAGTGCCGTCTCGAGGGCCGCGTTCTCGACACTGTCGCTGCCGTGGACGAGGTTGTTCTGCACGCTGAGGGCGAGGTCGCCGCGGATGGTTCCCGGCGGGGACTTCGCGCCGTCGGTGAGCCCCATTAAGCTGCGGCCCACGGCCACGGCCTCGCGCCCTTCCCACACCATCGCCACCGTCGGGCCGCTCGTCAGGAACGTCAGCAGCGATTCGTAGAACGGCTTGCCCTTGTGAACCGCATAGTGCTTCTCGGCGAGGTCGCGCGTCGCGGTCACCAGTTTGAGGCCGGCCAGCCGCAGGCCCTTCCGCTCGAAGCGGCCGGTAATCTCGCCGACCAGTCGCCGCTGCACCGCATCCGGCTTCAACAGGATCAAGGTCTGCTGCATGGGGAACTCCTCAAAGTGGTTCGGGGTGGGTGCTATTCAGGGTGCGGATATGCGGTGCAAACGTCCAGCGAAGCCGACGGTTCGACCGAACCCGGCCAGCAGCAACATGCCCAGCGAGACCGCGCTCACCCACCAGCCGATGCGGTACGATCGCGGCTCGAACGAGAACGCGGCTTCCTTCGCGCCGGTTGGGATCGCCACGGCGCGGAAGGCGTGGTTCGCGCGGTGAATCGGAACTTCGAGCCCATCCACGCGGCACACCCAACCGGGGAACCAAACGTCGCCGAGAACGAGGAAGCCGCCTTCGCCACCCGCTAGGTCCACAGTCACGCGATTGGGGCGATACTCGCGGAGACTCGCGGCTCGCCCCGGCCCCGTTCCGTCCGGAGGCAGCGGTACGTCGGCAGTCAGCAACACCGTCGTCGAGAAGTCGGTTGCCTTGAGCGCTTCCAGTTCGCGACCAGCCAGCATCGGCTTCGCCCGCGGCACGACGAACGCCCTCGGGTGCGTCGCGAATCGCTGGTTCTCCATCACCAGTAGCCGCGGCAGCGGATCGGACCGATTCGGAGGAAGGGCCGGTATCGCCGGCGGCCTCGGGAACTGCGCCGCGAACTTCCACCCCGACGCACCCAAGCGATGGCCCGGGTCGGCCTGCAATTCGGGGTTCGACGTGTACTCCTCGAAGCAGACGAGATAGCGGACGTTCAACAGGTCGAAGAGCGTCGGGTTGGTCCGCGGGAAGTTCGGAATGATCGGCTGAGCGACGGGGTTCAACCCGAGTACCTGCTCGTCGCGGTCGACCGCGAAGTTGATGAACTCGCGATAGTGGCGCACGTCGAGCGGGTTGTAGCCTCGAGGCGTCTCGGTGCGGTACACGAGCGCGAGCGGCGAACCGCCTCCGAGTGGCGACAGGCGGTCGTGGGGACCGCTTCCCACATCCATGTCAATGACCCGTCCCGAACCCGGCTCCGCGTTCTTCTCCAGGAACTTCACGAGGTCGGACTCGGGATAGATCTCGGACTGCGGCCGAACTTCGACGAACCGAAAGGTCGGCACCAGGAGTTCGATGAGCAGCACGCCCAGCCAAAGACCCGTGCGAGTGCGAGGGTTCAAGTTGCGGGCGAACGTCACCGCTGCGATCGCGGGTAAGCTCAGCCCAATGCACACCCAGTATGTCACGAACTCGGGCCACAGTGGAGCGGGGCTTTGCTGAAGGCTCAGCGCCACGCACGAGACCGACGGCACCGCGGCAAAGAGAAGCACGAGCAAGACGCTGCGACTCAGCGCGCGATTCGGGATCGCGGCCCAACCGCTTGCGATCAGCGAATCGGTCGCGGTTCCGGCGAGGTACGCGATGGGGAATGCGGCGATGAGCAGCATGCGAGAAGGAACGCGGAACAGATTGAAGCCGGGCAACCATTCGAGGAGGACGGCACCGCCGAGCGAGAACGCGAGCAGGCCGATCAACACGCCCACCTTCCAACGGAGCGGTCTCGCGCTCAGTTTGGGAGCCGCGAATGCCGCCGCCAGCCAGAAGGTGCCGAGGAGTGCCCGCGATTCCCACGTAGCCGGCGGATCGTACGTTGCCGAGGGGCCGACCAACGCGAAGAGCGTGTAGAGTGCGGTCTGTAAGGATTGCGTCGCTTCGAGGCCAGCGGATCGCGCCGAGTAACGGGATGCTTCCCACGTCGGGAACAACTGCACCGCACACAGGAGAACGGCAACAGCAGCGACCGCGACTCCGCTCCCCGCCCAACGCACGAGATTCCGCCCCGTGCGTTCTGCGGGCACGGTCCACGCAGCGACGAAGACTCCGGCGTAGAAGGTCCACTGCGGATGCGTTCCCAACGCGAGCATCGCAAACGCGACCCCGGCGCCAATCGCGGGCCAAATTCGCCGAGTAGAGGGTTGAAACCCGGTTTCTGCTTTGGAAACCGGGTTTCTCGCTGTCTCAGAAACCCGGTTTCCAAAGCAGAAACCGGGTTTCGATCCGATCGACTTCTCCAAACCCATCAGCACCAAGGGTAGCCAGGCGAGCCCGATGGTGATCGTGTGCCCGGCCAGTACGAGGTGCGTCATCCACTTCGCCGAGAACGCGAACCCGACTGCCACCACGAGGCTCCCCGCTTCACCCAAGTCGTGACTGCGAGCGTACCAGTACGCGAAGACGCCGGCCGCGAGTACGTGCAGTGCGATGACCCAACTCATCGCTGCTCCAAGATCGCTTTCCGGAAGCACGTACATGGCGGCGTATGGCGGGTAGAAGCAGCCGACCTGAATATCGTGGACGAACGGAGTGCCGCAGAAGTGGTAGGGATTCCAGAGCGGCAGTTCGCCGGTCTCGCGCCACTCGCGGTTCAGAAAGATCTTCGCGGGGAGGTGCTCGGCGAGGAAGTCCGAGTAATCCGAGTACAGGACCTGCGACGGACGCAAAACCAACGGATGGAAGTAGACGCACCAGACCAGCGCGAGCATGAAATAGGGGCGTGAAAGTTCCCAGGGCGTTGCCCTGGGCTTAGGGCTATCACCCCTTTGGGGTGTCTGCATGTCTTCAGCCTGAAGGGCTGGGAGCCCTCAGCCCAGGGCAACGCCCTGGGTCGGCGGGATTCCCACAATCACTTCTTCGCCATCAAGATCGGCGTCGTCCGGCCCGACCAGACGCCGGGAAGTTGACCCGCCGGGGCGGACATCGCGGGCGGTCGGAACAGAACGCTGCCGAACAACACCGCCAGGCTACTCATCGTTCCAATCGCCAGCACGTACTTGACGATCACTCCAAGCCACGCGGGAACGAGCAACTGCCACAAGCACACACCCACGAGCAGCACGCAACTCATCGGCAAGAAATACTGCAAGCACGTCATCATCACCTGATCGATTCGCAGCCGCGGCAGCGACCAACGCATCCACATCATGACCAGCACGAGCATCCAGCATTTCCCGCCGAACACGATCACGTTGAGCAGGGTGCCCGGCCAGAATCCGAACGCGACGCTCGGTTCGAACGTCAAGAATCCCGTGTGCCAGCCGCCGAGGAACAGGATCGAGGCGAGCCCGCTGACGGCGAACATGCTCCCGTATTCCGCCAGGAAAAAGATCGACCAGCGGAAGCCGCTATACTCGGTGTGGAACCCGGCCACGAGTTCGCTCTCGGCTTCCGCCAAGTCGAACGGCGCTCGCTTGCAACTGGCCGTGGCCGTCACGTAAAAAATGATGAACGCACCGAACGCGAACGGATCGTGGAAGACATTCCACTGCCAGAACCCGCCGACCTGTTGGTTGCCGATCGTATTGAGGTTCAAGGTGCCGGCTATGCAGATGGGCACCACGACGCACATGGCTCGCGGCACCTCGTAGCTCACCACCTGCGCCGCTTCGCGCACGCCGCCGAACAGCGACCACTTGCTCGCCGAGGCGTACCCCGCGAGCACCACGCCGAAGACTTCACTCGAAAGTACGGCGAGCATGAAGAAGACCGCGACGTTCATCTCCTTCGCCACGAGCCCGCTTCCAAACGGCAGCGCGAGGAACCCGCAGAAGCTCGCACAGAACGCGAGGTAGGGCGAGAGCCGAAAGAGAAACTTATCGGCACCCGTGGGTGCGTGGTCTTCCTTCGAGAGGAGCTTGATGCCGTCGGCGAGGGACTGCAACAATCCGAACGGCCCGACCCGCGTGGGCCCGAGGCGATCTTGGACGCGGGCGGAGACTTTGCGTTCGGCCCAGATGGCGAGGAACGCGGAGATGCCGATGAACCCGAATAGCAGCGTGGCAGCCGTAACGCCGGCGGCGACGAGATTCCAGGGTGCCTCGAGAAATTGCGACCAGAACTCGGGCACGACAACCTCGGTTCGGCGGGAGCGACAACGAGCGGCGAGGGAAGTCTACCGAACGGCCCGGCAACTTGCCACAGCGTTGGTGTCCGCACACTCCAAGTGCGGACTACCAACCGGCTGGAAGCCGGTACATTGATGTCATGCTCCAAATTCGCACCATCGTCTCCGATCCGTTCGCCGAGAACTCCTACGTCCTCTGGCAGGAGGGGCAGACCGAGGCCATCGTGGTCGATCCCGGCTTCGAGCCCGATTTAATCCTCGAATTCCTTTCCGAGAATGGGCTGAAACTCGAGGCCATCGTGAACACGCACGGGCACGTCGATCACATGGCCGGCAACGCCGAGATGAAGCGAGCCTTCCCGGAAGCCCCAATCCTGATCGGTGCCGGCGACGCCATCATGCTCACCGATGCGGTCGTTAACATGAGTGCGAATTACGGCATGCCCGTGGTCAGCCCGCCCGCAGATCGGCTCTTGAAGGAAGGCGAACTTCTGAGCCTCGCGGGCATCGCGCTCGAAGTCTTCGACATCCCCGGCCACTCGCCCGGCCACGTCGTGTATTTAATTCGCGAGACGAAGCCGATCACCGTGATCGGCGGCGACGTGCTCTTCCGCGGCAGCGTGGGCCGCACCGACTTCCCCGGCGGAAGTTTCGAGACGCTTAAGGCGAACATCGAACGCGTACTCTGGCCTTTGCCGCCAGATGCTGTCGTTTACCCCGGCCACGGCCCAGTGACCACGGTCGGGCACGAGAAAGAAACGAACCCCTGGGTCGGGGCCGGCAGCACGCGGAATCGGTAGCTCAGACGCGCGGCTTCGGCCACGCCGGATCGTACTCCAGCGAGAAAATTTGTTGGATGCGTGCGGCCCGCCCGGCTTCGGGTTCTTGCAGTGCCTCGATGGCCCGATGAATGCGGGCCATGCGGGGGTCGTTCGCGGTGCCGTCGCCGCGATCGACGCGATCAAGAAATGCAGCGACATCGAGCAACCGAGCGCGCGCTTCGAGGAAAAATTGATCTAGGGCACGGGACGCGGGCAGTGGTGTCATGGCCTTAATCCTGTTGCGAAGCGGGCTTTCAATTCCAGTGGCACGAGTTCGTTCAAGCTGCCGGAGCGGAAGCCGTCCAGATCGAGAGTGATGAACTTGAAGCCGAGGCGGCGGAACTCGCGGGCCAACTTCTCGCGAACGGCCTCGCTCGCCAGGTTCGCCACCTCCGAGAGCGGCACCTCGATTCGCGCGAGATCGCCTTCATGATACCGGACGCGGCACTCGCGCAGCCCCAGGTTGCGGAGGAACGCCTCGGCATCTTCCACTCGCTTCGTGCGTTCCGGCGTAACCGCCAGCCCCGGCGCGAGCCGACTCGATAGGCACGGTGCCGCTGGCTTGTCCCACGTCGGTAACTCCCAATGCAGCGCGAGCGCTCGCACGTCGGCCTTCGTGAACCCGGCTTCTTGTAGTGGATGCCTCACGGAATGCTCCGCAGCCGCGGTCAGGCCGGGGCGGTAATCGCCCCGGTCGTCCAGGTTCGCGCCGCTGGCAATTATCGTGAGGCCGAGGTCGGGAAGCAGCACTTCGATGCGCGAATAGAGTTCGCTCTTGCAGTGATAGCAGCGAGTCCCGTCGTTCTTCAGATAATCCGGGTTCTCGAATTCGTCCGTGTTCACGACGACGTGACGAATGCCGATGAGTGCCGCGACTTCGCGGGCCGTGGCGAGTTCGCTTCTCGGCACGCTCGCACTATCGGCCGTGACGGCGACGGCCTTCGAACCGAGCGCGAGTGCCGCGGCCTTCGCCACGACGGTGCTGTCGATCCCACCGCTGAACGCGACGGCAACGCCGGGCATCGCAGCGAGCACTGCCAACAGTCGATCGCGCTTCGCATGGATCATAAGTCTATTCTATCGCCGCTTGCGGTTTCGCGATTGGTCACTTGGTCGGTCGCACGGTCAGCACGGGGCACGGAGCGTGGCGAACGATCTTCTCTGCCACGCTGCCCAGGAGGAAGTGCGCGAGCCCGGTGCGACCGTGCGTGCTGATGCACAGGAGATCCGCCTTGAGGTCGCTGGCCGCGCTGACGATCTCGGAAGGCGGGTTGCCGACCCGCACTTCTACCTTCGGGTTCAGATGCGCGAGGTTGAACGAAGCGATGAGGTTGGCGAGGCCGATCTTCGCGGACGCGATCATGTCGTTGAGGTCTGGGGTTGCCACCGGGATCGGCATCACAGCGTCGGGCAAAATCAACGCCAGGTCTTGTACCACGTGCAGAAGCACGACCTCCGATTGAAACTTCTCGGCCAACTCGGCAGCGTAGCGAACCGCCCGCTCCGAGTTGTCGCTGAAATCCGTCGGAACCAGGATGCGTTCGATGGCGAACATGGAGAGTCTCCCTTACGGCTATTCTATTCTTCGCCGCGGTGGATCAGTCGTCCAGCAAACCGGCGAGCTCGATGCGGAGGTGGCGGAGAATTCGCGACTTGGCTAGGTAGACGGCGTTCTCACTGATCCCGAGTTCGACTGAAACCTCCGCGGCCGAACGCTCGTTCACCACGAACTCCCAGCACGCTTTCCAAGTCTTCTCTTCAAAATCGACGCGAACGATGGCCAGAGCCCGACGCACGAGATACTGGCGGTGTTCCGGCGATGGTGCTTCCGCCACGTGTTCGTGAGTACGGTCTTGAGCCACGAACGGAAGCTGCGGCTCGAGTCGTACTGGAACTGCGGGAGGTTCTGAACGAGTACGACGAACACGTCTTGGGTGAAGTCGGCGGCGTCCGCGTCGGAGAGGCCGAACCGCTGGCACCAGCCGAGAAGCAGCGGCGTGTACAGTCCACGAACCGATCCCACGCCAGGCGGTCGGCGCCGGTCTTGATGCGTTCGAGCAGGCTCGCGGAGGTCGAGTGCATGTTTGGCGATTCGGCGTCGGGAGAGAGACATTACCGCCCGGATTGCTTACGGGAACAAGGACGATGAGTCGTCCCATTTCCACAAAACGCACACCCGTTTCCGAGCCGCCTTCCCGTTCGTTCGGCACTTCCGATACTGACAACTGAGTTTCGACTCCTGCCACTCAGGTGAATCCATGCCTCTTCCCGGCCAGTTGAATCCGTCGCCGCGCTTGCTCCTCGGGCCCGGGCCCAGCGATGCCCATCCGCGCGTGCTCACCGCGATGGCCACGCCGCTGCTCGGTCACCTCGACCCGCAGTTCATCGAGATCATGACCGAGACGCAGGAGATGCTCCGCGCCGTCTTCCAGACGAAGAATTCTCTCACCCTTCCCATGTCGGCCACGGGCATGGCCGGCATGGAGACGTGCTTCGTGAATCTCGTGGAACCGGGCGACGAAGTCGTGCTCTGCGTCGCGGGATACTTCGGCACCCGGATGGTCGATGTCGCGGGTCGCTGCGGCGCGGAACTGACCGTGATGAACGGGCCGTGGGGCGAACCGTTCGAACTCGACGCGATTCGCGAGACGCTGAAGAAGGTGCGGCCCAAGGTGCTCGGCATCGTCCACGCCGAGACCTCCACCGGGTGCTTGCAACCCATCGCCGAACTCGGCAAACTCTGCCACGAGTTCGATACCCTGCTCATCGCGGACACCGTGACCTCGCTCGGCTGCGTGCCGGTGAAACTGGACGAATGGGAGATCGACGCGGCGTTCAGTTGTTCGCAGAAGGGGCTGAGTTGCCCGCCGGGCCTCTCGCCGGTGAGCCTCAGCGAACGGGCCTCAACGCGAATCAAAACTCGCAAGTCGAAGGTGCAAAGCTGGTACTTCGACCTCAGTTCGATTCAGAGCTACTGGGGCGGGGAACGCACGTACCACCACACCGCGCCAATCACGATGATCTACGCCATCCGAGAAGGCCTCCGCCTCGTACTGGAGGAAGGACTCGAAGTTCGTTTCGCCCGGCACGTTCGCAACCACCTCGCGCTCAAGGCGGGGCTCACGGCACTGGGCTTGAAGTACACTTCGAAGGAAGGCTTCCAACTTCCGCAACTGAACCCGGTGCGCATCCCCGAAGGCGTGGACGATGTCGCGGGTCGCAAGCGAATGCTCGCCGAGTTCGGCATCGAGATCGGCGGCGGCCTGGGCGACTTTAAAGGCAAGGCCTGGCGCATCGGGTTGATGGGCCACAACAGCCGCCCGAACTGCGTGTTCCAGGTACTCGCGGCGCTGGAAGTGGTCCTGCGCGGCGCGGGTGTGAAGATCGAACCCGGCAGTGGCGTCGCCGCCGCGGAACTGGTCTACGGCAGTTACTGACAGTCAGATTACCAAAGATACCGGAATGGGAACGGTTGCGGTTGATCGCTGCGGATGCGGCTGATCGCTGCGGATGCGGCTGATCGCTGCGGATGCGGCTGATCGCCGCGGATGCGGCGTCCGATGGTAGCCAGGGGTGGAGCGAAGCGGAACCCCTGGTAAGGCGTTGATAATCCATCGACGAAGCCGCGGAGCGGCGACAGAACGACCACCTTCCAGGGGTTGCGCTCGCAAAGCCTCGCTTCACCCCTGGCTACCTTCGGACGCCGCATCCGCGGCGAAAAGCCGCATCCGCAGCGATCAGCCGCATCCGCGGCGAGCAACCGCAACCGTTCCCATTCCGGTATCTTTGGTAATCTGACTGTCAGTAACCGCCGTACACCATTTCCGCGGCGGCGACGCCGCTGCCGGGTTCGATCTTC
>JAYTGN010000058.1:0-17854 GCA_043733485.1 Gemmataceae bacterium
ATGCACGTGGGCCTCACTCGGCAAGGCTGAAGCCTTGCCTCGCTCCGGCCCACCCTACGCACCCCGGAATGGGTAACAGAAGAACTGCCGCTCGCCTTAAGGCGAAGCCGCAAGCGGCGGAAAACTCGATCACGCGGCCACGCGAACCTTGACCGAGGTGGGAACCTTCAAGCTGGCCTTCAGAATCCAGCGGCCCGCATCCGGAGCGCCGCTCCACTGCTGGAGCTGAATCGCGGTGGCGTGTTCGCGCTCTTCATCGTCGAGGTATTCGAGGAACGACTCGGCGTACTCTTGGCGAACTTGCGTGGACGAGCGACCGACGAAGATCAGGGCATCGCCCCGGTCGTCGAAAACCGCCACCGCCCGCCAGCCCTGAGCCTTGGATTCCGTCTGGATGAGCATCGAGTGACCCTCCTGGTCTGCGTGGAATGGATCGTCGTCGTGACGAGGTTTCAGCTGCCGAGTGATAAGGTGGCGAATTGAGGCTTCTACGTCAAGAAAAAAATGAGCTCGACTGAAAGATTGTCTCAAGTTTTTGGCCGCGTCGGACGAAGCGGCCGGTTCCAATTTTGGTTAAACGCCGCGACCGCGGTAGGTAATTCGCCCCCGAGTGAGGTCGTAAGGCGAGATTTCGACCTTCACGCGGTCGCCGGGAATGATGCGGATGAAGTTCTTGCGCATCTTGCCGGAGACGTGCGCGATCACTTCCCCGCCGATGTCGAGTTCGACGCGAAACTGCGTATTCGCAAGGGCTTCCTTCACGCGCCCTTCCACTTCGATCGCTTCTTCCTTCGCCATGGGTACGGCAGGCCTCTGAGTGCGGATGGCGGAGCGTGCAAACTCCGAGTGTACCTCATAAGATTAGATGGTTAGGCTCGGTTAAGTAGGCCGTGCGATCCGGATTTCCTAGATTATCGGAAGCCGAGTCCGCGCGGGAACCAAACTCTTCGCTCCGCTTTTCCGTCTTAAGCTCAAGAACTTCATGCGAGATCGCAAATCGGGCTAAGCGGGGAATTTCGGTGATCCCCGAATCGCGTGGATTCTCGGCTTCTTCGCCCCGAATGGCGGTACGTGTATTAGAGTTGTCCGAATCGCAAACCCAAACTCGGCGCTGAGCGGGCCGTGCGGCGGAGGCAGACGTGAAGCGGATGATCCGGATGCGTGGGATCAGCAGCGAGGTCAAAGGGCAGGCGTGGGAATCCCACTCGCTTCTCCGTGCGGGACGGCTCGCCTCGCTGGAAATCGTCCTGGAAGATAGCTCCGTCAGCCGTCGCCACGCGGAGGTTCGACTCGGCGAAGACGGCTGGTTCGTCCGCGATCTCGAAAGCACGAACGGCACCTACGTGAACGGGGTTCGCATCGGGGCCGGCGAGCATCAGCTCCGCCCGCGGGACATCGTGCAGTTCGGCAAAGTCGCAGTGGTCGTGGAATCGAACGAAGCCGCGATGGAGGGGCCGCCTACCAATCAGCACGTCGTCGCGGCCGCAACGTCCACTTACGAAGAAGGTCTGCGGCGAATTGCCTACGACCGCAACGAGATGCCCCGCGCCGGGGATCAACTCTACGCGCTGCTCCGCGCCGGCCACCACTTCGTAACGACCCAGAACGAGGATCAGCTCCTCCACAACATCTTGAACGATGCCGTCCACGTGCTCGACGCCCAGGGCGGAGCCATCGTGCTCGCCGAGGGCGACGGG
This sequence comes from Gemmataceae bacterium, assembly GCA_043733485.1. Lineage (GTDB taxonomy): Bacteria > Planctomycetota > Planctomycetia > Gemmatales > Gemmataceae > Urbifossiella. Next base: position 1,698 of record JAYTGN010000058.1, read on the forward strand.
CCCGAACCCCGCCTCGACATCCGAGCGTTGGCGGTCGGTCGCGACGAAAAATCCAGGCGATTCCACTACTCCAAGAAGCTCACGCATCGCGTCTTCGCCAAGGGCGAATCGCTGCTCTACGGCACGGTGAACGAAGACGACGAATTGAAGATGACTCAAAGCATGCACGACGGGGCGATGGCCTCGGTACTCTGCGTGCTGCTGCGAACGCCTCGCGGCCGCATCGGCGTACTCCACCTCGATCGCGGACTCTTGCAAAACCCATTCACCGAAGACGATCTGCATCTGGCGGATGCCCTGGCCGCACACGTCTCCGCGGCCATCGAAGGTGCCCTACTCCTTCGCAAGCAAAAGGAATTCTTTCTCAAAACGATCACCATCCTGGCCCAGGCCGTGGAACTCCGCGACCACTACACCGGCAATCACACCCAGCGCGTCACCCGCTACGCCTCCATGCTCGCGCAGCACCTCGAACTCCCCGGGGATCAACTCGAATGGATCAAGATCGGCACGCCGCTCCACGACATCGGTAAGATCGGGATCGACGACGCGATTCTCCGCAAGCCGGGCCGGCTGACGGCCGAAGAGTTCGCGATCATGCAGAAGCACACCACGATGGGGGCGGAAATTCTCTCCACGATCCCCGAGATGCAGCCGATCGTTCCCATCGTGCGGAACCACCACGAGCGTTGGGATGGCACGGGTTACCCGGATCGACTGGCCGGCTCGGAGATTCCGTTCCTCGCGCGGATCGTGGCGGTGGCCGATGCGTTCGACGCAATGACCTCGAACCGACCTTACCACGATGGTCGGAAAGGTAAGTCGCCGGCACAGGCCTTCGCCGAAGTCGAGAAAATGTCGGGTCGCCAGTTCGACCCGCGCTGCGCGGCCGCGTTCCTCGAAATTCAGGATCAGATCATTCAGGCCATGGCGGAACTCATGCCGGTCGACGACGCGAGTACGCCGACGCCGCCGCCGCTCCTCGTGAACATCCCCGAGACGGCGTTTTCGCCCGATCAAACGTTGCTCACCCAGCCGGCGAACTGAAGTCGCCTACAACGAGCCGTGGCCTCTCCACCCGCGGCGAACTCACCTTGAACCCGGTTCCCACACGCACACGCGCGTCGCTTCGCAAGAAGCTCCTCGCCTGGTTCGATCGGCATCGCCGCGAGTTACCCTGGCGCGCCGATCGCGATCCGTATCGCATCTGGATCAGCGAGGTGATGCTCCAGCAAACGACGGTCGCAGCCGTCGTGCCCTTCTTCGCGCGATTCCTCAAAGCGTTCCCCACGGTTCAAGCGCTCGCTGCCGCCGACGAACAGCACGTGCTCAAGCTGTGGGAAGGGCTCGGTTACTATCGGCGAGCGCGCCACCTGCACGCCTCCGCGAAGCAACTCGTCGTGGAGTTCGCGGGCGTTCTGCCGAACGATCCCGAAGTTTGGGCCGCACTTCCCGGCGTCGGCCGTTACATTCTCGGAGCCGTACTCTCGCAGGCCTTCGACCGCAAGCTACCCATCGTCGAGGCCAATAGCCTCCGAGTGCTGGCACGATTCTTCGGCTACCGGGGCGACCCGCGCGAGGGTGAAGGGAAGAAGTGGGTCTGGGACGCCGCGGAAGCGATGCTTCCCTCAAAGCGCGTCGGCGACTTCAACCAGGCCATGATGGAACTCGGCGCGACCGTCTGCACCATCACTTCGCCACGGTGCGCCGAGTGCCCGCTGGCTTCACACTGCGTGGCGAAGCGAGAACAATCGCAGAATAAAATCCCGCCGCCCAAGAATCCGAAGGAGGTGATTCGGGTGCGCGAAGTGGCGGTCGTCATCCGCGAACGTGGCACGATTCTCCTCTGCCGCAGGCCGGCAACCGCGGGCCGCTGGCAGAACATGTGGGAAGTGCCGCACGCCGAGATGCTTCCCGGCGACGATGTCTTGGAAGCGGCTCGACGAATCGGAAGCGAACTCACGGGCCTCAAACTCGCCATCGGCGAGGAGTTACTGACCATCGAACACACCGTGACCCGCTATTCAATCGCGATGACTTGCCTGGAGGCGAGCCGCATTCGTGGGAAGTTCCGCAGCGACTTTTACGCGGAAGCCAAGTGGTTGACGCCGGAGCAACTCGGGGAGTACCCGGTAAGTTCTCCCCAGCGAAAACTGATGACTGCGATCAGCGAGAAACGTCTCTTCTAACTCTACTTCTCGGCCTTCGGAAATCCGGCTTTCAGCAGGTCTTCGTAGCCGTCCTTGATCGGGCGGGCATCGTAGCCCTGCTTTTTGAGAATTGCCGCCGCCGTGACGCACCGCCCGCCAGCCTTGCAGTGCAGATACACGATCGAACCCTTCGGTATCAGCTTCTCGAACTCGTCCTTCTTGGCGGCACTCAGCTTCGAGAGCGGCGCGAGCCCGGCATCCTTCAGATGGCCTTCGTCCCATTCCTTCTGTTCGCGCACGTCGATCAGGATGGCTTTCTTGTCCGCGAGGGCCTTCTTGATTTGATCGGAAGTGTCCGTGGTGTGCTCCTGCGCGGCACCGCGAGAAGCGGAGAGAATCAGCACGACCACGACGAGTGCGGCGGAACGCATGGCGAACTCCGTGAAGGGTGAAGGCATCTTACTCAACTGCGGTTCAATCCGGATAGAATGTGGCAGTCGAACCTACTCTTCGTGCGGAGTCGAGACTTGGCGGATTCCCTTGCAACGCCCACGTTGGCGGACTTGGCGAGCGTCGCGGCGGTGGGCGGCGCTCCGGTCGATCACGTTCGCATTCGCCGAGCCGTGCGCGAAATTCTTCTGGCGGTGGGCGAAGACCCGGACCGCGAGGGACTCCGCGAGACGCCGGATCGCGTGGCCCGGATGTACGCGGAAATTTTCGCGGGCCTGCACCTCGACGCGGCCGTTCACCTCCACAAAACCTTCACGCAGCAGGCCGATGAAATGGTGCTGGTGAAGGACATCGAGTTCGCGAGTTGCTGCGAGCACCACCTCTTGCCGTTCACGGGCAAGGCTCACGTCGGATACTTGCCCGATGGTAAAGTCGTGGGGCTCTCGAAGTTGGCCCGCGTGGTGGACGTGATTGCCCGGCGGCCGCAGGTCCAGGAGCGAATGACGGAGCAGATTGCCGACTTGATCATGAACGAGGTCCATCCGCGCGGGGTCGCCGTGATCGTGGAGGCGAGCCACAGTTGCATGACGATTCGCGGCGTCCGCAAGCCCGGTTCGATGACCACGACCAGTGCCGTCCGCGGCCTGTTGAAGACGAACCCCGCGACCCGCGCCGAATTTATGTCGCTGGTGTTCGGGTCGAGGTAGTGGCGAGACGGACGGACGATACAATAAGTCGGTTCGGCTTCAACGGAGAATAACCATGGCCGCGACAGGACGGCGTTACCCCAAAGAAGAGTTCGCCCTTCGCGGCACGGCCATATACGACCGCGATATTCAACCGCTGCTCAAGCCCAAGGACAAAGGAAAGTTCGTCGCCATCGATATCGAGACCGGTTCCTACGAAATCGACGAAGACGAAATGACGGCGTGTCGCCAGCTTCGGAGCCGCATCCCCGATTCCCAAACCTGGCTCGTGCGGGTTGGGTTCCGTTACACCCGCCGCTTCGGTGGGCACAAGCGGCCGGTGTAGCCGTGATTTCAGGAAAGGTGACCAACAATGGCGAAGCAACGATTCGGCTGAAGTTACTCGGCCCGACCGGGATCGAGAAGCGAATTTCCGCGATCATCGACACCGGCTACGATGGTTGGCTGACGCTTCCGCCCGAGCTGATAGCCGAGTTGGTGCTTCCTTGGTCGACTGTCGGGCAGGCGGTCTTGGCCGATGGAAGCGAGATTGAATATGACGTGTACGAAGCTCATGTCGTCTGGGATCGTAGGAAACGGGAAGTGGACATCGACGAATCTGATACCGCGCCCCTGATCGGCATGGCGATGCTTCGCGATTGCGAACTCAACATGGTCGTACAGCCTCGCGGAAAAATAACTATCACGCGGTTGACGAGTGGACGCGATTCCGAAAGTCCTCGCCGATAACCTTTCCGCAGTCGTTCAACTGTGCCCATTGAAAAACAAATCACCGACGACCTTCGCAAGAGCTACCGGGGGCGGTTGGCCTTCGAACCGCTCGTTCGCGGGCTCTATTCCACGGATGCCAGCCCGTTCCAGATCGCGCCGCTCGGCGTGGCGTTCCCCCAAGATGCCGAGGATCTCGCGGTTCTCGTGAGGTATTGCTTCGGGCAAGGCATCGCGATGATCCCGCGCGGAGCGGGCACCGGCGTCGCCGGCGAATCGCTCGGGCCAGGGCTCGTCGTCGATCTCAGTGCGAACTTCCGCCGCATCCTGGCCATCGACGAAGACACCGTCACGGTTCAACCCGGAGTCGTCCATGCGGAACTGAACGCGGCACTGGCGAAGCACGGGCGGCGGTTCGCTCCCGATCCCGCGAGCGGTGCCAGCTGCACACTCGGCGGCATGATCGCAACCAACGCCTCCGGCGGGAACGCCTTTCGCCACGGCTACACCCGCGATCACGTGCTCGCACTTCAGACTATCTGGGATAATGGCACGACCTGGATCACCGGCGACGAGCCGCGAACGGCTCAGATCAGAACCTCGACCGAGACGCTGCTTCGAGCGAATCGAGACTCGATACAAAGCACGCGGCCGAAGACCGCCTTTAACCGCTGCGGCTACGTACTCCACGACGTCATGCCCGACGATCGGCTGAACCTCGCGAAATTATTGGTCGGCTCCGAAGGCACTCTCGGCTTCATCACCTCGGCCACGCTTAAAACCATTCCCCTGCCCGGCGGCGTCTGCCTCGCTCTGCTCGGCTTTCCCACACTCGATATTGCCATTCGCGCGGGTCTCGATCTGCGAGCGTTCGGCCCCGTCGCCTGCGACTTGCTCGACCGCCGATTGCTCGCTTCCACCAAGACGCCCTCCGCAGTCGCGGCCACACTGGTGCTGACATTTGAAGCCGACTCCGAACGCGAAGCGATGGAGCGGACCTGGGGAGCGATCGAGAAACTTCGCGAAGCTCATCGCCTCGTCGTGCTCGCGGACCCGGCCTGCGATCCGGAGCAAGTCGCACTGATTCAAGGCGTTCGTGGAGCCGCCGTCTCGGGGTTGTATGGGTTGGGAAAAGGGCCGCGGCCGTTGGCCTTTATCGAAGACGTCGGCGTGCCCGCGGAGGCTCTGTCCGCATTCATCGAGCAAACCCAGGACGCGCTTCAGCGTTTCGAACTCAGCGCATCGTTTCTCGTTCACGCACTCACGGGGCAGGTTCACACGCGGCCGATGGTCGATCTCGCGAACCCCGTGGATCGAGAAAAACTCTGGCCGCTGGCGGAAGCCGTTCACGGCATCGCACTGGCGCTCGGCGGCACGGTGAGCACGCAGCACGGCACCGGCATCGCCCGCACGCCGTGGGTGGAGAAGCAGTACGGCCCCATCATGCCGGTGTTCCGCGAGTTGAAGCGCATCTTCGATCCGAAGAATCTCCTCAACCCTGGGAAGATCGTCGGCCCCGATCCGAGTCGCCCGGCGTGGCCGCTGCGCGCGGTTCCCGAATCGCGAAGTGTGACGCCATTGCTCGTCTGGCCCGAGATCACTATCGAGCAGGAAGCGGCCAAGTGTACCGGTTGCGGCGACTGCCGGCCTCAATCTGCGGTCGGGCGAATGTGCCCCGTCTTTCGGGCCACGGGTCTGGAGGAAGCCTCGCCTCGCGCGATGTCGAACCTGTTCGCACTGATCGAGAATGCGACCGACCTGGCCCGCGACGAGGTGAAGAAGGTCGCCAAGAATTGCGTGAACTGCAAGATGTGCCGCGACGAGTGCCCGTCGCGCGTGAACGTGCCGAAGTTGATGCTGGAAGCGAAGGCGGCGCATCAGGCGGAACACGGCCTCGACCGGGCCGACTGGTTCCTCGCGCGCACGGAAGGCCTCGCTTCACTGGGCAGCAACTTCGCTCCAATCGTGAACGCACTGCTCGCGCGAGGCTCGATTCGCTGGCTTCTTGAAAAGTCGCTCGGCCTCTCGCGCGTGCGGCGGCTACCGACCTTCTCGCTCCGCAACTTCTATCGCCGGGCTCGCGGGATGGGGCTCACGAAGAAGAGCAACGCAACCGGGACGAACAAGGTCGCTTACTTCGTCGATGTGTACGCGAACTACAACGACCCGCTGATCGGCGAGGCGACCGTCGCGGTGCTGCGGCACAACGGCTTTGAAGTGTACGTCCCGCCGAGGCAAGTCGGGTGCGGAGCGTCGCCGCTTTCGGTCGGCGACATCGAGACGGCTCGAGAAGCTGCCATTCGCAATGTTCGGGCGATGGCGGACCTCGTGCGCGAAGGGTATCGCGTGGTTTGCTCGGAGCCCACCGCGGCGCTCATGCTCACGCAAGATTACCTGGACATCCTCGGCGACTCGGACGCGACGGCACTCGCGGCCAACACCGTCGAACTCACCACGTTCCTGGGCGAACTGCACGCGACCGGCAAGTTGAAGACCGACTTCCGCCGCCTCGACGTCGCGCTCGGCCACCACGTTCCGTGCCACCTCAAGGCACTGCGAGGTGCCATTGCCGGGCCGCAGTTGCTCGCGCTGATTCCCGGCGTCACGGTTCACACGATCGACGTGAGTTGTTCGGGCATGGCCGGCACCTGGGGCCTGAAGGCCGCGAACTACGAGACCTCGCTCGTGGCTGGGAAGCGGATGCTCGATGAGGTGAATCGGCCCGGCGTTCTGTTCGGTTCTTCGGAGTGCAGTTCGTGCCGCATGCAGATGCAGGAAGGAAGCGGCAAGCGAGCCTTGCACCCCGTGCAGTATCTGGCCTATGCCTATGGTCTGCTTCCCGAGATTGGGGCGAGGTTGCTCAAGCCCCTCGGCCAGCGCGTGAGTGACTGACACCGTCTCGCTCCGCTCCGAGGACTCCGCGTCGCGGCTAAACGGTGACGCGCTTTCCATTGCCGCCCTTCGCCGCCTCGGGTAGCCTCAACTCAAAGAACTCCGGCGGCTCACGTCGCCGGCTCGCCAGGAGCCGTTCGATGATCCGCCTGCTCGTTTCCCTTCCCGCGTTCGCAGTGTTCATCGCCTTGATCGGCCTCGCGGAGGCCCAGAAGAAGGCACCGCCTGCCAAGGGTTCTCCCGAGGAATCGCTCGGATCGGTGCAGGTCGAGAAAGGTCACTCCGTCGAAGTCTGGGCATCCGAACCGTTGCTGCAGAACCCGGTTTCGTTCTGCTTCGACGAAAAGGGAGCGGTCTACGTCGCGGAAACGAATCGGCTCCATACCGGCACGCCGGACACCCGCAACTTCATGAAGTGGCTCGACGAGGATCTCTCCTGCCGCACGGTTGCGGATCGCTTGGCGATGTACAAGAAGCACGGCTACGGCGGGTTCGAGAAGCACGACGACATCGTTCGCAAAGTGTGGGACAGCACCGGCAGCGGTAAGGCCGACAAGAGCAGCGTCTTCTCCAGCGGCTACAACCAGCCACAAGACGGCCTCGGTGCCGGAGTGCTCGCCCGCAAAGGCAGCGTCTACTACACGAACATCCCCGACCTGTACTTGCTGAAGGACACGAAAGGCGAGCACAAGGCGGACGAGAAGAAGTCGCTGTTCACCGGGTTCGGGCTCGCCGTGCAGTTCGTCGGCCACGACCTCCACGGCCTCCGCATGGGTCCGGACGGCAAGCTCTACTTCACCATCGGCGACCGCGGCTTCAACGTGAAGACCAAGGAAGGCAAGCAACTCACGTATCCGAATCAGGGGGCCGTGCTCCGCTGCGACCCGGACGGCAGCAATCTCGAAGTCGTGCATGCCGGCTTGCGCAACCCGCAGGAGATCGCCTTCGACGACTTCGGCAACCTCTTCACCTACGACAACAACTGCGACAGCGGCGACCGCGCCCGCTGGGTTCAGATCGTCGAAGGCGGCGACAGCGGCTGGCGCGGTGGCTACCAGTACGGCACGCTCTACCACCCGCCCGGCGTGCCGCAAGGCAACCGCGGCCCGTGGAACGCCGAGAAAATCTGGCACGTTCCCGGCCCCGACGGCGGCCCGCCCGCCTACGTCAACCCGCCGCTGCTCCACTTCGGCAACGGACCCTCCGGTATCACGCACTACCCCGGCATCGGCCTCAACGCGAAGTACCAGAACCACTTCTTCGCCTGCGACTTCACCTCGAGCCCCGGCAACAGCGTGATCTGGGACGTGTCCATGAAGCCGAAGGGTGCGAGCTTCGAACTGAATCCGCCGGTACCGTTCGTGCGCGGCATCGTGCCGACCGATTGCGAGTTCGGCCCGGACGGCGCTTTCTATTGGAGCGACTGGATCGCCGGATGGGGCCATCCCAACAAGGGCCGCATCTTCAAGCTCACCGACCCCGAGGCGATGAAGAACCCTTCCGTGGCCGAGGCGAAGAAACTGATGGCGGAGGGGATGGAGAAGAAGACGGTGGATGAACTGGCGAAGTTACTGGAGCATCCACACCAGATGGTACGATTCGAGGCGCAGTACGAACTGGCAGGCAGGCGCATCCTCAAAGACATGATCGGGGATGGGAAGAAGTATCCTGTGATCGACGATCGAGTGGTTGAGGCATTGACCGGGGTTCTCAAGAACTCAAAGAACCGAGTGGCACGCTTGCATGCAATTTGGTCGCTCGCCCGTAACGGCAACGAATCAGCAATTCAGGCAATCGTTGCCGCGCTGAACGACCCCAATTCGGAAGTCCGAAAAGAGGCGGTAAGGGTTGCGGGGGGAATGAAAACGTCGGAGTATCTCGGGTCCTTTCGTTTTGGGGAGGCTCCTCCTCCCGTCCCGCCTGGTGGCCTGACCGAACCGAAGTCCGGTCGAGTCGTCGCACTTCTGAAGGATCCCGATCTTGCAGTCCGTGCGGCGGCTGCGACTGCATACATGAAGCTCGCGCGTGCCGAGCAGGTCACCGCGTTCTCTGTCACGCCCGGATCAGAAGCATCCGTCTACAACCCCATCTTCGAACTCCTCAAATCGAACAACGATCAGGACGCCTACCTTCGCCATTCGGCGGTTCAGGCGCTTTATATCGGCACATACAACCCCATTGATCTGTTCAACGCATGGACCCTTTCAAAGGACAAATACGACACTCCTGCGGTGCGGCTTGGCGTCGTGCTCGCGCTGCGGCGGCACAAGAGCGAGAAGGTCGGCGAGTTCCTCAAAGACTCCGATCCGAAGGTGGCAGCCGAGGCCGCGATGGCCGTTTACGACGAACGCATCGCCGGGGCGATGCCCAAGCTCGCGGCGATTGCGGAAGTGAGCGGACAGGCGAACCCGATCATCTACCGCGCCATCGCCGCGAACTACACCCTTGGGTCGAAGGAGAATGCGGAGCGAGTGGCGAAGGTGGCGGCCCGCGCCGATCAACCCGATCACGTTCGCATCTTCGCCATGAAACTGCTTGCGGACTGGGCCAACCCGCCGCGCCGCGATCCAATCACCGGGCTGATTCACGACCTGCCGAAGCGCGAGGCGAACATCTCGACGGATGCGATCCGACCGGTGATCGCGGGCCTCTTCAGCGGTTCCGATGCCGTGCGGAACGAAGCCGCTCAGACTTCCGCCAAGCTCGGCATCAAGGAAGTCGGCCCACTTCTCACCAAGATGGTGAAGGACGCGGCGGCCCCGGCTTCGGGTCGCGCCGATGCACTGTTCGCGCTCGCCGCCGTGAAGGACGCCGGCCTCGCCGAGGCGACTGCATTCGCCCTGGCTTCCGATCAACCGAGGCTTCGCGCGGCCGGGCTCACGCTCAAGGCGAAGGCCGATCCGAACGGCGTGTTGAAGGACTTGCCAGCATTGCTCGAAGACAAGAAAGCTTCGCTGGATGAGAAGCAAGCCGCGTTCGCGATCCTCGGTAAGTTCAAGGAATCGGAGGACGTAGACCGCGAACTCGAGAGATGGATCATCTATGCCGTCAAGGCGGTGGCCCCGAAGGAGTTGCTCCTCGACATTGTCGAGGCCGCTGAACTTCGCACGAAAACCGCCAAGCTGAAACTCTACACACCTCTGAAGAAGAACCTTGAGGAGTACGAAGCGTCCAAGAAACTGACGCCGGACAAGTTGGCACCGTGGGAGGAATCGCTGGCCGGCGGCGACGCCGAGAAGGGCCACAACCATTTCCTCAACAACAGCGCGGTCTACTGCCAGCGCTGTCACAAGTTGGACGGCCAGGGCGGCGACGTCGGCCCGGCGCTCAACGGCCTCGCTTCTCAGATGGGCAAGGATCGCCGTTACTTCCTGGAGTCGATCGTGCTCCCTTCGGCCACGATTGCCAAGGGCTTCGAGACGGCAGTGCTCACGCTCACCGATGGCCGCGTGGTCTCGGGAATCGTGAAGGAAGACACGAAGAAGCAACTCAAGCTCGTGACGGCAGAGGCGAAAGAACTGATCATTCCAGTGGAGGACATCGAATCGCGCCGCACCGGCCCTTCGGCGATGCCCGACGATTTGCACAAGAAGCTGACCAAGCGCGAACTCCGCGACTTGGTCGAGTTTCTGGTAAGCTTGAAGGAGCCCGAGAAGAAAGGGGAGAAGTGATGAGCAGCGTTCTCGTGACCGATCCGGACTGGGCGGCGGAAATCTCCGCGAAGCGCGAAGCCTCGGACGGCGATAAGTGGAACGAAGTTTGGGAGGGAGTGCTCGTCATGCCCACGTTGCCGAACGACGAACATCAGGAACTTCAAGGCCGACTGATGTTCCCACTTCTGCAACTTTTTGAGTTGCCCGGCCTCGGCAAGGTTCGCGCCGGGGTCAACGTCACGGATCGCCATCCGGATTGGATGGACAACTTCCGCGGCCCGGATATCGTGCTTTACTTGCCCGAAAATCCAGCGATCAATCGCGGTTCGCACTGGGTCGGCGGTCCGGATTTCCTCGTCGAGATCATCAGCCCCGGCGACCTCGCATGGGGCAAACTCGAGTTCTACGCCGAAGTGAATAGTCGTGAAGTGCTGATCGTCGACCGCGACCCCTGGGCTCTTGAACTGTATCAGCTTCGTGGCGGGAAGCTCAAACTCGCGGGACGCTCGGATCTCGCCAACCCCTCAGTTCTGCCGAGCAGTGTTTTACCTCTGACGTTCCAGTTGCAAAATGGCCCGCAACGGCCCGCGATCCGGATGGCACACACTTCGAACGGACAGACCTGGACCGCGTGAGGCTCAAACCGTCAACGTGAGCAGCGTGAGTTCCGGGTGGCTGTTGTAGCGCATCGGCGGCGTGACGGTGCCGAGGCCCCGAGAGACGTACACCTTCGTGACCGGTGCCTGCACGAGGCCGTGAAGGTACTTCTGCCCATAACGGCTGGGCACGATCGGTGCCCCGTAACCGGGCACGTAGATTTGCCCACCGTGAGTGTGGCCGCTCAACACGAGGCCGACGCGGGAATCCCACATCTTTTCCACGAAGTCCGGGTTGTGGCTCACCAACAGGCACGCATCGCTCGGGGTTGCTTCGGCAATTGCGGGCCGAGCATCCGGCTTGCCGTACCAAAGGTCGTCGACGCCTCCGAGCCGCAGGCGACTGGCGCCGCGACGCAGCCAAACGCCGCGATTTGTGAGTTCTTCGATTCCCGCCGCGGCGAACGCGGCCTTCGTTTCTGTTAACCCGTGACGGTAGTCGTGATTGCCGAGCACGCCGAACACGCCGAGCGGTGCCTTCAAACCGGCGAGCACTTCAAAGCACGGCGCGATGAACTTGGCCTCTTTGCTCACGTAGTCGCCGCCGAGGAGAATCAGGTCCGGCCCGAGTGCGAGCGTGGTGCGAACGATCGAGGCAACGTAATCGAGCCCCACGTAGGGCCCGTGATGAATGTCCGTGAGGAACGCGATCCGCAATTTGTCGAACGAGGCGGGCAGTTGCGGCATCACGACCGTCGGCCGCTCGATGCGCGCCGATCCGGCTTCGTACAGCCCGTAGGAAGCCGCCGTGATGGGTGCCACGGGTATCGCGGCTGCGAGAGCGGACTTCAGGAAGGTGCGACGATGCATGTCGACGACTCGGGAGGGGCCGAGGGGTACCATCTCTTCAGAGGATAGTCGCCGATGGGGGGCACCTGCTAGTGCAGAAACGGCGGGTTCGCAAGTAATTCGGGGAAGTTTCCGTTGGATTACACTTGCGCTAACTGGTACCGCGTTCACAAGCGTTAACACCCGACCGCTACTTGAGCTTCACGCAAACCAAGTACTTTCCGTCGCGGGCATAGAATCGGCCATCGGCCAGCGCCGGTGCCGCACGCGTCGGGCTACCCAGGATCGAAGCCCTTGCCTTCTCCTTGAAGATTTCTGGTGAGGCCTCAAACCGCACGAGGTCGCCGGCTTCCGTCATGCCAATCAAACCGCCATCGACCGCGATCACGGTCGTCGAACCGAACTTCGGCTGCGACCACTTCACCGCGCCCGTCTTCCACTCCACGCAGCGCATGTCCACGTTCCGGGCATCGACGCGACCGTGCGCCCCATAGAGGTAGTCGCCCACCCGCACCGGCGTGTTGAACTGGCACGACATCGATTTGTCGCCGGACCAGAGTTCCTCCAGTTCCGCACCCTTGGGCCGAAGCAGCACCGCCCCCGTGCCGTAAGAGACCGTAATGAAGATGTCGTTCTTCCAGACCAACGGCGTGGCGGCGTTCACGCTCTCGTTGAGCCGAGGCCGCCAGGGATGCGAGTAGCTCACCTTCCCAGTATTGGGGTCGAGCATCACGAGCCCTTCGCGCGTCAGAAACAGTGCGAGCGTCTTGCCGTCGATCTCGGCGACAGTGGGCGAAGAATAGCTCGCGGCATCGTTGTTAGACTTCCAGAGTTCCTTGCCGGTGGCGGGGTCGAAGGCAACGATGCCGGCCCCGCGACCGCCGACGTTCACCAGCAGTTTGCCGCCGACCACGATGGGCGAACTGGCGATGCCGAAGAAGCCCTTGCTTGCGTCGTAGTCCGCGATCAGACTCCGCGACCACAGTTTCTTGCCGGTGGCGAGTTCGAGGCCGTGCAGGTCGCCGTTGGCCCCGAGGGTGAAGAGTTTGTCGCCGGCGATCGCAGGAGTGGAACGCGGGCCGGCATCGAAGCCGAACTCGTCTCGATAGCGGGTACGGTAGGCGAACTTCCACTTCTCCTTGCCCGTGGCCGGGTCGAGGCATGCGATCACTTCATCGTTTTCGACTCGATGGAAGAGGATCACGCGTTCCCCGGCGACCACCGGCCCGGCCCAACCTTGACCGACTTCAATTTTCCACGCGATTGGCGGGCCGTCCTTCGGCCAGTTCCAGTTCAGGCTCGTCTCGGCAGACTGATTATCGCGGCCAAGCCCGTGGAACTGCGGCCAGTCGGCCGCGAACAGAGGTGTCGCCAAAACGAGGCAAGCGAGCGAGAAGAATCGGGGCATCGGGTTCTCCGGGTGAGCGACGATCCTTCTTCACACTATCCACGATCCGCCGTGCGTCATATTATGGGTTTGAACCGGGCTCACCGCGGCGCGGAGGTTCTCCCTCTCTTCACCCCGGCGGTCGATCGAGAGTTGTTGTGACCATTTATCGCCGCTTTCGCAATACCGACCCGCCGGCGCTCGCCGACGTCTGGAACGAATCCCACACGGCGCGTGGAGCGTACCCGCTCCGCACGCCGGGGTTGCTCGAACGCTGGGTCTTCAGCAAATCCTACTTCGACCACGATGGCCTGATCGTGGCGATCGACGAAGACTCGGGCCGGATTCAGGGCTACGGCCTCGCGGGCTTCGCTTCCAACGAACAGATGACCGAGCTGTCGTTCGCCGAAGGCGTGATCTGTTCGGTGGCGGTGCGACCGACCGAGCGGCGGAAGGGCGTGGGCTGCGGGCTCGTGCAGAAGTGCGAAGAGTATCTGGCGAAGCGTGGAGCCCGCACCTTCCGCGCCGGCCCGGTTTGGCCGCAGTGCCCCTTCGGGTTCGGGCTCTACGGCGGAACGAACTGCCCCGGGTTCCTGGCTTCGGACCCGGATGCCGATCCTTTCTTCCGGTCGCTCGGCTATACATCCGATGCGAAAACGCTCGTCTTTCAGCGGAAGCTCGATCAGCCGCTCACCGTGGCGGATGCCCGGTTCGGCATGCTGCGCCGCCGCTACGAGGTTCAAGTTCTGCGGGCCGCCGCGGTCGGTTCTTGGTGGCACGACAACGTCTGGGGAACGCTCGAGCCCGTCGAGTTCCGCATGATCGATAAGCTGGCGAACAACATGCCCTGCGCGCGGGCCGTGGTCTGGGAACTCGAAGGCTACAGCTGGCGATGGGGTTTCCCCTCGGCCGGCATTCTCGACATTCAAGTTCGTGCCGATCTGCGCCGCCAGGGTCTCGCGAAGTTGCTGGTCTCCCAAATACTGCGATTCCTGCAGGACCAGTTCTTCGGCATCTGCGAACTGCAGGCGGATGCGAACCGGCCCGAGATCGTGGCGCTTTGCAAGTCCGGCGGGCTGGAGCAGGTCGATGTGGGAACGAGTTATTTGAAGCCGGTGCCCGAGGCGATGCAGGTTCCACTGGTGGCCGCGACCGGCCTCACGCCCGCCATTGCGAAAGCAAACATGGTATGATGGCGCGTGAAAGGAGGGGCTACTCATGGAGAGCGGAAACATGGGGCGAGCCTTGACCGAAGCGACGATCTACAATCTCCACGACTTGGACGAGTCGAGACTGGGAAAGCTTCCATCCGATCAGGTCCGAAAGATCATCGTGCCCGACGCGCTGGTGGACACGGGTGCCACGATGCTCTCGATGCCCAAATCTCTCATCGATCGACTCGGACTGACCAAGCGGTACGAGAAGCGCGCCATCACGGCCGGCGGCGAACGCACTCTCAATGTTTACGGAACGGTTCGCTTGGAAATCATGGGTCGTGACATGCCGACCGACGTGCTCGAAGTTCCCGAAAGTAATCCCGTTCTCATCGGACAAATTCCTCTGGAAGCCATGGACTGGGTCATCGACATGCGAGCGCACAAGCTCATCGGCAACCCGGCGCACGGCGGCGAACACATCCTGGAAGTGTTCTCGATGTCAATGATGGTGTGAGATGACTGAAGAAAGGAGGGAAGACTCATGGAGAACGAAATCATGGGACGAGTTTTGACCGAAGCGACAATCTACAACCTCGGCGACTTGATCGACGTCGAGCGCGGCCGATTAACTCCGAGTAATGTCCGACAGGTCGTCGTGAACGATGCGCTGGTCGATACCGGTGCCACGACACTCTCGATGCCTCGGTCGCTGCTGGAACAAATCGGACTGACCAAGCAGTATGAGAAGCGAGCGATGACGGCGGCTGGCGAACGAATCATGAGCGTCTTTGGGACTGCCAAGGTGGTGATCATGGGGCGCGACTGCGTGACCGATGTGCTCGAAGTGCCCGAAGGCAATCCGGTCCTGATCGGACAGATACCACTGGAGATGATGGACTGGGTCGTGGACGTGCAAGGGAGGCGGTTGATCGGCAACCCGGCCCACGGCGGCGAACAAATCCTCGAAGTCCTTTGAATCCCTTCCATGAAATACGCGATCGTGATCCCCGATGGTTGTGCCGATGAGCCGCTGGAAGCTCTCGGCGGGCGCACGCCGCTTCAAGCGGCCCACCTGCCCAACATGGACCGCATCGCGCGACTCGGCGTCGTCGGCCACGCGAACAACGTCCCCGATTCGCTCACGCCGGCGTCAGACGTCGCCACGCTTTCATTGTTCGGCTACGACCCGCTGAAGGTTTACACCGGCCGCGCTCCGCTCGAAACCGCTGCGATGGGCATCCACCTCGGCCCCTACGACTACGCCATCCGCTGCAATTTGATCCACGCGCCCGACGGCACGATGAAGGACTTCACCGCCGGTCATATCTCCAGCGCGGACGGCGCTCCGCTGATCCAGGCACTCCAGCGCGAACTCGGCGGCAAGGAACTGGCCGGCGGCACCATCGAATTCCATCCCGGCGTGCAGTATCGCAACATCCTCGTGTGGCGCGGCAAGTCGAACGCGTCGCCGTTTGAAGGACTGAAGACGCAGCCGCCCCACGACATCCCGGACAAGCCGATTTCGGAGCATCTGCCGCACCTGGGTGGCACCGTGCTTCCAGCCGGTGTTGCCTCTCCTGCACCGGCTGGAAGCACGGTGCCACCCGG
>JAYTGN010000059.1:0-17849 GCA_043733485.1 Gemmataceae bacterium
TCGCCGGCGTCGCGCAGGTCCACGAAATTCGTGCCCTTCACCACGCGACCTCGATTCACGTCGAGGCACGGGATGATCCGTTTGGTGAGCATGGACAACAGACTGATTGGAATTTTCGGTCTGCACCGGCTGGAAGCACGGTGCCACCCGATTCCGGTTCCAGGCGATCCTCGCTTGGAACCGGGTCGCTCGCCCGCTAATATCACTTCTGCGTCGTTCGCGTCCGGGCACAACCCCAGTCAATCGTCCATGCTCACCAAACGCATCATCCCGTGCCTCGACGTGAATCGAGGCCGCGTGGTGAAGGGCACGAATTTCGTGGACCTGCGCGACGCCGGCAACCCGGTCGAGGTCGCTCGCCGCTACGACGCCCAGGGCGCGGACGAACTCGTGTTTCTGGACATCTCCGCGAGCCACGAGGGCCGGGCCATCCTTTTGGACATGGTCCGCAAGGTGGCCGAGTCGATCTTCATGCCGTTCACGGTCGGCGGCGGCATTCGCACGATCGAGGACGCGACGCAACTGATCCAGGCCGGTGCCGAAAAGGTGAGCCTCAATTCGGCGGCGGTCAAGACGCCGGAACTCATCTCGGAGGTGTCCGGAAAATTCGGCCGCTGTGCGACGGTGGTGAACATCGACCCGCGCCGCGTTCAAAAAGAAGGTCGAGAAGTCTGGGAAGTTCACGTGAACGGCGGCCGCATCCCCACGGGTCTGGAAGCGGTCGCCTGGGCGAAGCGCGTCGAGGAACTCGGGGCCGGTGAAATCGTGCTGACCTCGATGGACGCGGATGGCACGAAGAACGGCTACGACTTGCCGATGCTCGAAGCGATCGCGCGGGTCGTGAACATACCCGTGGTGGCGAGCGGCGGCGCGGGGTCGCCCGCCCATCTGTACGACGCCTTCCAGGCGGGTGCCGATGCGGCCCTCGCGGCCAGCATCTTTCACTACAACGAGTACACGATCCCGGACACCAAGGCCTATCTCGCCCTGCGCGGGATTCCCGTTCGCATCGTCCCGGTTCGCTCGTAATTCAGGCGGCAAACGCGGAGCCCTATCATGTCGGAGCCAACCGGACCGTTCTACATCAACCAGCAGGGCGGCGGGCTCAAGGTTGCCACGGCGATCCCCGGTGAGCCGCAGATCAACCAGCTCTACCGCACCGTCATGCTCCACAAGGGCTCCGACCTCCACCTCAAGGCCGGCCTCCCCGGCATGATGCGACTCCGAGGCGTCATCCAAAAAATGAACACGCCCGTGCTCTCGCAAGAGACCATGGAGAAGCTGATCTACCCGATCATCGGCGAGAAGGACCGCAAGACGCTGGAAGAGAAGGGCGGGGCCGACTTCGCGCACGTCATCGGGAACGACGAAGCTCGCTACCGCGTCAACATTCTCAAGACGCGCGGCAAGCTCGCCATGGTCGCACGACTCGTCAACCAGACGATCCCGACCTTCGAGAAACTCGGGCTTCCCGATTCGATCGAGAAGCTCTGCCACTTCGAACAAGGCATGGTGCTTCTGGCCGGCGTCACCGGGTCCGGCAAATCGACCACCATTGCCTCGATGCTCGATTACATCAATCAGAACGAAGCCCTGCACATCCTCACCATCGAGGATCCGATCGAGTTCGTGTTCACGGACAAGATGTCCATCGTGAATCAGCGGGAAGTCTTTCTCGACGTGTCGGACTGGCACACGGCGCTGAAGCATGCCGTGCGCGAAGACCCGGACATCATTCTGGTCGGCGAAATGCGCGATTGCGAGACGTTCGAAGCGGCGGTTCATGCCGCGGAAACCGGGCACGTCGTCTTCGGGACGATCCACGCTTCGAACGCCTACAGCACGGTCGACCGGATTCTGGGGCTCTTCCCACCGGGTCAACACGGTGCCGTTCGCCAGTCGTTGGTTTTCAACTTGAAGGCCGTCGTCGCGCAGAAGCTGATTCCCTCGTGTCGGCCCGGCGTGCAGCGGGTGCCGACCAACGAGATCATGATCGTGAACCCGACGATCCGCGATTTGATCCTGAAGAGCCGCGATGAGAAGCTGCTGGACGCGATTCGCTCGTTCTACAACGAAGGCATGATGGACTTCAACGAGAGCCTGCGGATGTTGGTTGAAAAGGAAGACATCGACAAAGCGACGGCGTTGGAGTTCTCGCCGAACGCGGATCAACTGCGCATGATGATCAAGGGCATCAAGGTGGCGACTTCGGGCCTGGTGTAATCAGGCGGCAGCCGTCCAGTCCGTGCGTTCTAGTTTCGCACCCACGACTTTGGCGAGCTCCGCACGCGTGATGGCGACCGCTCGTTCCCGCAACTCGACGGACATCGGCGCGTTCACTCCAAGTGCGACCACGACATGCTCGCCATCCGTGCGCGAACGGTGGGTGTCGTACTCCAGCGCGATCCCCTGGCTGCGATACTGATCGTGTAATGCCTCAATGAGGCGCAGAGTCTGATCGACGAGCATCGCAGGGGAAGTGGTGCCATCGAACGAGACGACCACTTCGAGCCAACTTGCTGGCTCGGCGTCCCAAGCCGAGCAATCGATTGTGATCGTAGGTACGGACTGGGCTGCATTCACGAGATCTCCCGAGGACCATTGGTCGTCAGGGATATCGGATACCCACTTCGAACAGTCCGTCAGCACGGCCGGTACGTTCTCTGCGGCATTGACGAGCTCCCCGCTCGACCATTCGTTGTTCGCGATCGGTTTCATAGCGTCCTCCTATGGTCTAAGACCCGAAGCTCGGACGTGGGACCATTCAACGCCTCATAAGTCGGCGTGGTGAAATGCTCACTCGTCTGAGCGACGACCCGAAACTCGTACAGTCCCTCTTCGCGGAACGGCAACTTGAGGAACTTGAATGCGATTGCTTTGACTGGCAGTCTTGGGCCGGGCTCAAATACGAGCGGAGTCATCGCCCCAATTCCGATGAACCGATACGTGCCATCGTCGCGCTTTTGCCGCGCTTCCACTCCGAGTTCCCAGAGACCCAGACCGCCGGTAAGTTGGACGTACACCCAGAGCTCCGGCATTCGGAAGGGGAACGGTTTCCCCACTGAAGGCGAGGCGATGACGATAGGATCCGTCAGTCGCCAAGATCCATCGACCGGATCGGAATCGGCGCGCCTGATCGGCAAAATCAAGCGTACGAACGGCATCACACGATCGGCCATTGCCTCTCCAGAAGCCACCAGTTCCTGAATTGTAACGCAGGCTGCAATGATCGGAAGAGAAAATCTCAATCTCTCGATCTGTCAATCCTCACTTCTTCTTCAACTCGACCTTCGCGGTCTCGTTGGCCTTTACCTCGACATCGACCTTAGCATCGCCGGACCAAACCTCGTACTTGCCCGGCGCGAGCCGAGGGAACTTCACGGTGAGGGGCTTCGCGGGATCGGGTTTGTTCGCGGCAGTGCTCACGAACAGATCGGCGATGGAAGCAGCCGAGTTCACCAGCCCTTCGGGCCAGGGCTTGCCGGGCTCGCTCGCCGGGACCACGGCAATCGACTCCGTCGTTCCCGGCGCTGTGACCTCGAGACCCCCGAACGTTCCCGCCTCGATTGCGAGATCGAGAGTAATCTGGCTCGTCGGCTCCACCGTCACCCACTTCCAAGCGGCCGGTCCGCCCCGGACCGTGGCGAAAATCCAGTATCGACCCGGTTCGAGTTTCGTCAGTTCGAAGCGGGCCGCGTCCTTCGAGGGGTTCGCTCCCGGCACCAGCAGCGAGATCGGGCGAGTACTCTCCGACCGGACGTAGCTCGCTCCCGCCTTCAGTTCCGTTCCAACGACGTCGCTACTCGGACCTTTATCGGCCGCGAACGGATCGATCCTCACATACCCGATCCACACGTTGGGATCGTTCACACCCGCGATGGTCAACTTCCCGTGGACGAACGGCATGTCGTCCTCGCCGGGAAGTTCGGTGATCGCGCGAATCCAATCCGCGTTGAATGAGCCCGCAACGAACGACTTCTGATCGTCGGCGAGGCTCAGAAACACCTTGCCGCTGAGCTTGCCCTTCTCGCGTTTGCCGAGGCTCAGCGTTAGCGAGTAACCGCTGTTGATGATCTTCGGGATCTCAGAGATGTTGGCCGGATTGCTGACGATGATGACTGGCAAGTCGGGCGAGTCCGGTTGGTCTGGCTTCACGGTGGTCGTCAGCCCTTCGATCGACTTGGCCGGATCCTTGATGCGAATCTCGAGAGCGGTCACGGGCGTGTTGCCCTTGATAACGCGGAACCGGAGGCAATCCTTCTCGGCTTGAACATCGAAGGTCGCGGCCTCGCCGCGGAACTTGCCGCTGACGGGGCCGCCGGTCGGGATCGCGTGCTTCGAGGGGTCCGTTTCCCACGCGGCTACGATTGCCGGCAGCTCGACCTTCGGCATTTCGCCGAGTGGCACGCTCGTCGTCCCGTCCGGCGCTTTCGCTTCGCCCGGTGCATCGGGCTTGCCGCAACCCGCCGCGAACACCAGTGCCGCCGCGAGCATCATCCCTGATACGATCCGCATGATTCGGTTCCTGTCGAAGTCGGTATCCTGACCTATCCCAGATGTTACCGCGATCCGCTTCCGATTTCGAGGCGAAACGCCGAGCCCCCGCCAGCTCCAGGGCAAAGGAAAAAGCTCAAAAGCTCAATGTCCATTGACCGGACTGGAATCGGGACGTAATCATGACAATTCTGGCAGGAGCCCGCAATGGCGGGTTCCGCCTCCACGATGTGCGTTAATGCCTGACTCCGGCCTAGCTCCGGAGCCGGCCCGTGCAGTCACCCAGGGACGACCGCGATGAACCCGTCCGAACCGACGTCCGAGCCCATTCTCTCGCATCCGATCGCGACTGAACCCACGCCTGAAGTGCCCACTCCAGTTCCGGACGCTCCGCCCGCGGAAGTCGCGCCTGTTGTGGAAGTCGTGGCGGAAGTGGTGGCCGAGGTTGCGCCGCTCGCGCCCGTGGTGCCGGCGATGCCCGCTCAGCCGGTGCCAGTCGTGCCGCCCGCGCCGCAGCCGCACGACCTCAGCCGCATGGCCCAAGACCTGCAGATTCGCAAAGCGCAGGTCGAAGCCGTCGTGATGCTGCTCGACGACGAGAACTCGGTTCCCTTCATCACGCGGTATCGGAAGGAACGGACCGGTGGCCTGGACGAAGTCGTGATTCGCCGCATTCAAGAACGCGTGAAGCAACTCCGGCACCTCGCCGACCGCAAGCAGACGATTCTCAAGAGCATTGCCTTCCAGGGCAAACTCACGGACGAACTCACGCAGGCCGTCCTCGCCGCGGACTTCCCCAAGCGGCTCGAAGACCTCTACCTGCCGTACAAGCCGAAGAAGAAATCGAAGGCGACCGAGGCCCGCGAGAAGGGTCTAGCACCGTTGGCCGAGGCCATCTGGAACCGCGACCCCGCCGTCGCGAAGCTCGACGAAGTGCTGCCCGGCCTCGTCGATCCGGACAAGTGGCTGCTCAACGTGGACGACGTGCTCGGCGGCGTGAAGGAAATCCTCGCCGAGATGGTGTCCGACTGCGCGGACGTCCGTGGACCCTTGCGCAACTTCATCTGGGACGTGGGCCTCGTCGCTTCGAACAAAATCGAGACGCTCCCCGAGGGGAAGGGCAAGGAGTTCGACCCGTACGCCAGCTTCAAGGAGCCGGTGCGCGAGATCCCGCCGCACCGCGTGCTCGCCATCAACCGCGGCGAGAAGACGAACGTCCTCCGCGTTCACCTCGACATCGACCGTGGCATCGCCAACGAAATCTCGGCCTTCCACCTGAACCTCGCCGACCACCCGCACCGCGACTTACTGTTGCCCGTGGTTTCGGATTCGCTCGAACGGCTCGTGCTGCCCAGCCTCGAACGGGAAGTGCGTCGCGAACTCACCGAACGGGCGCAGGACCACGCGGTGATGATCTTCGCGCGGAACCTCCGCAGCCTGCTGCTTCAGCCTCCGCTTCGCGGCAAGCGCGTCCTCGCCATCGATCCGGGCATCCGCACCGGATGCAAGCTCGCCGTGCTCGACGAGACCGGTAAGCTCCTCGAAGACGCCGTGATCTACCCGCACGGCCAACGCAAGAATGCGTTGGACGCGAAGCGCAAGCTCGAACAGCTCGTCCGCAAGTATCAGCTTTCAATCGTGGCCATCGGCAACGGCACCGGCTGCCGCGAGACGGAGCAACTCGTCGCCGACCTCATCGGCGAACTCGAGCATCGGCGGCTCAATCCGACGCCGAGCGTGAGTGCCGGGGAAACGCCGAGCCATGCGGAACCGGCTGCCTCCATCACGCCGACACCGCAGGAGCCCGCAGCTTCGACCACCCACGCCGACACCCACGCGACACCTTCCACGGACGGCACGTTCCACTCCGATCCCGTGATGGCGACCGGCGGAATGACCTTCACTTCGGACGTTCACGTTTCGCCCCCCGATACGACGGGTGTGGAAACGACCGGCACGCATGCCCCGGCTGGTGAAACGGTCACCACGGGTTCCGGTGTCGTATCCCCACCGCCTCCGCCACCCGCGCCTCAGATCAGCCTCGAAGGGCTTCCCGATGCCCCGCTCGATCTGGCCTACGTGATCGTGATCGAGGCCGGAGCCAGCGACTACTCCGCGAGCCCCGTGGCCCGCGAAGAGTTCCCGAATCTGGATGCGACCACCCGCGGCACCATCAGCATCGGCCGCCGCCTGCAAGACCCGCTCGCCGAACTCGTGAAGATCGATCCGCAGCACATCGGCGTCGGGCTCTACCAGCACGATGTGAAGCCGAAACACCTCAAGGAATCGCTCGAAGCCGTCATCGAATCGAGCGTGAACCAGATCGGCGTCGATCTGAACACGGCGAGCGTGCCACTGCTGCGGCACGTCTCGGGCATGAATCAGTTGGTTGCGCGGGCCGTGGTTGAACACCGCGAACGGCACGGCGCGTTCACGAGCCGCGAGCAGTTGCAACAGGTCGCGGGGCTCGGCGAAAAGCGCTACCTGCAGGCCGCGGGGTTCCTCAAGCTGCCGGACTCCGCCGACCCGCTCGACGGCACCTGGATTCACCCCGAGAGCTACCCGACGGCCCGCCAGATTCTCACCGATCTCGGGTTCGAACCGGCCCACCTTCGCGACGCCGTGAAGTTGGACGAGATTCGCGCTCGCTTCAACGAAATCAACGTGGTCGAGGCCGCTGCCGTGCTCAAGGTCGGCGAGCCGACCATCCTCGACATTTTGGACGCGCTTGCCAAGCCGGGCCGCGACCCGCGCGAAGACGTGCCACCGCCGATCTTCAAGAAGGGCGTACTGAAGATCGAGGACATTCATCCCGCCATGGAACTCAAGGGCACGGTGCTGAACGTGGTGCCGTTCGGGGCGTTCGTGGACATCGGGCTGAAGGAGAGCGGCCTCGTTCACATCAGCCAGATGGCGAACCGCTACATCAAGAGCCCGTACGACGTGGTGTCCGTGGGCGACATCGTCACCGTGTGGGTGATCGAGGTGAAGGGAACCGAGAAGAAGATTTCGCTGTCGATGATCGCTCCGGGTTCGGAACGCCGACCGCCGGAACCTCGCGGCGGCGAACGCGGTCGCTCCGACGGCCCTCCGCGCGAACAGCGCGAGCCTCGGGAACCTCGCGGCGATCGAGGTCGCGGCCCCGGCGGACCTCCTCCACAACAACAAGGCGGCGAGCGCCAAGGCTTCGCGCCTCGCGGCGACCGCCCACCTCCCGGCCCACGCGGACCGGGCGGACCACCGCAACGGCAGCCCAGTCGCGGCCCGGGCGGTCCTGGTGGCGATCGCGGTCGCGGCGGACCGCCGCGCGGCGATCGCGACCGCGCGAACGACGCTCCACCGCAGCCGGTTCAGCTTCCGCCGCCGCCGGTGAAACGCGCCCCACCGCGGCCCCCGAAGCCGCTGCCCAACCTCACGGGCGATAAGAAGGCCGGCAAGGCCGCGCTCAACACCTTCGCCGAACTGGCGGCTTTCTTCAAAACGAAAGATGAGCCGGAGAAGCCTCCCGAGCAACCGAAGGTCGAGGAGGCTCCCAAGGCCGAGGAGCCGCCCGCTCCTGAAACGACGGTCTAGCGCGACACCGTTTAGCCGCGACGCGGAGTCCTCGAAGCGGAGCGCGACGCTCCGAGGACTCCACGTCGCGGTTAGAATGGCTCGAGCCTACCCGAGCCACTGGACATCGAGTTGGAATCATGGCACAAGCGAAATTGAGCAACCCTGAACTCAAGCAGGCCTTAAAGGCCGCACTCGCGGAAACGCTCCAAGAGAATCGCGATTTCTTGCACGATGTGTTCACCGAAGTGCTGGAAGACTTTGCCTTGACTGAGGCAATTCGAGAAGGGAAGCAGTCGAAAATTGCCACCCGCGACGAGTTGTTCCACATTCTGCGCGGCAAGTCGTGAAGGCGGCCTTTCGCAAGAGTTTCACGCGCGATCTCAAGAAGATTAAAGACAGTGCAAGTTGATCGCACAAATAGGTTCAGGGCCGGCGTGATCCTGTGGACCATCGTGCTACGGCACGGCTCGACACCGGTGACGCCGGGCCATTTCACGACGGATGGACGGATTGCTGCCAAGCATCAGGATGGCCGCGAAATAAGCCTGTTAAAGTATCGTGTCAATCAACAGTGAGGAAAGTCATTTCGAGGGTTGCGAGCCTTTGCATGATCTCATCGTTCGTTCGTTTTATCCATCTGTGGATGATGGTTTCACGCGTCTCCGTTCTGTTGCTATTTAGCTCAGATTGAAGGAGGAGGTTGTTTGTCTCCAGCCGGATGCGAGCGTATCTTTCAGTACTGTCTTTGAGGGTTGTGAAGGCGTCGCCTTTTCGCCGATTTACAGACTTCAGCCCCTTGTGGTGGTAGCCCCATCTCTCCGTCAGTCGTTCATCAAGTCTGTTTACCTTCTCCATTCCCACGCGGCTGGCGGCCGAAATCTCTGCGTCTGCACTCGTTCCGAAAGATATAGATATCCAAAATATATATTCCTGATTCGTGACGCCTGCCCGGTTTGATTCAGTGAGAAACTCGACGAGCTCTCGCTCGAGTTGCTTTTGCTGTTCCATCCAATGGACATACCAAAGCCCCAAACAAATCACCAATACTATGCCGGCAACCGCTGACCATTGCCATGCAGATGAACTTCGCGCGCGAGGTCGGCGTGTCGGCGAATCTGTGATCGTGAATGGATTGACCTCTTCCGCCACCCACGGCCCGCCGCCCGCCGTCACCTGTTCGCTGCTCGCGGCGGGTACGGTGAACGGTTGGCCGCAGGCGGGGCAGCGCACAAGCACGGCGTACGGGCTGGCGTGAGCGGTGAGAGGCTGGCGGCAGTGAGGGCAGACGATGATCGGCATGGAGGCTCTCGCGGAAGTTCAGATATTTGACCATGTCCGGGGCAGGAAGCAAGAAAGACTTGGCGAATCGGCGACTATCGGATCGGGATTGCCGTGGAGGACGGCACACCCAATTCGATCTGCTTTTCTCCCAAGTTCTAATCCCATCGCCACCTCAATTGGTAAAACATCGTTTGGTTCAAATGAAAGAAATCGTTGCCTCGGCGAAGTAACTCGCCCGGACGACCTGAGGTAGACATGTCTCGTAAAGGTCGGCCCGATCCGGACGCGGAACTTCCGCCGCTGTACGCCATGGTTCACGGCGGGCTCGAAGCCGTTGCCGCGGATGAAATCAACCGCGAACTCGGCGGCGTGGTGAAGAAGACCGCTCGCGGCCTCGTCATGTTTCGGCTCGACGCCCTGACCCCGGACATTCTCAAACTGAAGACGACCGAGGACGTGTTCTTGCTCGCTTGGGGGTCGGATAGCCTCGCGTTCGACGTCAGCGATCTGGAGACGATCCGCAAGTGGACGGCGAAAAAGCCGGACTGGCCGCGGCTCTTCAAACTGCACCACTCGCTGCGGCCGAAGACGAAAGGCCGTCCCACGTTCAACCTGATCTGCCAGATGCAGGGCGAGCACGGCTACCGCCGCACCGATGCCCGCGAGGTCTTTCGAGAAGCGCTCGCGCCGATCATTCCGCACGGCTGGCAGTTCAGCAACGAGAACGCGTGGCTCGAAATCTGGCTCACGATTCACAGCAAGACCGCGGTGTGCGGCGTGCGGCTCACCGACCGCACCATGCGGCACCGAACCTACAAACACGAACACCTTCCCGCGTCGTTGCGGCCCACCGTGGCCGGGGCGATGGTGCGGCTCGCGGGCATCGGCCCCGGCATGACGATCCTCGATCCGATGTGCGGAGCGGGAACGATCCTGGCCGAGGCCATCGCGGTCGCGAATAGCCGCCGTGGCGAACCGGTTCGCGTGATCGGCGGCGACCTCGACGCCAACGCCGTCTTCGTCGCCTCGCAGAACCTCCAGAGGATGGGGCCGCTCGAACTCCTGCGCTGGGATGCACGCGCCCTTCCCCTGGCGTCCGAATCGGTGGATCGGATCATCTCGAACCCGCCGTTCGGCAAGCAGCTTTCGACGCCGGAAGAAGTCGGCCCGCTGTACGAAGCGGCGGCGCGGGAATGGAACCGCGTGTTGAAGCCGGGCGGCCGCGCCGTGTTGCTGGCCATGGAGCAAGACCTGCTTCACGGCATTCTGAAATCGTATCGCTGGTTCCCGACCAAGCAGGTGAAGGTGCGGCTCCTCGGACAAGTCACGATCCTCAGCGTCTGGCAGAAGCCGGAGTAAAGCTATCCTCGGCGAGCCGAGCCCCGTCAGGGGCCGGGTAGTCTGGCGAGGTCAGTCGCCGGGGGGGCCGTCCGAGCCCGACGCGCAAGCAAGGGACGAGACCCAACCCTTGCTTGCGCGTCGGGCTCGATACCTTACTTCTCTCGCGGGTGCGGCTCCTCGGGCAAGTCATGGTTCTTAGTGTCTGGCAGAAGCCGGAGTAGTCGGATAGGATTGGGGAAGACCATTCTTGGGAGTCGTTGATGGCCGTCTCGTATACCTGCCCGAATGCGGACTGCGGCGTAACGTTGAAGACGCCGAGCGCGGTGCCGGCGGGCAAGCGGGTGAAGTGCCCGAAGTGTCAGCAGATGTTCGTGCCCGTTCCTGAAGTGGCCGAGGGGGGAACGACAGCACCGGCTGGAAGCGCGGTGCCACCCGGAAAGCCGGCCGCGCCGGCTGGAACCTTTAAATTCGCGGACGACGACAAGAAGAAGAAGCCAGCCGCCAAGCCGAGCGAACCGCCACCCCCGAAAAAGCCGGAGAAGAAGAAGTCGCCCTTCGCCGATGAAGAGGAAGAAGACGCCGAATCGATCAAGCGCGGCTACGGCGTCATTCAGCCGACTCAGCAAGAGGTCGACCAGGCCGAAGAGGCGAAGGTCTCGTTCGAGCGAGTCGAGGACAAGTACAAGAAGAGCGCCCGCGGTCCCGCCATTGCACTGCTCGTGATGCCTTCAAACTTGCTCACCGGCGAAGGCCTGCTCACGGCAGCCGGCGGCGTCGCCATGTTCGTCATCGGCATGTGGCCCCTCGCCTTCAACGACGCACCCCCCGGCGACGAAGAAACCGAAGAAGCCATCGTCATGATGCTCCTCGGTTGCATGACGGTGCTCTGGGGTGCCGTGATCTGCTTCGGCGCCAGCCAAATGCAGGAACTCGGCTCCTATATGTGGGCCATGCTCGGAGCCGTTATGGGCGTTCTCCCCTTGCTCGTCGGCATCTTCGCCATCATCATGCTCCAGAACCCCAAGGTGAAGGCGGGCTTCGAGGAATCCGACTCGGGCGTGGAAGAGGAAGGAGACGAGGACGACGACCCCAAGAAGAAAAAGAAGAAGGGCAAAGACGACGATGACGAGGAAGACGAGGAAGAAGAGGACGAAGACGACGACGACTGATTGAGGGGAAGCGATGGACGAACCGAGCGATACCGAGCTGCTGGCCCGCTTCCGGGCCGGAGACGATTTGGCCCTCGACCCGCTCTTCGAGCGATACGAAGGCCCGGTCTTTCGCTTTCTCTTCGGCATCCTCCGCGATCATCACGAGGCCGAGGATGCTCTTCAAGAAACGTTCGTTCAGGCGCTTCGACGCGCGGACGATGTGAACCCCGAGGCATTTCGCAGTTGGCTCTTCTCGGTCGCGCACCAGCAAGCTTTGCTCTCGAAGCGAAAGGCCAAACGCCTTCCGACCCAGGCCGATGAATTCGCTTTGCTCAGCCTGATGGATCGCTCGAGCGACGATCTCGCCGGCCAGGCCGACGACGCCCGCCGGATTCGCGAGTTGCTCAAACTACTGCCCGACTCGCAGCGGGCCGTGATCGTGGCGCGCGTGTTCGAAGGGAAGAAATTCCGCGAGGTGTCCGAATCCCTGGGTTGCCCGCTGAACACGGCGCTGGCCCGCATGCACGAAGGCTTGAAGAAACTCCGACTGTTGTGGGAGGCCGACTATGCGTGAGCCCCGCCCCGATCCTTCGGTGCTGGAGGCGACCGCGTTGCGGTACGCCGCTCGGGATCTTTCGCCCGCACAGTGCGAGGCCTTTGAGGCTCGTCTTGCTGGGGATCAATCCGCGCGCGACGCGCTCGCCGAAGCCGTGCGCCTCTCCGCGGCCGCCTTGGGTCGCGGTTCTCCACTGCCCGATCGCGGCTTGCGATCTTTGATTCGGGAACGCATTCAGGGCGTCGCGCCGACCTGGCTGGCCCGTCGCGTTTACCGTGGGCACCCGTTGACCTGGGCGGGAATCGGTGCCGCAATCGTGGCTGCCGCGACCGTTCTCGGCCTGGAACTCGCCCGGCCAGATTCGCCCTCCAACTCCGCGGAACTTCCTCTGGTCTCGGCTGCAACTGCTCCGCTTTCTGCTCCCGAGTCGAGTCGCACATCGCGCCCGGAAGAGGGTCGTGCTTCCGAAGCCGTTGCCGAGGAACCCCACGCCGACGCGCGAACCGCCGCCGAAATCTGGGCCGACCTCAGCACGCCCGATCACGTCGAAAAAACCCACGACGACGAGGCGAAGCTCCACCTGCGCTTCAAGAACCTCCACACGAATCATCCCCTTCACCTGCCGCGGCCCACTTCGGGCTTCGACTCGCGCGAATAACCGCCGAGGATAATATGCTCGCCCGTCGTGCCATTGCGATTCTCGCGATCATTGCGGCGAGTGGCTGGGCACTCGCCGCCGACCCGCTGCCTCGGTTCACCGAGGAACGCGAAGCCGCCGCCCTCCACTTCGTTCGCAAGCACTGCCCCGAACTCGTGCCCCTCCTGGACGAACTCAAGAAGAACAACCGCGCCACGTACGAGCAGCAAATTCGCGAGACGTTTCAAGTCACGGAGTTTTTCGCCGACCTGCAAGACGACGCGAAGCGGTACGATCTCGAACTCAAGATTTGGAAGGCGGAGAACAAAGCGTTAGTGCTGGTAGCGCGACTCGCGACGCCGAAAGACGAGGACCGCAAGGCAATCGAGGATCAACTACGCGGCCTCGCCAAGGAACTGGTCGATCTGGAAGTGCAAAGCCTAGAGCACCGCGTCGGCGTACTCGATCGAGAACTGACCGGCGCGAAGGAGGAACTGGCCAAGGCCCGCGAGAGCATCGAGCGCACGACCAAGGAAAAGTTCGAGAGCTTCCTGGAGAAAGCCAAGAAGAAGAAGGGTTGAGCCGTATCCTGGGAGCGCGGCCGTCCCGGCCGCCTGGCTACCTTCCTGGAAACACAACAAGAGCGGCCAGGATGGCCGCGCTCCCAGGCGTCACCGCTTCCCGCCATCGTCTTTGACGCCGAGCCGATCAAGTGCCTTTCGCGTCGTGGTGGCGAGCGAAGGATCGGTTCGCATCGCGTCTTTCAACTTGGGAATGGCGGGTGCCGCCGTGGGAAGGCCGATGCGGCCGAGCGCCTCGATCGCGGCGAGTTTCACATCGGAGTCGCGGTCGGCGACCAATTCGATCAAACGCGGCACGGCCTCCTTGGAAGCGGAACCCAACTGCCCGAGCGCTCGAGCCGCGGCTTCCTTCGCACCCGCAATCGCTTCGCGCGAAAGCTTGACCAGCGCTGGCACATCCGCCGCAGTGGGTCCGACCACCGCGAGCGCTTCGGCCGCAGCCACGCGAATGGAACCGTTGCGACCTGCGAGCCCGGCGCGTACCGCCGTACCGGCCTTGGAGACATCGCCATCGATTGCGGCGAGGGCGACCTTGGCCCAAAGCGCGGGACCGGGGAGCGTGCCGTTCGCGACCGCTTCCAGGTCGGCCTTCGCACCCTTTGCTCGCGGACCGGCGGAAGCGAGCCCGCGCACCGCGACCGCACGCACCTCGGCACGATCATCGGTTTTCATCAACTTGACGAGTACGTTTCGCGCGTCGTCCGGGAGTGGGTCGAGTTTGCCGAGGGCAGCGGCGGCGGCCTTGCGGACGTACTGGTCGCGGTCGTTCGCCGCGATCACGAGTGCCTTCGCGGACTCCGGCGAAGCGGGGTCGGCCCGGGCGAGTGCCCCGATCACCTTGATCTTCAACTGAACGGACGCGGTCGATTCGGAGAGGAGCGGCGCGAGCCCGACGACCGCCGGCTTCGCGGCCGAGCCCATCGCCACGAGCGCATCGACGAACTGATCGCGAACGCCTTCGTCCGCCTCCTTGATGAGTGCCTTGCCGATGGCGTCCGCGGCGGGGGCGGCGGCGGGGCCGAGTTTCTCCAGCACGAGCCCGACGCGGCGGCGAATCATCGGCTCGCCATCCAAGGCGAGCTTGGCGAGTTCGCCCACCTGCTTCGCAGCCTCCGCCGGTTCCTGCGTTCCCACGAACCCGACCGCAGCGAAGCGTGCCTCGGGCGATGTCGAACCGAGTTGTTTGAGAACGGAGGGAATGAGCGGCTTGCCCGCGGGTCCGAGTCGAGCGACGGCTTCGATGCACGCGGGAACGACGCGCGGCATCGTCGACGCGAAGCCGCCTTCCACGAGTCGCAAAGCATCCTTCAGGTCGTCGTCACCGACGCGGTAGAGGGTCACGACGGCCTCGAGCGCGACATCGGGATCGGTGAGCAGGTCGCGGATGGCCGCCGAGGCGTCCTTCGCATCCTTGCCGATCTCGCCGAGCGTTTGCAAAGCGTAGTAGCGGACGAACTGGTTCTTGTGTTTGAGCAGTTCGAGGGTCGGCTGCGTGCCGAGTTTACCCTGGCGCGCGAGGGCCGTGAAGTAGGCGAGTTGCGGATCGTCGGACCGGGCCGTGTCGGGATTGAATTCCGGAGGGAAGCTCTTCTTCGCGGCGGCAGAAAGATTGCCGGCGGCTTCCTTTGAAGCGCCCTTGCTGCCGGCGGTCGCGATGCCCGTGGCAGCCGCGATGCGGATCACTTCGTCCTCGTCTTCCAACGCTCGCGCTAGCGACGGCACCGCGTAGGGCGGCACCTCGGGCAACGTCGAGATGATCTCGGCGGCGCGCCGCTTGACGTCTGGTTCTTTGTTGTTCAAAAGTGCCGCGAGGCCGGGAACATCGGCGACGCCGATGGATCGGAGGGCGTCGAACGCGATGGCCCGCACCTGCGGATCCTTGTCCTCGCTGCAAACGCGGAGTACCTGATTGCTGAGCGATTTGGCCAGTGGCCCGAGTACGCCGAGCGTGTGAACGGTGTGCTCGCGAACCGCCGGATCCTTATCCGTCAGGCCTTCGCGGAGTGCCGAGAGCCCCTTCTCGGTGAGGGCGGCTTCACCCTTCGGCCCGGCTCGCATGAGCGTGAAAGCGGCAGCTTCGCGAATGCTCGCGATCTTCGTGGGGTGCGTCTTTCCCGCGCCGTCGGTGGTCTTATCGCGAAGTAAGTCGAGGAGGGCGTCGCGGGTGGCCTCGTCGGTTTCGGCGAGTGCCGCGAGCGAATCGGCGGCCTCGCGCTGCGTGTCGCCGCGCTTCGTTTTGAGCGTGGCGAGAAGGGTGTCGCGTTCGGAGGGTTCCTCCGGGCCGGTGACCTCGCGGCCGGGTGCTTCTTCCACCACGGGCGGCGGGGCGGGCTTCTGCTTGCCGCATCCGGAGGCGAATGCGAAGACTGCGATGAGCAAGAGAAAGCGGCGCATGGGAGCCTCGTAGAAGAGCGATCGCGAAGCAGTGATGGGTAGGGTGGGTCGAGTCTTCGAGGCCCACCGTGCGACACCGGGGCTCATGGTGGGCCTCGCAAAGCCTCGACCCACCCTACCTCGCATCAGACCTTGAACACATCCTTGACGTTGTCGCGGAGAAGACGCTTGCCGAGGGCTACGGCTTCCGTCTCGTTCAGCACGCCGGGTCGCACGTACTCATCCGCGAGAACTCCCGCCAGAATGCGGCGGTACATCGCGTACTTCGGCAGCACGAACTCCAGCTTGTACGCATCGCTATAGTAGCCGATCAACTTCGTCTTCGGAACGGCCGAGAGCCGCTCCGTGAGATCCTTGCGAATGTAAGGCGGCACGTTCGAGTACCACCAGTGCCCGTTCGGAACCACGTTCGGGAAGATCCACGAGTACGCCACGAGTTCCTGGTTCTGGGCACTCGTGAGCACTGAGACGGGGAAGGTCACTTCCGGGAAGGCGTTGAACAGGCGGCGATACTGGATGAGGCTCGTCCGCTGATCGAATAAGTCCTGGCCCCGGTAGACGCCGTTCGTATAGACGCGGCGATTCACCCCGATCATCAGGTCGAAGGGAAGCCTGAACTCGCGGCAGAACTCGGCGACGATCCAGAACAGGCCCGGCGCGAGGTCGCGGCAATCGTGGAAGCGAATCTGCTCGTAGATGTACTCGTCGTCGTAGTGGGCCGGCTCGAAGTCCGGCGGCAGCGAGATCGCACAGGCCTTGGCCCCCTTCCGTGTGAAGTGCAGAAAGATCGTCGCGATCGCCATTCGCAGCGTGGCGGCATCGACGATCTGGATGCCGGTCGCCTTCAGGATTCGTTCGCGGGTGTCGGCGCGATCGAGGTTGAAGACCAGCGTATCGGTGCGGAGGCACGGCACGTAAACCGAGGTGTCGAAGCCTTCCAGTGGGTCGTCGAACTCGTTGGTCAAGAAAATCTTCTCGAGTTTCGTCTTCGCGCGAACCTGCTGCTCCCAGTCCGGCTGAGCGAACACCTTTTCGGCGGCGTCGAACAGTGCGTCCGCGTCGGTCGCGGCAATCTTCGTTCCCGTGAAGCCGAGGAAGGTCCGGGCGATGTCTAGGAACCAGCCGTACTGCGCCGTGTTGTCGTAGCGATCCATGTGCTCCACGATGGCCCGCACCCGATCCCGGGGCGACACGTCCTTTGCGAGCGGTGCCTGGCTCATCCCGGCGGAGTGCGCGAGTTCCGTGTAGTAGTGGTAGCCGAGGATGTCGTCCAACGACTTCGACACGGGGCGGAGTGGGTCGATGTGCGAGTGCGGATCGATGAGCGGAATCTCGCCGAGGGCGGCGGTGAGGTCGCAAACGAGATTGTCGGCCGGCATGCGTCAACTCCCGGCGAATGGTCGTGTCGGTTCTTCCCGATTCTCCCTGGATACGTCTTACAACGGTGGGTAAGAAATACAAATCGTGGAAGCCGTGAGGTGAGGTCGCGAAAAACCCTGGCTCGACGATTCTCTCGAAAAGCCCTTCTAGAAAGCGAGTTGCGTCGCGCCGCTCAGTGTGAATTCGTCGATGACTGCACTTTGGCACGCTCGCTGCTTTGTCTCTTCCCGTCGCGACGAGTTTCCCCCAACGAGTCGCGATTCGAGGCCGGTTCGCTCGGGCAAGCCTTCCCCCAAGGTGAACCCAACCAGCGGCCGGCAGCGATTGACGGTCGGCCGCAATGCTCCATCCCCCTGGAGCGCGGCCACGGGAGAGACATCCCCCCTCTCTCGAACCTGTCCGATCACACGTCCGAACACCCGTCCAACACCAACCTTCCCCCTGCCTCCGCCTTCAAGGCGGAGGTCGTCTTTTTACCT
>JAYTGN010000060.1:0-17834 GCA_043733485.1 Gemmataceae bacterium
AGGGGATCGGCTTCCCGCTTTCGATCCTTCCGGAGGGCGCGACTCTGGACGAAGGCGCGGATGTGACGGAACAACTCGGCGTGCTGAAGTGGGAGCCGCCGGTCCCGGTCGGCATGGGTGGCCGCGTGAAGGGCGGATTCCCGGGCTTCCTCCCAAAGACCGACGAGACCCGCGTGCAGGTGCTGGAGCCGGTCCTGGAGCGGCATCGCGAGAAGATCTTCTACGTGACCGAGAAACTCGACGGTACGTCGTTCACGGCATTCCTTCGTGATGCAGAGTTCGGCATTTGCAGCCGGAACCTGTGGATGGACGAGTCCGACGAGTCGAACCTGCTGATCCGCGTGGCCCGGCGGCTCAAGCTGGAGGAGAAGCTTCGCGAAGTGCGTGAGCAGCGCGGATTCGATCTCGCGGTGCAGGCCGAGGTGATCGGTCCGGGCATCCAGAAGAACAAGTATGAACTCAAGGAGGTCACCCTCCGCGTGTTCAACGTGCTGGATGTCCAGAGTTACCGCCTGCTCGACCACGCGGTGATGCTGGAGGTCATCGCGGAACTCGGGCTCGACGCGGTCCCGCAACTCGGCACAATCGCGTTGAACCATTCGGTGGACGAACTCGTGGCGTTCTCCGAGGGCACCAGCGTGTTGAACCCGAAGGCCCAGCGCGAGGGTGTCGTCTTGCGGCCGCTGGTCGAGGAGTTCGACCAGGATGTCGGCGGGCGGCTGAGTTTCAAAGCGATCAACCCGAAGTTCCTGCTGAAGTACGACGAGTGATGATCCTGTGAACGAAGTGCCGTTGATCGTCTGCCTGAACGTCGACTACCGGGAAGGCGGCGCGATGGCCGCGGGACTGTGGTTCCGCGGCTGGGCGTCGCCATCCAGTGTTCATGAAGCGACTCGGTTCTTCTCGAATCCAGCCCCGTACGAACCCGGTGCGTTCTATCGGCGAGAGTTGCCGTGCCTGCTCGGCGTACTTGAACGAGGGCCGAATCCTGAGATCGTCGTGGTCGACGGTTATGTGGAATTGGTGGACGGCGAACCTGGCCTCGGAGCCCACCTCCACAAAGCGGTCGCTCGGCCCGTGATCGGCGTCGCCAAGACTCGGTTCTCGGGAGCCGCTGCCGTGGAGGTTCGTCGCGGTGACAGTCAGAAGCCGCTCTACGTCACGGCCGCAGGATTGTCCCCCGAGGACGCTGCTTCGCGAATCATCGAAATGCACGGCCCATTCCGAATCCCAACGCTCCTGAAACTCGTGGATTCCTTGGCCCGCTCGCTTGGCCCTGCCTCCGAGTGATCGGGGAAGAATTGTGCTCGATCGTCGCGGGTGATCGGTTGTGGCTGGGCGATAGCTGGACGGTCAGCGGCCGACCGTCCTCCATCAGGTCGAACGGACGACCCTCGCGGTCGATCGCGTGGAGGTCGTCGATCCCCATCGCGTGGAACACGGTGCGGGCGATGTATTCGGGGGCGACCGGATTCTGGTCCGGGTACTCGGCCCGCTTGTCTGTGGTGCCGAACGTTTGCCCGCCGCGAATGCCGCCCCCAGCGAGCAGGACCGACTGACACGCAGTCCAGTGGTCCCGACCCGCGCCGCCAGCACCGCCCGAACGCGGGTCGCCGATCTTAGGCCTGCGCCCCATCTCGCTCGACACGATCACGAGGGTCGATTCCAACAGCCCCCGCTGGTGCAGGTCGTCGAGCAGCGCCGCGAACGGTCGGTCGAACTCGGGGAGGAGTCGATCCTTGAGACAATTGAAATTGTTGCCGTGTGTGTCCCAACCGCCGCCACTCTTGCAGAGCTTGTCCAGTTCCTTGTCGCCCTTCCAGAAAACCGTGACGAACGGCACGCCCGCTTCGACCATCCGCCGCGCGAGGAGCATCGACGTGGAGTTGATGCCCTGGCCGTAGCATTCGCGGACCTTATCGGATTCCGCGCGCAGGTCGAATGCCGCCTTCGTCTGGCGCGAGCCGAGTAGCGTGAACGCTTTCCGCTGGTAGGTGGAGTAGTCGCGGTTCGCTGCGGAACTCTCGGCGAACCGGTGCGCTCCGTCGAGCGTGTTCAGGAGCGACCTCCGGTCGTTCAGACGGTCGGCCGGTATGTCGCCGCTCAACGAGAGCGCGGGCACCGCGAAGTCGAGCGGTCGCTCGCGGGTGCCGTCCACGAATACCGGGTCGTACTCGATGCCGAGTCGGGCCGCGAACTGCCTGGGCCACCCCACATGAATAGCAGGAAGACGGACTTCGCCCGCGACTTCGCCCCGGCGGATGCGCCTTTGCCGAGAACATCGAGCAGGCCGAGTCCCAGCGGGGCCAGGCTTCCGGCGCGGAGGATCTCGCGCCGCGTGATTCCTGCACCGAGCGGAGGTACGTGTCGACCATTCATCGAATTGTTCCGCGTAGATCAGGAACGCACGTGAGAGCGGGTCAAGGAACTCGACGATGTCGCAACCTGGGTTCCGGCTGTTTGACAACAATTGAGGAGCGAGTCAGAGTAACTCGGTGACCGGATCACGCTGATCGAGGACGTACATAGGTCGACCGTTGCCGTCGGGGAACGTTCGGGCCGGGTCAATACCGACAGCCTTGTATACGGTGCTGAGCACCTGTGGAACTCGATACGGCCGACTCTTGGCGACCTCACCGCGGCCCGTGGTCGAACCGACGACCTGCCCCATCTTCAACCCGCCGCCCGCGATCAGCATAGACATCACCGGATCCAGTTGTCGCGCCCACCCCGTTCGTTGATCTTCGGAGTTCGCCCGAACTCGCCCCACATGATCGTGACCATGTCACCCACCTGCGTCAGCTCGTCTGCGTCGGACGCCTTCGCCAGGCCGAAGTCGGTGATCCACACTGTGCCCCGCAGGTCGAGCAGCAGGTTCGCGGGTTTGATGTCGCGGTACTCGATGCCCTGAGTGTGGGCGTAGGCCAGCCGTAACATCTACATCATCGACGAATTCCGCTGATCGGTTTGTCGGCCGTGGTATCAACGGTGCCCACGCCCGTGGTGATGCGTTCTGGTCAACGGAATGAACTTAGCCAATGGCCATTGAATGGATCGGGCTCGTATTCGATTCCTGGGTCAGCGACTCGTTTGGATTGTGTTTCGATGAGCTTCAAATGAATGACGGCGCGGGACCGACCGGTATCCTAGCCCGATATCAACCGCAATTCCTACTCGAACATTCAGCCAGTCTGGCGCTCCATGCCAGGTCATTGCATTCTGTCGATATCCGGCTATCGCCAACCGAACCCCGCGACATCGTGGGGTGAGAATCGACGCGACCTACCCCGAAAGAAGCACGTTGCCACGTATTACTCGGGATCTCCGCGAGTAATCGCACCGCCGTAGATGCTGCGCGAACCGTTCCGCTAAAGTACCACATCCGAGGGTACCGCAACCACGCGGACAACGCCGAGACAATGTGGTTGCGATTGTGGATCCGTTTCCGATACTTCCGGGCCTTAGCCGACTCCGTGTGGTTGGTCATCAAAACACCCCTGATAAGCCAATCCGGAGACGGGATCGGGGAATCACCCGGCTGGCGATCCACGTCGGCGTCCACACGAGGATGATAGAAGACGTAGGCACTCGCCAACTTCCACTTGATCAGCTGCGAGTAGAACTTCTTACGCGTCTCCACGAGGTAGAGTGGAGACAACCAAACCTTCGACCCCTCGGGTCGGGTTTTAAACGTATCGTGCAGACCGTTGTAGAACTCGGCGACGCGACGGGAATGACAGTACGGACAGATCGGAACGTCGCAGTGTCTCGGTTCGATGTGCTTCTCGATCGCAAGGGATCTTGAGGCCGGGCGCATTCCCAGGCCCTTGAAAATCGGTCGATCCGTCCGGTGGCACCGGTCCGAGCTCGACGCTTGGATTGCGGCCGGGTGTCCCGTCGTGCAGTTGAAGCACCGTGCGTAGCGCACGAATGCCTTGTCACTCATCAGAATGGCCGATCATCTCGCCCTTAGACTCATCCACGATCTTGGAACCACACCATGTTCAGTGTGAAATCCGCGGCCCGTGAACTTGGGATCAGCGCTTCCTTGGTTTATGCCTTGATCGCGAGCAAGAAAATCAGGCACGAACGTTTCGGCCTCGGCCGGGGAACCATTAGGATCCCGGTCGAGGCCATCGAGGAGTACCGCGTCGAACAGACCGTAGCGGTCACTATCCCGAACAATGCACCACGAATCCCGCGGTCTACGCCGCGGTATCGCCACCTGAAACTTTCCTGAGTTCTTCCCGGAGAAAATCGGTCCTCACGCCGACGTGCGAGTAAACCTTTGCGAGCATCGCCCCATCGGCATGGCCGAGAAGAGCACTGACGGTGAGGTGGTCGACTCCGGCCTCAAGCATTCGAGTGGCGAAACTGTGCCGGATCGCGGTCAGGGCGTACTTCACGCCGAGCTTGACCTGAAGCCGACAGAATCGGTTGTTGAAGGCCTGGGCCTGCCATGGATTCGAATCCTGGTTGCGAAACATCGGGCCCGTGGGGTACTCAGACGAGAGTCGGCGGACGATTTGCTCGGCGCGGTCGCTCAGATAGATGATGCGCCACCGTTTTTTGCCTTTGGCCTCGGCCGGCGGGATTTCAATCCGGCAACGATCGAGGTTGAGGTGGGCGGCTTCGATGAACCGAACCTCTTGCACCCGGGCTCCGGTTTCCCAGCAGAACTCGAGAACGTCGCGAAAGCTCAGGTCCTTCACGGCCGCGAGAAGGCTTCGGAACTCGTCGACGGTTAACATTTGCTCACGGCGTTTTGGAGCCGGTTTCTCGATGTGGCGGATCGGCGATTTGACGATGTGCCCCATCTTCTCCGCCCAGGAAAAGGCTCTCTGCACCACGGTAATCGCGCCACGCTTGTGGTTCGCTCCCCAAGTAGTCTTCGAGTCCGCCCATTGCTGAACGTGGAAAGGCTTGAGGGAGTCGGTGCGGATTTGCGTCGACGGCAGAGAATTCAGAAAGCTCTGGATGTGGTTTTGGGACCATTCGTAGGTCCGCGGGGAACGGTTCTTCTCGCACCACTCCAGAAACTGCTCGAAGACGTCGGTAACGGGCGGGGCGATAGAAATCGTCCCGGAAGTGGGTGCTGCCAAAAGTTCGTGAAAGCAGTCGAGAATCCGCTGCGGGGCGTTCCACTTTCCGCGTTGTCGACGCGGAGCGGGAAAGCCGTCGGGATGGTCGCCAAGATGGTGTCGCTGGCCGCTGATTGAAACGTACCAGCCCCCACGCTCTATCCAATACCAAGGACGTGCGGTGCGAGCCATGAGAAACAACCCTCCGAAGCCATGATGGAAGCCCCACGGCAGCCTTCGGGTTGCTGGCCCTCTCTCCCGTTACAGCGGGGGAGAGGGCTTTTTCTCATTCTGTACCGGATTCTGTACCAAGCCAGGGAATCGGAGAACGCGGGATGATTGAATTTCCCTTGTTTTCCAGAGTGGGCAGTCCCGGGGTTGAACCGGGGACCTAGCGATTTTCAGAAAGAAAAGCCACTAACCAAAAACCTGAGAATGCTGGTTTCAAAGCAGTTCTATGCGTGTTACTGAATGGTGCAAGTGGTGCAATGCGTTATGGGCGGTTGATTTGGTCGGCGTATAGCGTGGTTGTGGCGTCATCATGGCGTACAGCAAGGAAGCGGTGCTAAACGAGAACGCCCCGGCGGGTGAGGCCAGGGCGTGCGAGCTGAACCTTCCGGGAATTCCCGGAAGGTTCCTCAAGATGAACCCGCGAAACTAAGTCGTGTCGCGAGCGCCGCCAGCGGATCGGAGATGTCCACCATCATTCGGCAACTCTCGATGTCGGCGTCGTTCAGGCGACCCGCGACTTTGTCCCATCGCTTCCCGTCGATGAAGCCGAAGAGCGGGCTGGCGGGTTGGTAGGCCTCTTCGGCGATTGCCTCCATCCGTTGAACGAGCGTGGCAATCGTGCCGACGGCGAAAGCCCAGAACGCGGCCACGGCCTCGCGGACCTTCCTCTCGTCGTCCGGGTTGCTCGGGTCGAAGGCAGCTTCGGTTGAAGGCGAAGCTGCCTTCCTCGGCTTGGCGGCGGTGGAGATGTCGCGGTCGCTCCCAATGATGGGCAGATCGATCGTCCCGCATCCGATGGCGGTGAAGCCGGCAATCGACACGATCTTCTCGTCCGGGTAGTTCGCCTTCATGAAGGCGCGAACCACCCGCTTCACCTCCGAGAACGACGGGGGCTGCTGTCGAGCATCGGCTTGTTGCCGAGCCTCGGCGCGCACGGCGTCCATCTTCGCCTCGATCTTCGCCAACGCGGCGTTCTTCGTCTTCGTCGTCATGGGTCATTCTCCTGGTAAGGAAACGGGAACAGAGAGAAGCCACGGGAGCAACTCCCGTGGCGGTATCGGTTCAGAACGGGGGTTGAGCGTGGCATCCCCATTCGTGGGGATGGTCGGCTGCGGTCGCGCCTGCCTCGGCATCGACCGCGTTCGCATCGTCGAAAGCGTCTTCGATCTCGCCGGGCGTGAGGTAGTGGTCGAGGAACGGCGACCAGGGGAATCCGTCGTCGATCTCGTTGTCGGCCGGGTTGCAAGCGGGCATCGGCATGAGGAACTCCAGAGAGAAGGAGCCCTCCCCCTTTCGGGAGAGGGAAGGAACTCGGGACGTTAGAAGAAGTCGGCGTCGGCTCGGGGATCGGGCGAGACGTAGGGCTTCTTCGCGACGGGTGCGGTCGGGGCGGGCACCTCGGCGACTTCCGTGCCCCAGAGTCGTTCGTTCTCGATCAGGGCCGTGGCGGCTGCGATGTGCTTGCAAGGGACGCGGCTCGACTCGCGGTAGCATCCGGCCGGGCAATCGCAGCGGCTCGCCTCGCCCGGCTTGCCGATCAGCACCGTGTACCGCTCGCTGCCGTCCATCTTCGCCAGGACGAACCCACGGCCCCACGTCGTGGCCAGCGGTCGCACGCTGTAATCGGTGGACTTGCGGCCCGCGTGGATCGTCAGCAGGCCGCTGCCTGCCGTCGTCGGCGTCCAGTTGATCGCGTTCCCGCGAGTGCTGGCGGTCTTCGGAAGAACTTCGGTGAAGGTCGCGTTCATGGTCGGGGCTCCGGTTTGGTTGTTTACTTTTACTCTTCTTTAACTATACTAGTAGTATGCTATCGACGGGTCAATAGAGGGGACTTGATGTTTACTAGTTTTTTGCTAAATTGTTTTTGGAGGTGCGAAAATGGCTGAGTCGAAACCTGAACGGAAGCGGCAGTTCAACTGCCAGCCCGACGATGAGACGTGGGACCGCATGCCATCGCTAAAAGATCGCGTGGCGGCGGCGCTGAACCTTGTGAAGGTCAGTGACGCGGTGTTGCTTCGCTTCGCAATGATCGCGCTTGAGAAGGAGTATCCCGCAGATTCTCAGAAGAAGGGCGGGAAGAAGTGATGAATCGCGAGGAACTGCAAGAGATGTATTCCCGCTATGCTGGCGAACGGAAAGACGGCGGGCAGGACTTCGCAATGGATGATCACTTACACGGATTTACCAAAAGCCGTTGCGTATCTCTCTCAGTTAGAACCAGCCGTGGCATCTGGTCTGATACCTACCAACACTGGCGGACCGCAGCAACTTTGGCTTTTACTTCTAGCTTTGATGATCGGTAATCACTGCTATCTGGGCCTCGATGCGGAACCGAACAATGACCATCTCGTCAGCATCCCAACCATTCTTAACTGGATACTTGGCGTCCCCCGAACGGGGAACCACTCATGAACTTCTGATCGTCCCGCCGAAAATCTCACCGAAAAGCCAAACGGAACTATGGCGGATGTTCCATGCGATTCATCGGGACGAACTGGCGACAATGGAATTCAAAACTGTACCACCCCCGTCCGACGATCTCTGAGCCACTTCCCTCTCCCCCGTCCCTTCCACGCCCCATTATCCTCTTCCCGGCAATCCGCGTGCAGTTCGCCTCCGACCGCTGTAGACGCGATCCTGGTGCGATCTTGGCAAGCAACTAGATTGCATCCGGCTTGTAGTCTGGGCATTCACGGCAGGATCGGACGGCGAGCGAAACCAATTCCCGCGTGCATCGCTCGTGGAGGTCACACGCCCGGACGTGTTGGGATTCTTGGTTGCCGCACGTTGTACACCACTCCATCACGGCCCCTTCGTGGATGCACGGCGGGTGGGATGGTATCAGTCCCAAGTGAACTCTGAGAACTTCCTCGGCAGCCAGTCTTAAGAGTTCGAGTCTTTCGTCCATGAGTTACTGAGAGAATGTAGGCGTGACAGGAACGAAGTTGGAAAACGTAATCCTTCCGTCGACGGCTTGTTCAAAATAAGTCGCAAGCTGGAACGTGGGTTGAACGGCAACAGCCGACCAGGGGTCGCATGAGAAATCGAGAGTTCCACTTGTAACGAAGAACGAGTTGCCGCCACCCCACAGTGCATGTATGAAATACGCGCTAAGTCCGTTGCTGCACAAAATCACCGACACGGCGTATGTAATATCAAAGGTCTGGTCCGGGTATAAATAGTCGTGTACGAGAATGGTTGCGCCACCATACGCGAACGGAGCCGACGCCCAAAACGATCCGAACGAATAATCGCCGACGTACAGAATCGTGCCGCCGAAGCTCGACGAAATAGGCAAGGCGTTGCAGAAGCAGCAACAGCACGGTGCCCCAGGAGTGTGACGCAGCATCATATCAGCATTCCACCGAAACGAATTGATACCGCGACTCGTTCGCCACCCACCCGATGAGGCACTTCTTCGCGGTCGCTATCGTCGTTGACCACTGGTTGAAAACGGAGACAGTGCCGACTCCCGAGACCGTTACGTTGCCGCTGGCCCCGGACGCAACCGCACCGGCCGTGACGCCGCTGTAAATTGAGCCACCGCCACCTTTCAATTCCCATTTACCAGACGCCCCCGGTGCTCGCCTCGCCAATACTTGCACTGGAGAGCCAACTGTTCCAGTCGCGAACGTACTCCCGTCAATTGCGTACGCCGGATCGGCAGCACTATTGGTTCGACCGCCAACGCGATCCTCGATGAGCCCAGAGCTGTTGAGCCAGGCTTCCTGAAATACGAAGGCCGGCCCCGCCAGCACCGCAGTAATGCGGACCGGGAACCAGTCCGAATCGACCGGCACCGGGGGGCCCTTCAATTCCCACATCGTTCCCCCCGCTCCCATCGCCCTTCTCGCCAACGCCACCACCGCACTCCCCGCAGCCGCGACCGTGAACGTGCTGCCGTCAATCGCATGCGCCGGGTCCAACGCACCGTTCACCCGCCCGCCGATCTTGTCCGCGACGACTCCCGTGCCATAGTGCCAGACTAGCCAGACTTCCTGGAACTCGCAGGCCGTACCATCGACCACCGTTATTCTCACCGGGAACCAAATCGTATCGGGATCGACCGACGCCATTGGCGAGTAGGAGTTCATCATCCCGAATGACATTAGAGCACCTCGGGGATTTCGTGGTGAGTCTCGACAATGACTTCTTCGACAATGAGCACGTGTTCGCATCCGCAGAAATCACAGACGAGCCCCGTTCCGGCGGGAACCACTGGTACCGTCTCGCCCGAGACAAAACCCACGACGGCCGTGAATCTTCGTGCGTTCGGGCACGCCTCGGGGTTCTCCCGGCGCAGCTGCTCCAGTTCCTCGGCTTGCTGCTGGAGCCGGCGGCGGATGAGGGTCGGGTTCATGAGGGAACTCCTGTGCGGCCTCGTGGGATCGTTGTCGAGCACACCGGGCACGTCGCGGTAAGGCAGTAAGGTCTCACCCACGGCGTCACGTCGGCCTTGTACGGCACGCCCAACCGACCGGACGGGGGCCTCTGAGGAAGCGGAATGCCGCACGCTTGGCATGGCCAGAGGTCCGCACCGGAGTAGGTGATCAGCAGATCGAGGAACGCCTCGGGGGTCGGGTCAGGTCGGCATCGGTTCCACGGGTGGAATTCCCCCCACGTGCTGCGGACCATGGCCCACTGCATCAGGGACGATGAACCCTCCGGCGCGAAGGCCGGCCCGGGCGTGAGCAATCGACTCAAGATGTCCGCTACGCCAAACAGTTCTTCCTCAACCTGCTCCTGGTATCTCGCCGGGATCGTTTCGAGGAACTGCCCCAAAGAATGAAGCCTTCGGTTCCACTGTTCGAACCAGTGGCGTTCCTCGTCGTCGATTGCCGCGTCGATGTCGAAGAAATCACTTCGATCCTTGAGCGAGGCTTTCATCAGGTCGAGTTTCCGCTGCTGGTGGCGCAATCGGTTTTTGAGGTTGTGCAGCATCGATTCTTTCTTTCATTTGCCGAATCTGTTCGCCCTGTTCCGCGGCGAGTTTGGCCAGTTCCTTCAAGTCCCGTGGATCGATGAACAGCCCTTGGAGTTTGGCATTCGAGTCCAGCGCGGCGAGTGCGGCTCTCCAGTCGGCGGAGTTGATCGACCTGGCTG
This sequence comes from Gemmataceae bacterium, assembly GCA_043733485.1. Classification (GTDB taxonomy): domain Bacteria; phylum Planctomycetota; class Planctomycetia; order Gemmatales; family Gemmataceae; genus Urbifossiella. The sequence continues at coordinate 10,416 of JAYTGN010000060.1, forward strand.
CAATCGCTTCCCGCTGGGCGATATGCCGCGCGAGCAATCGCTTTCGACTCCGCACGTTCCGCAAGACCAGAAGCTCGTCTGCCTTCCGAATGTACCGCGCCAGCTGACGCAAACTGACATTCCAACCCTTCTCCTCGGCGAACGCCTTGACGTCGTGGAACTGTGCAGAATCCAAGCGAATCCGAAGGATTTCCTCGACTCGCGCGGCGACCTCCACGCTCGACGCCTTACCCGGCGGTTTTTTCTCGTTCGCCATGCGGGGCGCTCGCGGTCAGTTCGTCGATCCATCCGGCGTGGAAATCGTGGAGTTGCCGGTCGCGGATCGCGGTTAGTTGTTCGCGGTTTCCGTTCGTACGGAGATTCGCGGAACCTTCGAAGACAAGCCCGTCTTCCTCGCCGATGTCGAAAGCCACGACCTTCGCGTGCGTCCGGGCTGCAACCATCTTCGCTCGGTCGCTGTGGTCCTTCAGTTCCTCGGCGAACCGCTCGAACAGTTCCGCGTTGTGGCCTTGAAAGAACGTGGACACAAGCACGGACAAGCGGAGCGGCGGGTACGTTTCGAGGAAGCCGAGAAGCTCGGCGGAGTTCCTCTTGCTGAAGCAGAGGGTCGCGATTCGCAAGTGCCGGCAGTGCGGTGCCAGCTTCAACGTCGCCGCGATCACCTGACAAAGATCGAAGCTGCCGACCATCAAACAGTGGTGGGCCGTGCCGATCGGAGGAAGTTCGGGAAGAAGCTCGGCGGCCGTCTTCGCGGCTCGCTGGTAGCGGGCTGCGGCCTTCGTCCGGCACGGCGGCGAGGCCGCGTGCTGGGCGGCGCGGCCGAAAGCGGGGCGCGGCACCTGTCCGAAGTCCACGTTCGTGATGGTGCCGCCGAACATCAGCTTCCTCCGCCTCCGCCCTTCGATCCGCCTTTACTCTTGCTCTTGGCCTTTGCCTTTTTTGAGGAAGCCCTGTTGCGGAAGAACTCCTGAGCCCTCGGGGTGAGCTTTGAAAAGTCGATGGGCTTCGCCATGTTCCTCACTCCTTATCGTTGAAGAGGATGCCAAGTAGCATCCGGCTCTCTTGGAGTTCCAGCCACGGGAGAGCGAGCGTTTCACGGCCGTGCCGAGCCGTGAGCGCCTGCTCATCCGCGCGAAAACTCTGAATCCGGGCCTCGGCCTGTTCCCCGAGTTCGCGGCGCTTCCCGGCGAGTGCCGCCGAACGTCGGCTCGCGAGCAACCGCCCGGCCGATTCCAATAGCGGCCCCAGATCGGCACTGCGGGCTGCCATTCGCACCACAGTCGCGTTTGCCGCCTCGCGGACTTCCTCGGCGGATTCGTCGTCCTTGCCGTTCGCAAGGGCCGCTCGAATGCGGACGGTCGCGGCGGCGGCATCGGTCGCGGCCTGGGCCATCCGTTCCTCGGCCTGCTTGAGTCGCTCGGTCAGCGCGTTGTGAGCTTCTCGCGCCTCCGCGACCGCGGGCATGGCCTCGACTTCTTCGGCCAGAGCGGATAGCCGCGCGCGAGCCTTGACCACGAGGGCATCGGCCTCACCCAAGCGGTCGAGGATCGCGTCGCCGAGCAATGACTGCTGCTCCTTGAAGGGCCGCGATTTCATCCGGCTTTGCGAGTCGCTCCTCGCGATGATCGCTTCGATCTCGGGATTCAGAACGCTGCCAGTCATCGGCATGGGAAGGAACTCCTCGTGAGTTAGTAGCCAGTGATCGATTCGAGGAACTCGCGCTTACGTTCCGCTTCCTCGGTCGGGGCGGTTCGCGTTTTCAGGCCGAGCGCCTCGCGGAGCAGAACCTCCGAGAACTTCTTCGGCGCGGGGGTCCGGTGTTCGGGTTTCCGGTCCCGCATCCTCTGATGAAGTTCGCGAAAAAAGTCGATTTCTTCCTTCATCACTTTCGCGACCTGCACCGGTTGCATCTTGCGGCGTTGGATCTGCTCGAAGAGTCCGGCCACCGTCGCCGGATCGAGAACGACATCCACGCTCTCGACCGACAAGATTTCACCGATCTCCTCGAAGCCGTCGGCCGCTACTTTCGTGGCGCAGTTCGCCACGTGGCTCATGCCGATGCTGTTGGGTTTGTGGGTCGCATCCCAGAGGAACGCCTCGGCGAACGGATGGCCCGAATTGATCGCGATATCGGCGACGGGAAAACCATCGGCGCGAAGCCGGGGATTCTCAAGGGTTCCGATTTTATCCTGGTACTGGCGACCAGCGCGGGATTGGGAGTGATTCAAAAAGACCGGGCGGTTGGCGTAGCGGTTGATGCGGTTCCCGGCGAAGGCTTCGCGCCTGTATCGGCGGCGGTTGGCCGAGTTCGGCCCGCACAGCGAAACGCCGATGAGCCGGGGATACGGTCCAGTGCGATCCACTCGCACGTTCGACATGACCGATTTTTCGGTGTAAATCTTCGACATGGGCGACTCCTTCACTATCCGATTTTTCGGTATGGTAGGCCAGCACGACGCATCTCCCAGACGATCTTGCCCGGCTCTGCGGCGGCTCGGAGTTTCGCAATAACAGTGAGCGCTTCCTCGCGATCAACGAAGTAGTATTCGTACGTGTCACCACGGCTCCGGTCGATCTTGCTTACATTGAAGGCGACGGTGATCACAGCGGCGGTCGCGAGTCCGGTCAGCAGCTTCCCGCCGTGGGCCAGGCGGTTTCGGAGAAGCTCGCCTGCATTGTCTTCCAAAAACCACCCCCAAAGATGCGAAGTCGCGGGCGGAATTTCGAATGCCCTCGGCACGGGTGCCGAGGAAACAATTGCGGTGTCGTCGGCAAGCGACTGCTTAACGAATGGAATCATGGTTCCCCCATGCTTGTTCGATCTCCGCCGAGAGCATGTCGCATCGCTCTTGCAATTCACCCGTGGTTCGTCCGGTCGCTGCCAAAATCACGAGAACGCGGTCGGCGGCAACAGCCTCGCCACGCGCGAGCTCCGATGCGAGGCGCTCGAAGGCCGATTGTTCGGGAGCAATGAGCGTTGACATAATAATTGAGAAACTCCCTCGGACGCGATGTACATTTGCACCATAACCAGCTTCATCACACTTGGAAATACAAGGCGAGCCGATTGTGCCGAACCGGGTACAGGTTAGCGCCTCGGGTCTCGAATCACCCTCGGTTCGCCAACCGTGATGGTCTTCTCGCGGGTCACGGTTCGCAGGCCGCAGGCGGGGCATGAGCGATAGCGGTAAGCGATTTCGGGTGATCGCTGCGGACGGCGAACGCGGTAGACGAGCAAGCGGCTGCCGTGGCAACTCGGGCAAGCGTTTGGGTTACATTCGCTCATGCTCATGCCCTTTTTGGTTCGTACGTGTTGAGTACCAAGAGTTTCAGTTCCAGGAACCCCAGGAACCCCTTCCCTCGGCGTCGAATCTCGCGGCTGATTGCACCGACGGCTCTGGTTAGCTCGCGGTCGTAGCCGAGAAGCGGTCCGCCGTAAGAGATCACGTCGTTCGTCAGTTTGAAATCGAACCCTTTGCTTTCGGCGTGGGCGATCAGTTCGCCCGGGGTCAGTTCGTTGAGGATCACGCGGGCACCTCATCGGAGTCGGCTAGGTAGAGGTTCGCTTCACCGTTCGGGCATTCGCCCCTCATCACGGCAAGGCATCGACGGACGGAACGGTCTGACGTTCCGAACGATTCGACCTCATGCCCGCACTTGGAGCAGGCGGCGCGAACACCATCAACGGTGTCGTAGTCGCCATCGAGGTCTACCTGAACAATCGTGCATGTCACTTTCATAAATCAGTCCCTTTCATGTTGGCCCTGTTGGGCATTCCGAACCAAAACGCGGCGGAAAAAAAGGCTTCCCCAGGGAACGATGCCCTTCGCTTGCTCCCCTTGCATGGCCCACGCACCAGACTGAAAGACTGACCAGACTGGCGAGACTGAAAGACTGGTCCTTAACTCCTCTTCTTCCATTTCTCTCTAATACAAGAGAGTTTTCAGTCTTTCAGTCTGGTGAGTCTTTCAGTCTGGTGAGTCTGGTGAGTCTGGTACGCAAGGGATTAAGGGGCATCGGCGTACCTTGCGAGCCCTTCCGCCGCGTCGGGGCGATCAGGCCTCGGGTAGGACTGAGGGCCGATCCAACACCACCACGGGCCCCCTTCGCCGCGTGGCTTGCTCGATAGTCGAGCCGGGTTCGTTCGGTCGGAATCCCGCAGCGTGGCCTTGGCCCGCTTGAAGGCGTTGAACGACAACCCGGCCTTCTCGAATGCGGTCGATAGCTCGGCGTCTGGAAACGAGTAGTCGCCAAGGAACTTCGTAATGAACTCGATGCATCTGGGAACGTCTTCGCTTTTCGCCGCCCGCTTCGAGTTCCCGTTCGCGAGATCGTCCACATTGACACTCCCGCCGGCCTCCCACGACTGGCGGAAGAGTTGCAGGGCGAGCGCCTCCAGGTCTTCGCTCGCTAGATCGGGCCAGCGGGTCAGTAGAACCTTGCGGGCCTCGTCGGGCGGCAGCGATTCGAGGCGATAGGCGAGCCCGTCTTGCCCGGCAGGAAGGACGTTCGCTTTCATCGGGTGCAGGTGCTTCCGCTTCGGGTCTTCGGTGTCGGGCGCGATCAGGTACGCAAACCGGACAGCGTTGACGTAGCCGGTACTTCCGCTCACCCGTTGAACGGCTGAGACGTTGGCACTTTTGTTCAGGTGCTTCACGAGAAGGATGGCCGCGCCGGTTGCATTCGCGGCTTCGCTTAGCGGGCCGAGGATCGCGCGGAGGTCTGAATCGCGGCTTTCGTTCACTCCCGCCCGGCCGATGTAAGCCCCGGCGGGGTCGATCACGACGAGCCGAATCTCGGGATCGGCTTTGAGCAGCTTCTCGAGTTCCGCGAAGTGGCCGAGGTGGAAGTCGAGCGTCTGCCCGTCCGCTTTCATCTTCACGCCACGGATGCGAAGCACGCGGCTAAGATCGGCTCCGAAGACCGCGAGCCGAGGAATGATCGTGCGTTCCCAATCGTCTTCGCAGCTGACGATCAGAGCTTTGCCCAGCACGGGATTCGGGTAGGTGAGCCCGAACGCGCATCGGCCCGTTGTGAGTGCGGCCGCGAGTTCCAGCGTCGTCACACTCTTGCCGTGGCCTCCTTCGCCCGCGAGCAATCCGAGCATCCCGGCGGGGATGCGATCAGGCACGAGGTATCGAACCGGGAGCGGGCGAAGTCCTTCGAGGGATTCGACGACGAGTTCGCCCGTTTCTCCAGGGGCCTTCGTTCCCGCCGCATGCTTGGACGCTTCCGGCTTGAGACTATCGGCGTGGAAGACTTTCTCTGCGATGCCGTTCTCGCCGACGAACTTCACCTTGTATTGATCACGAGCAAGCACCTCGATCACCGTGCCGACGTTCCCACGGTCGGACGCGGCGACGCGATCACCGATGGCGAAGGTCGGACTCGTCGCGACCTTGCCGTCTCCGGATTCATCACCGCCAGCAATATCTTCGAGACTCGGCTCAACAGGAATCGCAGTTGCTTCGATGTGCTTCCGGATCGTGTCGCCGATGCTGGCCATGTCGAGGGCGTCAGCTTGCCCGGCGAGCAATTCCTGAACCCAGACGCGGCAATCTTTGATTCCGTCCGGCGGATAGGCATAGTGGACGGGCCGATTTAGAAGCGTCGCGAGTTTCGGCGCGACGGCGACGACGCCTTCCTTGCCGGGCCATTTGCCGTCTAACTTCTCGTCGTTCTCGCCGAGCACCACGATCATTCTGTCCGGCGGCTCATCGCGGAGAACCTCGGCGAGCAACTCCGCGCCGACGACGTTCGACGGCCGAGCGATGGCCGGGAGCCCGCACATAGCGAGAGCAAAGACATCGCTTCCGCCCTCCGGGCAGAGCAACGGCCCATGCCGCGTACTCCAGTCCCGGCCAAGAATGAGCCCGCCGTGCCCGCCCCCCATCGAGAACTTGTTCTTCGGGTCGTCGCTTCCGAATATCTTGAGGGAGATCACAGGGCGGTCGAGTCGCTTGAGGACGCCGCACGGCTCAAGGTTCCCATCGACCATCGGGAACGTAGTCGCTCCCACCCATTCGGGCTTCGGATTTGTTTCATCCTTGAGACCGTATTCCGTGTAGCCGCACCCCGGAACCGGAAGGTCGCCGCCGAACGCTTCCACCGGGAGCGAAAGGTTCGCAGCGATACATTGTCTGCCGTCCTTGTTGTTCGCGTCGTGATAGAACTTTTTGACCTGCTCCCGCCACGTCTGCGGCTTGCCTTTCTCCGCGTTCAGCTTCGGATGCGGCTTGGACTTTCCCTTCGCCTTCCCGCCGATGATCGGCTTGGGGTCGTTGTGCGGCTTCCCGTTGAGAAGCAGATTCTCGTTCAGATGCCGCTTGTCATCGACGCGGCGGTAACAGTGAAAGATGTCGCCACGCTTTACGAGTTTCCAGGCGGCGGGGTCCGCCGGCTCGCCTCGGCAGAAATGAAGGGCGTCGGCGGTCGCGCTGCAGTCCTTGGTGCCTGTACAGCACACTTCACAGAGGTTCGATTTCGACGCTCGGAAAGTAATCTCGGTTCGGGTCGCGGTGCTCATTCGCGGATACCTCCAGCGACGGCACGCTCCAGCCATTCCAGCCGCTCGCGAAGGTGATGGTTCACCGATTCGAGCGCGTCGATCCGATCATGTAGGGCAATGAATTCATCGGCGGTCTCGGCGAGGCTCCAGTCGCAGATAGTCGCGTCGATTCGAGAGCGGTGGACGTTGGGCGTGTCATCGTTGACCGACTTAGCATCGCGTGTTATTGTCATGGCATTCCCGATGCGCAGCGGGTCGGGGTCAGCGTGGCGGCGACCCGGCCCGTTGTGCGTTTGTGTGGATCACGTTTCGGGGTCGTACCCGAGGTTTTGCAATTGGTTGTTAGCAGCCCAACGCCTTCAATCGTTCGCCGGCAGACTTCGCCGCCGCCGAACGTCGTGAAGGCCTCGCCTTTTGTGTCTCTTCTTGCTCGTCGGCGGGAGTCGTCCCTGCCCGCTGCTGAGCCTTCAAGAATCGAAGGCAAGCGGCGTGGCTCGTCATGAGCCGACTTCCACCGCAACGAATGTGTTCCAGCGTCACGCGGCGACCGTCGGGGGTCAGGACCCCCCTAATCATGAATCGGGCAACGGTCTGACGCCACATACCCCCCATGATCTTTCCGGCCTGGGTCGCGCCGATCAGTCCTTCACTCACGAGACGATCAATCGAGTCGATCTCGGCGTCAGCCATTCGACACCTCCTCCGACTGCTGCCGATCGACGAATCGAAAGACGGCTTCGCGCGATGTCTGGAGCCTCGCTCCAATTCGAATGGTTTCGAGTTTGATGAGCTTGCCGTCTGGTAACGTGACGCCATCGATCGACCATCGCGTGACAGTCGTGGCCGTTCGGCTGAGAATCTCAGCCGCTTCGTTGAGCGTGATGAGCCCCTCCCTCATTAGCAGGGGCTCG